>JBKDPB010000082.1:0-3925 GCA_046342615.1 Planctomycetota bacterium | reverse complement strand
TACGCTATACTGGCCCGGGAATCGCTGCAAGCGATAGGAACAGAGGTGGCGGGGTATCCAGCATGGTCGCAGAGAGCGAATCGGTCTACATGATCGCCAACCCGCGAGCGGGACGGATCCAGCGCAAGAAGCGGCTCGTCGAGGGCTCATTCGGAGCGAAGTGTGTTTGGGAGGAAACGCGTGGGGCGGGGCACGCCGAGGCGTTGGCTTACGAGGCAAGCCTGCGAGGATTCCGTTGGATTGTCGCGGTGGGTGGCGATGGGACGATTCATGAAGTGCTCAACGGAATACTGCGCAACCTCGACAATCAGTCGATTCTCGGATTGATTCCCGCAGGCACCGCCAACGATTACGCGGCGTCGTTCACCCGCAACGATCCAACCGATCCCACCACGCCGTTGCGCGTGGACGCGGGTTGTTTGCGATGGGAGGGCGGGTGCCGGTACTTCGCCAATGTCGCGGGGCTGGGTTTCTCCGGCGAGATCGCTCGCCGCGCGCGCCAAATGCTTCGTATTCCCGCACGCATGCGGTACACGTTGGCCCTCCTGCGACAACTCGGACCCAGCTATGGACCTCAGGGGATCAGCGTATCGTTTGATGGCGATGCCAAGATCGAAACGGAAACGCTCTTGATGAGCGCGGCGATTGGAAAACGCGAGGGGAGCTACCCGCTTCATGGACAAGCCGATTTGTCGGACGGCCTTTTCGAGGTCCTTCGCCTGGGGCGATTGAGCCGTCGGGAGTTGGCGTGGCACTTCCCCGCCATGCTCCGTGGAGTTCTGCCGCGGAATCATCCCGAGGTGCAGCGAAAGCGATGCCGACGCATCGAAGTCGCGTCGCCGGTTCCCGTTCCGATTCATGTGGATGGCGAGTTTCCTCGCGGGGCAGATCCAGGGGCATTCACACGTTTTTCACTGGAGATCATCCCTCAAGCCTTGCAAGCATCGCTTCTGCAGCCATCCGTCGCGCGAGCATGAGGATCTGCGATCGGCTGGTTCGATTCGGGATCAAGTCCCCCATAGCAGGGTTTCTTCAAATTCGTAACAATCGCTCCCATGAAACACGAGCGTTCCTTCCACGAAGACTGGCTCCTGATCGCGGTCGGTGCCCTTGCCCTTGCAATCGCATCCTTCGCAGTCCGCCACGAACCGGATCCGGGCAATCCAACGACCAAACCCAAAGTCGTCAATCGGGCCAAAGGCTGGTTTCCGAAACTGGAAGCCTGGGGCCAAGATCCTACAAAAGCATTCTACGCCAAGTCCAAATCGGGAGAGACCTCCTTTCTCGGGCGAGCGGTTGCCGCTACGTGGCTCGTCGCCGGGCTGCTCCTGCTGCCGATCGCCCTCTTCAAAAGAGTGCCCCTCGGCCCTTTTTTCATCGGCTACACCATCGTGTTCACCTTGGGGGTGCTGGCGTTCGTGATGGCATCTCAGGAGACCGTCAAATACTACAACCTCGAGTATGTACTCTGGGCGTTGCTGCTCGGGTTGCTCATCAGCAACACCGTCGGTGTGCCCGTTTGGCTCAAACCGATGTTGATGGGGGATTCGATCATCAAAGTAGCCCTGGTCATTTTCGGCGCGGAGGTGCTGTTTGGAAAGCTGGTCGCATTGGGACCGCCAGGGATCTACACCTCGTGGCTGGTCACTCCGATTGTCCTGGTGACGACCTTCTGGTTTGGTCAGCGGATCCTGAAAATCTCGTCGCCCAGTTTGAATATGGTCATTTCGGCGGACATGTCGGTTTGCGGTGTGTCTGCTGCGATTGCAACGGGAGCCGCATGCCGCGCGAAGAAGGAGGAGGTTTCCTATGCGATTGGAGTATCCCTGCTGTTCACCGCGATCATGATGGTCCTGCAACCACAAATCGTTTTGTGGAGCGGCATGGATAAATGGGTGGGCGCGGCCTGGATGGGAGGGACCATCGACTCGACCGGCGCCGTTGCGGCAGCGGGTGCGATCCTGGGAGATGAAGCGGCCACCGTGGCCAATACGGTCAAGATGATTCAGAACGTCTTGATCGGTGTCATCGCGTTTGCCGTAGCCGCCTACTGGGCGTCCCGCTACGGGAGTGATGGAGCCAGCGAACGAGTCGGTGTGACAGAGATCTGGAAGCGATTTCCCAAATTCATCCTCGGCTTCATTGGGGCATCGATCGTCTTCTCTTTCCTGCCGTATTTCACGCAGTACCAAGGGCTCCTTGCCGACACGATCACCAAGGAAATCACTTCTCCATTTCGCACATGGTTGTTTTGTCTGGCCTTTGTCGCCTTTGGGCTGGAAACCGATTTCCGTCAGTTATGGCCGGTCCTGCGCGGCGGAAAACCGCTCGCGCTGTATTTGATCGGTCAAGCCTGGAGCATGATCCTCTCACTGGCCATGGCCTATCTCATGTTCGGCGTCTTGTATGGAGACAAAGTCAAAGAAATTATGGGCAAATAAACGTGAAGGCGACCCGACGCAATCAGCGAAACCTTTTGATTCTCTCGACGCTGTTGGTCAGCATCTGGTTGATTGTCTTGCCCTGGATAGGTCGGTTGCCAGGCGTATCGGATCATATCGACCACATGAAACGCGAGCGGATTCATCCCGACGCCATGTTTTACACCGAGCTGGAGCAAGGCTCCCACTGAGAGCACCTATGTCGAGCACGAACCAACCCGAAGGTCCCCTCCATGCCGCCATCTATCGCGGCGCACCGATGGTCCATGTCGTCGACGTCGAGCGCACGGTGGCCTTCTACGCGTTGCTCGGGTTTGAATGTGTCAGTCGATTTACCGGCGAGCAGGGAGTGACGCGTTGGGCGGACCTTCGATCGCACCGAGCGCAGATGATGTTCGCTCGCGCCAGCGCGCCGGTCGATGCCAGTCAGCAAGCGGTTCTGTTCTATCTGTACTCCATGGATGTCCGGAGTTTGCGGGACCACCTCCTCGATCAAGGCATCCCTGACGGCGGGATGCCTCCGATGGAAGGGATCGAATCCCCGCCTCCCAACGGCGCGGCGGTTTTCGAGATAGTGCCCAGGTTTTACATGCCGGCGGGCGAGTTGCGGATCCACGACCCCGACGGCTATTGTCTCTTGGTTGGGCAACTGGACTGATCGCAGATCCGCACCCTCAGCGTTGCCTGCTGCTAGCGAACGCTCGCGGATCGACGGACGGCAGAGGTGCGTGAAGGCCATTCGTCCAACGGACTTCTCGCCCGATGAACGACTTCAGCTGCCGGGACGCAGCCGTAGCCGCGAAGGCTCTCGCGGAGACGCGAAGACGCAGAGAAAAAAGCAGTTCCTTTCCGATGGATCCCGAGTAGCCATCCGTATAGGATGTTGGTTCGACTCTGCGTCCCCGCGGCTATGCGAGAGACACTTCCGGGAAGTAGAAGAACAAGGACATGCATTGTAACGACGCCACGTGCCAAGCTGCCGTTGCAAGAATCTCGAACTTCTTGATCCAAGTAGGTCGAAATGCCCCCCATGCCAATACGGGGGGCTACTGCTACGCAAGAGCCAAGCTCAAAGCATCCGCAATACGTGAACTCTCAATGCGGATTGCATCGCTCGTCCTGGAAAGCCGGGATGAGTCTTGGCGATGGAAGAATCGCAACACCGTGCTGATCGATGGCTTTACCTTCAAAATGCCCGATACGCCGAAGAATCAAGCCATCTATCCCCAACATACCGCCCAAAAGCCGGGCTTGGGGTTCCCGATCGCTCGTGTGGTAGCCTTGCTCCATCTGGGAACTGGATGCTTCGTGGATGCTGCGATCGGGCCGTGTCAAGCCAGGATGCACCTAAACATGGATTTCATGAGGTGCAAGTCGCCACCGATGGTCAACACCGAATTCTGGATGAAACTACTCGCCTACAACTTGATAAGAATGACGGCGGGGGTTGCGGCCAAGCGGCAGTCGATCCTTCCAAGAGAGAT
>JBKDPB010000081.1:0-10303 GCA_046342615.1 Planctomycetota bacterium | reverse complement strand
AGTCATAGGTTTCGGTGATCAGCCGCTTGTTCTCCGCCAGCCGCTCCAAAAGATCGTCGGGACTCCGCCCTGGTACGACCTCGTGCAAAGCCGCAATCGCTTTGGCGTGGCGTTCGAGTTGTTCGACACTGTAAAGCTCCGCGCGGAGCGGCGGTTCTACGAAACACGGTTTTGCAGCGACTTTTAAGCGCGCAACTTGACGCAACGCGCTGGACCAATCTCGAGTTAAACGATTCCAAAACTCATGCACGGGTCCTCCTCAATGCTCAGAAAGCAAAAGACCTCCCTCGGGGCCAACGCATCATTTTACCATCCCTTTGAATTTTTCGATAGTTGCAATCGTGGATCTCAAGCCAACGGTTCTTGACTATTCAATTTTGGAGAAAGATTCCGCAACAATGTTCGGTGGCCAGTAGGGCTTTTCATGGCGACGCCGCTAACAGGATGTGTTCTCGTCGTCGGGAAGTATATTCCAGAGGATTTCCCTGCAGCGACGGACTAGAGGACCGATGTACGGGGAGAGCGGAGACTTAGGGTCACTCGCGTTGTCGAGGTTCGGTTCGGGCCCAAGACGATGCGGCGTTCCTTCACGTTCGCGGTCTCAATGCAAACCATCGAACGATATTCATTGTCGCCGAAGTCGAGCATGCGCTGCGATTTGGCAAGCCATGGATTCCAGACCACCGTCGAATGAGAACCCGCCGAGGTGATCTCGATGGTGCGATTCCACGAATCGTCCATCAGCAAGATCGCCGGCGCTTCGCCTTGATATACGCGATCGGTCTCCTGGGTAAAGCGAATCGACTCGCCCGTTGCGGGACGCGTTTCGCCCGTGAGTTGATCCAGGAAAGGCAACTCCTCCAACGGTCCATGAACCGAAACTGCATCGATGTCACCGACGGCGAAATAGGTGTGCAACGCGACTTCGCAGGTCACTTCGTGATCGGATCGGTTGGTCGCCGTCAACTCGGTCGTCAGGTCATGACCGAATCGAATGCGGTACCGCAGGTGGAATGGCTCGCTCGAGGTTTCCAGGACAACCGTGACCGAATCGTCGGTCGCGCTGGTGCTGGAGACGTGCCAGTTCGCCAAGCGGGCCCAGCCGTGCGCGGGCTGGCCCGGATTGGCCGACGGGCCAAACCATGGAAAACAAATCGGAATGCCGCCGCGAATGGCTTTGTCGTTCGCGAACAACGACTCGCTGCTCATGAACAAAAGAGGATGGGCTGTTCGCGTGGGCTGGAAATGCGTGACGTGCGCTCCGTGCAGAAAGAACTGCCCTTCGCCACCCCCGAACGCCGCCTGTCCAACGATCAGACCACTCTCGTGGAGATCAAAACGAAGTCGGTCCGCGATGGCGAAGTTCGCTTCGAGTTCCAACAAGGTTTGCGATGGCGAAGTCACGGGCTGTTCGATTTCTTAGATGGTGAAGGAGGAGACAAACTCGCACCGGCATGGTAGCCGTTCCGGATTCGAGCAAGCCGAAGTGATTCGTCGGAGAATGGATCGATTCTCATCCTGGAGCGAGGTCGATTACCTAAGGGTTAGCTGGTTAGCCAGGGAATGATGCTTTCGGCGTATCGACCGTTATTTTTGCTGTTCGTACTTGGTTTTGTACTTCTCGTACAGCTGCGTATGCTTGCTCGACAGATCGACTTTGCGGCCTTGGATCCATGCCGCGGTCACTTGAGTTGGCGTCTCGAGGATATCGCCGTTGCAGAGAAACACGGTTGCATCTTTGCCAGCGTCGATCGAGCCGACTCGATCGGCAACACCCAAGATCTCGGCCGGGGACAAGGTGATGGCGCGGATCGCGTCGTCTGGGCTCAAGCCAAACCCGGCCGCAGTGGATGCATGGTAGGGAAGGTTTCGAACGCCGGAGGCGCCGAACCGACCATCGCTTGCGATGCTGAAAGGAATGCCGGCTGCCCGCAACTGCGAAGGAAACGCGTACGCCGCATCGTAGGGGGCATCGCGCCGCGGCGGCAGTCGATAAACTCCGGATACGATGACGGGGACCTTGGCTTCGCGGATCAGTGCAGCGCAGTGCACGGCATCGCTCGCACCCATCAGGATCAACTTGAGAGAATGCTGCTTGGCGAACGCGATCGCTGTTTGAATCTGTTTGACCGAGTTGGCATTCACGATCATGGGCATGCGTCCCTCGGCGACGGGGATCATGGCTTCGAGGCGAAGATCGGTTGCCAGGCTCGGGTTGACCGCTTTCGCTGCGGCGTAGGCACGAGTCTCCCGGAAAAGGGTATGCAGGGGTTCAAGTCGATCCGCGTTGTCGGCTTCCCGTTCGGTCGCGTCGGGCCCTGGGCGTCGCCCGCCGCGTCCTCCGCCCGCTGCCCCTCCGAACCGAGGCCAATTGACCATCATGCCGACATCCGCTCGGAGCGTCATGTCCTCCCACGTCCATCCGTCCATTTGCAAGACCGATGCTCTCCCGGAGACGAGTCCGCCGGCTGGACCGACCAGGGAGAACAGCACTCCATTGGCGCGGGCTACGGGAATCGCTTCGCTATCCGGATTGACTGCGACCGCCGCTCGCACGTTGGGGTTGATCGTCCCCATTTCCGAATTGTCGATCGAAGCGCGAATGGAATCGATTTCGATCAATCCAATGGCCGAGAAGGAGTCCATCAAACCGGGATACAGATGTTGACCGGCAGCATCGATGATTTCGCAGCCGTCGACAGGTTGGATATTGGCTCCGATCTCCGCGATCTTGCCGTCCTTGAGGAGAACGCTCGTGCTGGGCAAGGTCCCTTGGGTGACGGTATGCACCGTCGCGTTTCGGATCAAAATCGGGTTCTTTTGCTTCGCGCCCGGGATCTGGTCCGACGCGCTGACGGTGACCCCAGCAAGGCACCATGCCAAACCAATGGCTCGAAGGATGTTGCGATGGAAGTGGGTTGGGACACTCATGGAAGATCGTTTTTTCTCGAAGCGGTGATGGTGGGAATGGGCGGAGTCGATCGGCAAATGGTTTGGGCTATTCGTGATCATGGGCTCCCTCCATGGCTCCTGCGGCTCCCTCATCGGCGTGGAAATGCTGACGGTCATCGTGATGGTCGTGGCAATATTCATCGTGATTTGGCCAGAGCCGCGAGGGGTCGTCGGCGAGGGAGCTTCGCTCGCCGGTGGCTTCGCCGCTATCGAGAATCTTTTGGACGAGATCCCTATGGAGTTGGTCATCTCGCAATCGGACTTCGGCATCTTCGGCGCGATCGAAGTATTTGCGACCGTCGATCCAAGTTTGTTCGCAGCGGGATCGTGGCGACAATGGCGATCCGTTCCACATGGCAAAGTCCGCATGTTTGCCGACCTCGAGCGAGCCGACGTATTTGTCGATTCGCAATTGGATGGCTGGGTTGAGCGTCACGAATTTGAGGGCCTCCACCGGGTCGACGCCTCCATACTTGATCGCCTTTGCAGCCTCGTGATTCATGTGGCGACCAAGCTCGGCGTCATCGGAATTGAACGAGACTACGATACCTTGGTTGTGCATGATGGCCCCGTTGTGCGGGATCGCATCGACCACTTCCAATTTGTAGCCCCACCAGTCGGAGAATGACGACGCCGTGGCGCCGTGTTTTGCGATGGCATCGGCAACTTTGTATCCTTCGAGGATGTGTTGCAAGGATCCAATTCGGATGTGGTACTCGTCGAGCACCCGCAGGAGTCCCAGGATCTCGTCTTGGCGATAGCTGTGGCAGTGGATCCAGCGTTCCCCGCGCAGGATCTCGCTGATCGCTTCGAGTTCCAGATCCCTTCGAGGGGGCAGCCCATTGGGGGACGCGAGCCAGGCATCCCAAGTCTTCTGGTATTCCAGGGCGGAATTGAATCGATCGCGGAAGATTTGCTCGACACCCATGCGGCTTTGTGGATAGCGCGGATTGGGGTTGTCCGACCAGTTGCTCTGCTTCACGTTTTCGCCGAGCGCGAATTTGATGCCCGGCGGCGCCTCCTTGAACTTCAGATCGTTGTACGGGTGTCCCCATCGCAGCTTGATCACTTGGTTCTGTCCGCCGATCGGGTTTGCCGATCCGTGCAAAATGTTGGCGACGGTCAATCCACCCGCCAGCTGGCGGTACACGGTGACGTCTTCGGCATTGATGAAGTCCCCGATCCGAACTTCGGCAGTGACGGCCTGAGAAGCTTCGTTGACGCCGCTGTCGGTCGCCATGTGCGAGTGGCAATCGATCAAGCCCGGACTGATCTCGAATCTCGATCCATCGATCACCTTCGCCCCTTGTGGGACAGGCAGATCGACACCGATCGCATCGATGATCCCGTTTCGGATGATCATGTCGGCATCGCGAAGCACGCCGTGGGGACCGCAAGTCCAAAGGGTCGTATTTTGAATGACCACGAGAGGGTGTAGTTCAGGAGGCGATGTTCGACCGAAGGATGCGAAGGGATAACGCAGGCTCGATAGAATCTTGGGCTCGCTCTTTGACTTCTTCTCATCTTTACCCTTGGCGGCCGATTCCTCTTTCGTCGCATCATCCTTCTTGGGTTCATCGACCTTCTTGGTGGCCCGAACGATTTGCTCGGTGCCGTCCGGCCAAAGGATGGAGCCGAAGAGGTAGGGTTGCGATGAGCCCGGTTGCGGCAGCCACGCGAGCGCTATTTGAGCCACGCCCGATTTGTCCTTGTTGAAGGGCTCGCTCGGAACCGTCGCGCTGAGCGTATGATCTGTCCAGCGAAGCTCCTTCAATTTGGTTTTATTTTTGTCCTTGTCCGCATCGTGCGGTTCACCGCGGGTCGTTTTCGGATCCTCTTTGGCTTCGTCCGATTTGCCTTCTACCGGTTTTGGCTCGGGTGGCTTGTCTGCGTCATTGGCCGCGGCGGGTGCTGCTGGCTCGGCGGCGGGTGCTGGCAATTCCAGGGTGCCGGAGATCTTCTTTTCCGAGTCCTTGAGCACGAGCAGGGCTTGCGTTGGCCATATCGAAGGTTGGTTATTGAACCCTTTGGTTTCGAGGACCTGCATTTCCCAGGTGCCATCGATGTTGGTGGCGCTCTTGTATGCATTGGCCGGACGGGTGCCGCGAACCCAAACCTCTTCGATCTCGGTTTTTTCGTCCCAGAGATCACCAGAGGCGACCACAAAGTTGGCCCAATGTCCGGTAGCGATCTTCCCGACTTGGTTTTCCACTTCGAGCAAGGATGCGGGAGTGGTGGTGATGGCGGCGAGAGCGACCGCGGGGTCCAATCCCCGCTGGATCGTTTTGCGAATTTGAGGGATCCAATCCGAGCTATCGGACAAGCCTTGGCTGGTGAGCACGAATGGGACGCCGGCCTTTGCGAGTCGCGCGGGATTCTCGGGGGCGAGTTCCCAGTGCATCAATTCTTCGAGTTCCACATCGATGGCAGCCTCCACGGTTCCTACGTTGGGTGGCTTTGGGAAATTCACGGGCAAGATCATGGTTCGACCGGTTCGCACGATCGGATCGAGCAATTGGTATTCCTGGCCGGAACCTCTCAGGACTGCCTTGAGTCCAAACTCCTTCGCAAAGGCATCGGCGCGGAGAAAGTATTGTTCGTTGAGCGCATCGAAGATCACGAGTTTGCCAGCGGAGGTATGTTGCTGGATCGCTTCGAGCCCTGCGTTCCACTCCGGTTTCGGCAGTAGCGTCGATGCGCGGTGCGCTCGCCATGCGTTCTCATACCACATCGCGTCCAGGAAGGTTTGGCGGGCGAGAGCGACGGCCCCCATCGGGCTGGATGGATAGCTGTCACGGCCCCGTCCTCTTGAGACGGTCAGCCGGACGTGGAGTGCGGCGTTGGGCCGAATGAGGGTGGATGCGAGATCGCCGTCGCTGGTGAGAACGACCGCGCTGGTCCCCTTGATGATGCCATCGCGCGGTGCGAGGAGGGCGGTGGTGATCCCCGATTTTCGAAGCTTGCTCACGACAGCGGTGGGCGCGGTCGAAACCTCGGCGACCGATCGGTTGGGAGTGATCTCGGGATTCCAGTGAGGAGAGCCTCGCGTCGCGTCGATTTCCGGAAGCTCGATTTCGATGCCTGCGTCGATGAAGCCGGGGTAGATGGTCTTGCCCTTCAACTCGATGCGACGAGCCCCGGCGGGTGCATCCACCTTTTCGCCGACCGAGACGATTTTGCCGTCGGAGACCAGCATGGCTCCCTCTTCGAGAACCCGTCCCGGTTCGAGCACGATCCGCGCGCCGGAGATCAGAAACTCATCGATCCGATGCTCTTGGATCCCGACCTCGGGCTTCACATCGGTTTTTTGACCGAGGGCAACGAACGGGGAGACGAGGGGAAAGACCAGCAGGATTGCCAACGTCCGAGATGCAGATGTCTTGATCATCATCATCCTAAAAATCTGGGGAAGCGTATCACGAGAGATGCGGATTCGATTGTAGATAAGAAGCTTCCTGTTTGGAAATTTCCCCTGCGAAAGTAGGTCAACAATCGGGAGCTTCGTAGCGGATGTTCTGACTTTGCCGGCAGAAAGGCTCGGCGAAAAATCCTGATCGATGAGCTTTCGCGCGCGGAGGTCGAGCAGCGATCGCGGTTCGCGATTCATGGACGGCGATAGGCTTCGGTTCGCCTGCTACGGATGGATTGACTGGGGGGCATCGCCACGGCTTCCACGCAGCGCGACGACGTGATCGACCGTACGAACGTACAGGATGCCTTCGGAAATCGCGGGTGTCGCCAGAACTTTGCTTCCGACCGCGTTGACGTGCGATTGCTTGAAGGTACCACCCGCTTGCACGACGTACACATGCCCCGACTCCGAGGTGAAGTACAGATGCCCATCGGCTGCGATGGGGGATGCGGTGAAGCTGAAGGTTTCGCCTCCTTTCAGTCGCTTCTTGTAGACTTCTTCGCCGGTCCTGGCTCGATAGCAGGTCACGATCCCTTGGTTGGAGCATGCGTAGAGAAAGTCGCCGTAGATTATGGGGGTCGGCATGTAGGGCCCGCCGCGCTGCGTGCTCCAAGCGATTCCAGGATCGCTCGAGGGTGCCTCGCCACCTTCCTTGGGGACTCGTCCCGGCAGCTTTAGCTCTCCGCGCGCTTCGGGTCGAATCGCGACAATCGGCTGGATCGGCGCGTAGCCGCTGGCGAGATAGATCAAGTCATGGGCTACGTTCGGCGTAGGCACCACGATCTCCGAGTGATCGGCCAGCCACCACAGCAGCTTGCCATCCCGCGCATCGTAGCCTCGAGCCGCC
This sequence comes from Planctomycetota bacterium, assembly GCA_046342615.1. Classification (GTDB taxonomy): domain Bacteria; phylum Planctomycetota; class Planctomycetia; order Pirellulales; family Pirellulaceae; genus JBKCUI01. The sequence continues at coordinate 3,092 of JBKDPB010000081.1, read as the reverse complement.
CGTGTCCCGTGCGTGATCAGCATCGGCAAATCGCCGAAGGAAGCGACGATCGGCGACGACCAGGTCGGAATTTCATCCCGCTCGCTCCGCCACACTTCCTCGCCGGTGGCTAGATCCAAGGCAGCGACAAACGAGCCCTTCTGAATATCGCATTGAATGAACAAACGATCTCCGTAGATAGTGGGGGAGCTGCCAAACCCCCACTGATAACTTGGATCGAAGAACCAGCCGCTGTCGAGTACTCCGAGATCGCGGCTCCATAGCGATCGTCCCTCAAAATCGAATGCGTACAGCCCTTCGGACCCAAACCATGCGATGACATGGACGCCGTCGGTCGCTACGGTGGGATTGGCATGCGAGGATTTGGAATGCCTTTTGACCGCCGGCTTTGCCGTGTTGCATGTGCGCTGCCAGAGAATCTGTCCCGTCCGCTTGTCCATACAATACAGGATGAACTCATAGATGCTGTCGTCCTGGACCGAATCGACGTCGCCATAGTGTCCAATTTTGACATCGGTATTGCCATCGCGACTCGATGCCGTGGTGACGAACAAACGATCTCCCCAGATGACGGGAGCCGAGTTGCTGAATCCTGGAATGGCGGTTTTCCAAGCAATGCTCTCGCCGTCGTCGATGTTCCAGGATAGGGGCGGATGCTGGCCGTCGGCCACACCTCGCGACAGGGTCCCGCGGAACCCTGGCCAATTGGCCGACGACACCTCAAGATCCGAGGGACTTGAAACATGCGCTAACTCCGGTGCAACTTCTTGTTTCGAACCGGTCGAGGCTTCCTCGGCATCCATCGGCTTGGTTGGCTTGGAGTCTGTCGATTCCTCGCTCGGTGCACTCGGCGCGAGTTCGTACTTGCTCCCGTTCGACTCCATCGACACTTTGACTACCTTGCCGTCCTCCCGTTCAAAGACAAGACGGCTGCTGCCCCGATGAAACTCCGTCGGTCCAAAAGCGAACCACGGTCGAAAAAGGCCACTTCCAAAGTCGATATCCAAGCCTTTCTCCCCCGCCTTGACCTCCATGGAAAAACTGCCTCGGGTTTCCGAGTACCTGCCGACGAACGAGGCTGTTTCCTCAGCGGTGAGCCTGGCAAATTCACGATCCGGAGCCTTGGCATTCCTCAGCAATTCGACGAGGTCCGAACGATCGATTGCCGTTGACTGCATCATCGCCGAGGCGAGCGTTTCCGCGTCTACCGTACCAGCCGTCAGGACTGCTTCGACGATCGGCTTGTCTCCTTGCGCGATTCCATCGAGCAAGAGTTGTTTGGAACCCTCTGCTCCCCTCTGCAACAAAAGGGTGATCAAGTCATAATGCTTTCCCATCTGAGCCCCCATCAACGGGGTCTTGCCGTAGAAGGAATCCTTGACGTTGGGGTTGGCACCTCGCTCGAGGAGCAGGCGAACGACATCGGTGTGCCCTCGGTCGCTTGCAAAACAAAGCGCTGTCGAGTGATAGGCTGTCGCGGCATTGACATCGACACCGGCATCCAGCTCCGTCGCAACCGCCGTGACGTTTCCCGTCCTGGCCGCGTCCCACAATCGATCCGCGCTTGCGTTCGAACGAGGCTCCTGAGCCTGCAACATGATCGCGCAGGGCAATATCCAAATGCCAAGAACGATCACTGCGGATCCGAGAATCGCTGAGAACCGCAGGCCAACCTCCTTTTCCGTCCGGGGCTTTTCTCGGAGCTTTTGGAACGCGCCAATCATCGATATCCAATCCGTTTCAAGTTGCACCAAGGAATCTGGGGCTCGCGTGTCGGATTCATCGCCCACCGTTCTCTTTATGGTGCTGGCCTGAAACGGATTTGTCAATTCAAAAAATTGCCTTATTTTTGAATCGATAAAGTCGGCCTTTTCGGTTCCGGATCCATGGCCGGCGTTTTTACTTGGTCATGGTTGCGTCGAGGTTCAAGATGACGCGTGCGGCGAGGGTCCACGCTGCGGCATCCTGAGGCGTGGATCCGTCTGGCAGCGTGGCCATCTTTGCCGGGTCCCCTGTCGCAATCTCACGTGGGTTGAGCCATCCGTCCGCCAACCGCTTGCGTTGCGAGGCCAGAAATTCCAACATCGCACGCTGCTCTTGGTCGTTTGGCAATCGCGATGTCGCGAGACGATAGGCCCGCTCCAGGCGTTTGGCATCTTCCGCTGGAGCTTCTCGGAGAACGCGCAGGGCGAGTCCCTGTGCCGCCTCGACAAAAATCGTTTCATTCAATCCCGTCAACGCGGCAAGGGATGTATTCGACCGCATCCGTCGGGCGCATGATAAATCCCCGTTGGGTGCATCAAACGCGTTGAGAACCGGATCGGGCATCGATCGTTTGCGGAACATGTAGATGGCTCGGCGATAGCGCTCGGGCGGCTCGGCGGCCTTCCAGTAACCGGGATAGCTGTAATTGTAATCGAGTACGTTTTGAGGAACTGGGGGAATAACGCTCGGGCCTCCCACGCGGTGATGCATCAATCCAGCGGCGCTGAGCACGATATCTCGAATCGATTCGGCGTCGCATCGGAACCGAGGACCTCGGGTCAGCCAGCGATTCTTGGGGTCGAGTTCCATCAACTCCGGAGTTCCCCGCGCACTGCGCTGGTAGGCCTCGGTCATGAGGATCGACTTGAGCAGTTTCTTCTGGCTCCAGCCTTGGTCCATCAGTTCGATGGCGAGGGTATCGAGAATGCTCAGGTACTCGGGGCTGGGAGCACGGGTCCCGAAATCTTCCGATGTCTCCACCAACCCTTGGCCAAAAACGTTCTGCCAAACGCGATTGGCTGCCACGCGAGCCGCGAGTGGAGATTCGCGATCGACCAGCCAGCGCGCCAGTCGCAAGCGGGCTGGCTCCTCCTGAGCCTTTGGGGGGTGAAAACTGGTCAGCATCATCGGTCGCGCGGGCTGGAGCGGCTGATCCCAGTTGCCTCGTTGCAGCAAGAACGTCGGGCGTGATTTTTCCGGTTCGCGTTCTGCGAGATGCAGGACACTGGTCTTGGCATTGGGGTAGCGTTTCCAGTGGGACTCGATCGGGTCGCGCTGTGGTGATGCATCCGCGCGCGTGGCGAGCCATGCGAAGAACTCTCGGTCGC
>JBKDPB010000080.1:0-23789 GCA_046342615.1 Planctomycetota bacterium | reverse complement strand
CGGCATGACCATCGTGATGGTAACCCACGATGAATCCGTGGCGATGCGATGCGACCACGTCGTCCGACTGGTCAATGGCAAGGTGGAACATCTCCAGTCCCTAACCCTAAATCCCAGCACGGTTTCCAGCTAGCCGAACTGGTTTCTCGCCCTACGGGAACTTGCGCGAAAACCGATGGTCAGAAGCCCTGCGGGCGACCATAATGTCTCCGGGTCATTATCACTTTTTGGAGACATGCATTCATGGCAAATATTCGCACTTCGGTGAAAGTTCTCGGCGGGATTGCGATCGGACTCAGTATCCCCTCCTCGGTCGTAGCGCAATCCGAAAAAGTCGACACGGAGGTCGTCAACAAGATCAAGGAAGAGGGGATGGACCGGTCGAAGGTCATGAACACGATCAGCTTTCTGACCGATGTCTATGGTCCGCGTTTGACCGGAGCCCCGGAAACCAAGATCGCTGGAGAGTGGGCCAAAGGACGTTTGGAAGAATGGGGCATGTCCAACGTGCAACTCGAACCCTGGGGTCCGTTCGGCCGCGGTTGGTCGTTGCAGTCCTACTCCGCCAACGTGGTCGCACCGAATTTCTTCTCCCTCATCGCCTACCCAAAAGCCTGGACCCCCAGCACCCCGACCACGGTCAAAGGGGAACCGATCTACTTGGACGCCGCAACCAAAGAAGACCTGGAAAAATATCGAGGGAAGCTCGGGCGCGCGATCGTGCTCATCAGTCCGCCGCGCGAAGTCAAACCCTGGTTCGAAGCCCCCGGTGCGCGCCAGACCGACGCAGCCCTGCTCGCCCTGGCGAACGCGGATTCCGGCTCATCGCGCCGCCGACCTCCGTCGGGGCCAGGAAATGGCAACCCACCCCCACCAGCCCCCGATCCAGGTGCAGCAGCAACTGCCGGCGCAGCACCAACTGCCGGCGCAGCAGGAGGTGCTGGCGCAGCAGGAGGTGCCGGTGCGGGTAGCGTAGCCGGGGCAAACGCGGCCCCGCCGGAACCGCGAGGTGGAGGCATGGGCTCGATGCAGTTGATGAATGACAAATGGCAACTGGCCTACGATGAGGGAGCAGCCGTGGTGCTCGAAGCGGGGCGCGGGGACGGCGGTACCGTTTTTGTAGCCTCGGCTACATTGCCGCGCCGCGCCGACCCGAATCGCGACATGCGGAGCCCCGGAGAGGGCGGCCCGATGTCCCGAGGAGCCAGGCCATGGACCGAAGATTCGCCCCCGATTCTGCCTCAAATGGTGGTCGCTGCCGAACATTACAATCGTCTGGTCCGAATGATCGAGAAAGGGGCCAAACCGCAAATGGAGATCGATATCGAATCGAGCTACCATCCCGGCGACCCGAACTGTTTCAACGTGATCGCCGAAATTCCGGGGACCGATCTCAAGGATGAAATCGTCATGATCGGTGCCCACTTCGATTCCTGGCACTCCGGTACCGGCGCGACCGACAACGCCATCGGCTGCGGCGTGGTGATGGAAGCCATGCGGATCCTCAAGACGATCGGCGTCGCCCCTCGGCGAACCATCCGTGTCGCTCTGTGGACCGGTGAAGAGCAAGGGTTGTTTGGGTCGCGCGCCTACGTCGCGGATCACTTCGGTGTCTTGAATACGCCTCGCCGACCAAGAGAGGGTGAGGATGGGAACGGCGAACGCCGTACGCCGACACTGGAGACGAAGCCTGAATACGACAAGTTCTCGGCCTATTTCAACCTCGATAACGGGGCGGGCAAAATCCGAGGGATCTACATGCAAGGCAACGAAGCCGTCCGGCCAATCTTTCGCGCGTGGCTGAGCCCGTTCGCGGATCTAGGGGCCTCGACGATCACCATCTCGAATACCGGCGGAACCGACCATCAATCCTTCAGCGGGATCGGACTTCCCGGGTTCCAGTTCATTCAGGATCCCATCGAGTACGACACGCGAACCCACCACTCGAACATGGACGTCTTTGAGCGGGTGATCGAGGATGACGCCAAACAAGCCTCCGTCATCATGGCCACTTTCGCCTACCAGGCTGCGATGCGCGATGAGAAATTGCCCCGGAAACCCCTGGAGGGAAATCCCACGATTCAGCCCACGGGAACACCTCCGACCACGGCAGAAACCCCGGCTGCAAGCGGTGCGGCTGCGAGCGGTGCAGGAGCGATCGGCGCAGAACGCTAGGACCGACCATTTTTCGGGCTTGCAGGGGGGCGAGTTGCGGTTGCCGAGAAGTCTGCAAATCGATAAACTTCCCCCAACTTGCCCCGTGGTGTAATTGGCAACACAAGGGATTTTGGTTCCTTTATTCTAGGTTCGAGTCCTAGCGGGGTAGTTTTTCGAAAGATGATTCGCGAGCCCGGCCCTGTCCCGGGCTCGCTCCGTTTTTGTCCCAAGGTTTTCCCAAGTATGCCCCAAATCGAAGCTTTCCGCGGCCTTCGCTACAACCTCGCCCAAGTCGGCTCGCTGTCCCACTGCATCGCCCCTCCCTACGACGTGGTGGATTCCAAGCTTCAGGACTACCTGTACAACTTGTCCCCCTACAATTTTTTGCGACTCGAGCTGAATCGACGCGAACCGGGGGACGCCGACGAGAACACCATCTACGAACGGGCGGCGAAAATCTACCGCGGTTGGCGCAATGAGGGTGTCCTGCAACTGGAGCCCGATCCCGCAATCTACGTCTACCACCAGATCTTCGATAGGAATGGCAGGACGGTGACCCGCCGTGGATTCATGGCCAGGGTCCGCCTGCAACGCTTTGGCGAGGGAAACATCTATCCGCACGAGCAAACACATGCCAAGGCCAAGGATGATCGGCTTCGTTTGACCCGGGCCACGCAAGCCAACCTCTCGCAGATCTTCGGATTGTACCCCGACCCGGAAAACGCCATTCAGGAAATCCTGGAACGCAAAATCCTCGGAGTGCACGGTCTGGAAGCAACCGACCATCTTGGGGTCTTGCACCGCATGTGGCCTGTCACCGACATCCGAACGATCCAAGAAGTGACCGCTCTCATTTCGGATCGAGATATGTTCGTCGCGGACGGCCATCATCGCTACGAGACCGCCTGCAACTACCGCGATGAATTGAACGCGCAATCACCCTTGCCGTCCGACCATCCTGCTCATTTTGTCCTGACCCAGTTGATCAGCATGAGCGATCCTGGCCTGGTCGTTCTGCCGACGCATCGACTGTTGCATGGTGTGCCGGAGTTCACCACATCCGACCTTCACGCTCGGCTCAGCCCCTACTTCGATTGCGAAATCGTTGGCCGCGGGCCTGAAAACGCGGGAGCCGTTTGGGCTGAAATGGATCGCCTCGATGAACAGTGGATCATGGCCCTCTATTCGCGAGCATCGAACGAGTGGACTCGCATCTCGGGCCGACAGGAAGCCGTCGATCGCATGGCAACGATCGCTTCCGAACACAGCAGGGATTGGCAAGGGCTGGGAGTAGCCGTTCTCCACCGCCTCGTGTTCGAGGACGTACTGGGCCTCCGAGAGATGCCCAAACCGACCTATGTTCATCAAGTCCAAGAAGTCATCGATGGACTGCATGGCAAACTCGAAGGGAACCTGACTTATCCCCTGGCTGCCTTGGTGATGCCTGCGACGATTGAACACATCCGCCAAGTCTCGCTCCACCAGGAGCGCATGCCAGCAAAGAGCACGTACTTCTACCCCAAGCTCGTGTCGGGGCTGGTCGTTCATCCATTGACCAAGGTCGACAAGTAAACCTCAATCGTGCTCCGCAAATGCGGGGGATAATCCCATGCGTATCGTCTCCCTCGTCCCCGCTGCTACGGAGATGGTCGGCGTTCTTGGATTGACCGACCGCTTGGTGGGCGTCACGCACGAATGCGACTACCCCGAGCCCGTCCGACATCTGCCCAAAGTAACTCGATCCTCCATTCCAGCCGATATCTCAAGCGCGAAAATCGACGCGATGGTCCGCGATTCGGTGCAGAGCAGCCGATCGCTCTACGCGCTGGACCGCGAAATGCTTGCCTCCCTGCAACCGGACTTGGTGATCACGCAATCCCTGTGCGACGTTTGCGCCGTCGACGAAGTGGAAGTCGAACGAGCTCTGGGGGGGCTCGATGAGGAAACCAGCATCGTAAGGCTCGAACCGACACGTTTGGCGGACATGCTCGATGGAATCCGCATGATCGGAGTCGCGGCAGGCGTCGAGCAGCAGGCCGATGAGGTCATCGCGGTTTTGAGCGATCGGATCCGGGCCGTGCAGCAGCGGTCCCTCGGCATCGGTGCCCCTCGCCGCGCCGCCATTCTCGAATGGATCGATCCTCTGTTTTGTGCGGGGCACTGGAACCCGGAGTTGGTGCAACTGGCTGGGGGCCTGGATTGCCTCGGCCAGGTGGGGGAACGATCTCATCGAGTTGCTTGGGAGAAGCTGATCGAGGCCGACCCCGAAGTTTTGCTTATCGCCTGTTGCGGCTATACGATCGAGCGCACTCATGAGGACCTCCCGATCCTCAGGGCAAAGCCTGGCTTCGAGAATCTCGCTTGCGCTCAGAGGGGAGAGCTGTATCTCATGGATGGCAACTCGTTTTTCAATCGCCCGGGCCCTCGCTTGGTCGACAGCCTGGAGATGCTCTCCGAGATTTTGCATCCTGAAACCGGTTCAAGCCCCAATCCGTTCAAGGTCGCAATTCCGTCACGATCCTCACACTGAGGATGAATTCTCCATCCGTCTCACCTTCGCGGATCGTCCTAGAGCAGGTGGGCGTGCTATGTTTCCCCGTCGGTGCGAACCGACTCGCTAGGTTTCCCGGTCGGTGCGAAGCGACACTCGGTGCGCCGTGTACGACCGCGACAGCCTCCATCGTTATTTCGATCGCATGGACGACGACTATGGATCTCCTACACCTGCAGGAGTTGTCCCGCCTCGAGGACAGCTACTGGTGGCATGTTGCTAAACGGGAAATCGCCTTCGATTTGATCGATCGATTCGCTGCGCCGAACGATCTGATCGTCGAGGGAGGGGTAGGTGCAGCCGGAAACTTGATGCGTTTGCAGCAAAAGGGATTCCGAGTGCATGGGCTGGACGTCATGCCCGAGGCGATCGAGATATGCAAACATCGGGGAGTCGTCGACGCAACGCAGCACGACTTGTGTCAACAATGGCCCATCCCTCCCGAGTCGGCAAAGGTCGTACTCTTGCTCGATGTGCTGGAGCATTTGCAGAAGCCCGTTGAGGCTTTGGGCTATGCTTCGGAAATCTTGGCTCCCCAGGGCAAGATCATTCTCACCGTACCTGCTTGGCCGATGCTGTACGGGGATTGGGATCGCAGGCTCGGTCACTTCCGACGTTACTCGTCGAGTCTATTGAGGCAACACGTCCGCTCAGCAGGCCTGACCCTCCAGTGGATGAACTCCTGGAATGCCTTCACACTTCCTGCAGCATTTCTCGTCAGAGCATACCGTCGCTGTTTTCCGCTAGATCGACCGGCCGAGTTCCCCCCTGTATCGGCATGGATGAATCGATTGCTGATCGCGCTGGCGTCCATCGAACGGAGTTGGATGATGCGATCGGGGAGTATCCCGACGGGATTGTCATTCGTCGCGGTGGCAACCAAGGACTAAATCATGGAACCAAACTCAGCTACCAATCGATCAAGATCTTCGCTGGTTTCGGTGGTCCTCCCCGTCTTCAACGAGGCGTCGATCCTTCGAACGCTTCAATCGCGGATCGATGCCGGGATGGCGCGAGCGGGTTGCCGCTGGGAAGTGATTTACGTAAACGATGGTTCGACCGATGGCAGCGGCGAGATTTTGACGCAACTGGCCAACGAAAGATCCAACATCCGCTGTGTCCATTTGTCGCGAAATTTCGGGCATCAAAGCGCGATTCACGCGGGACTCGCCCATTCGCGAGGTGACTCGACGATCATCATGGACAGCGACTTGCAGGACGACCCGGATCGTCTTGGCGATTTCGTTCGAGCTTGGCGAGAAGGTGCGGATGTCGTGTATGCCATTCGCGAAAAACGAAAAGAGTCGTGGTGGAAGCAGGTCCTGTTCTCAAGCTTCTACCGAGTGCTCAATCGCATTTCCGATACGCCGATCCCACTGGATGCTGGAGCATTCGGGCTCATGGATCGTCGAGTCGTGCAAGAGATCCTGAGGCTGGGCGAAGTGGAGCGATTCCTACCCGGGTTGCGTTCATGGGTCGGTTTTCGCCAAAAAGGCATCGTTGTGGAACGCTGTGCGCGTCACGACGACAAACCTCGAGTCTCCTTGCGACAATTGTTCAAACTGGCTCAGTCCGCAATTTTCGGTTTCTCGCGTTTTCCTCTTTTTATCTTCTATGCCATCTCGATGGTTTCGCTAGCGGTGTCCGTAGGCTGTTTGTCCTACGCCCTGATCAGCAAATGGCACACAGGGCTAGCGATTCCGGGTTGGGCATCGACCGTCGTCCTGGCATCTCTGTTCGGCGGACTCAACGCACTTGGAATCGCCGTGCTTGGGGAATATGTCATTCGGATTCATCAGCAGGTGCTCGGGCGACCCTCGTACATCGTCGATCGGATCGATTCCCGCTCCATATCGACAGCGCCGGAGGCAAAACCATTCGCAAATGTCGAGTACGATTCGGTCGACAGCGTCATGGAAGTGATTGATGGGATCCGTCAAAGCATCCACGAGTTGCATCGAGCAGCAGCGGAACGATCGTCGGTCTCGGGTTAATCTTTGCGGCAGATCCTTTCGGAGCTTCGATTATATTCACGGCGATGAATCGGCAAATCGCGTTGAGACTCCTCGCTTTGCTCGCTCTCGGCATCACGGCCTTCTTTGTACTCTTCACCACGTGGGCATCCTACGATGACGAAGGGTATGTGCTCTGGACTTTGATTCATCAGCAACAAGGGCATGTGCTGTACAAGGAGATTTTTTCTCAGTATGGGCCTGCATTCTATGTGCTGGATGCTTCGCTTAGGACCTTGCTCCCGTTCGCTTACACCACCGACGGCCAGCGCTGGCAAACCTTGCTTTTCTGGATTGGTTCGACGCTCCTCCTGATGCGATGCCTTGGATTCCTCGCGGTCCGCGACGACCGTCCCGGCGACCAACGCCAGCGTTGGAGCACGGGAATTTTCATGTTCGCTGCGATCGGCTTTTTCTGGCACCAGGAACGGCTGGCGCTCGAGCCGGGACATCCCCAGATCTGGTGCAATCTGTTGCTGTGCACAAGTTTGCTGTTGCTCGCCGCACGATATGCATCGCGTTCCCAAGCCTCCTCGGCGATGCCGATCCTACAGGGTGTACTGGCAGGCACATTGATGATGATCAAACCCAACGCAGGGGTGTTCCTGCTGGCAGCCTTGCCGGCGGGGTATGTCTGGACCGCGAATCGATCGATTCGGTGGCATGCGATTGTCGACATCGCGTACACGGCGTCCCTACTCGTCCTGCCTTGGCTGCTGTCATGGCAACAGCTTGGATCGCTCGAAGCGGCTATCCTTCCTTTGCTGATTTCACTTAGCATCGTTGGTCTACGTATCGCCATCGCGATTTACATCCGACCCTCGACCTCTGACGTTCGGCCTGGGCTGGTGTCGCTCGTTGCTCCGTGGATTCGCCTCTCGATCGGGGCGGCGATAGCGATCGCGTTTTTTCTTCTGTGGAGTTTCGATCGAGGCATTGATCTCTCGCTGCTTCATCGAGGATTATTGAGTCAACATGGCTCGCTCCTGTCGTTCTATTTTCATCCCGCGATCCGGTCCCCGTTGGGCTGGGTGGCATGCGGATTGATGACGTTAGCCATTCTCGGCTTCGCGATCCGCGGCCTGATCCGATCGAAGGAGGGTTCCGCGAACTGCGCACCCTGGAAATGGCCGACTCATCACGAGTGGTGTCTCTTCTTTGCGATCTTCGGTCCGTTGGCGGTCTTGATCAATCTCCTGCATGGTATGTTTCCCCTGGTGCATGGACTGATGCCTCGGGGTTCCAGCGAGATGCTGTTGGCTCTGAGCCCCGCGATTCTCGTTGGATGGATCGCGCTCCGATCGGCTGATCTGAAATCGAGCGATCAGGCGGTCGCCGATCGACGTTTCAAACTTCTCGTGGCGATCGCCGCGATTGCAGCCATCCAGCCATTGATCGCGTTCCCGGTCCCCGGCACACAGGTTTCGTTGGGTTCACTGCCGCTGATCCTTCTCATGGTCGATGGATTTCGCATCGCGTGGAACGCGTTGCCGTTCGCGCGGCGGTTTCTCGAACCGAGCATCCTTTGCCTGAGTATCAGCGTCCCCCTGTTGCTTTTGGGTCAAAGCTATATTTCACGGGAATCCTTGGCTTTGCCGGGAGCCGAGCGATTGCGGCTCCCGAGCGATCTGACGGCCCATTTGCGGGATGTGGTCGATCGAACGCGAAAAGCCGATGTCGATTCATTGGCTTTTCGCTGGCACAACCGACCGAGTTGGTATTTGTGGACCCAGCTACCGCCGCCGCACTGCCAACTCCCTCCCTCCTGGACCTATTTGGTATCCGAGGTGGAGCAGCGCGATCAATTGAAGCGGTATCAGCGTTTTGATCGCGTGCTGATCGTCGACGAAGATTACCTGCCCGGGGTCGCGCCGCCGCAATCACCATTGCATACCGCGTGGCAGCAGTCCAAGGTCGAGTGCAATCTCGAGAGAGAGTTCACGTTCCGAATTTGGATTCCCCGAAAGGATGACCACTCTCCCCGCGATGGGAGCGAGTAAACGGAACGATCAAGGGGCGTTGCCCATTTCAAAATATTTTCGCGCGGCAGGGTGGTAAGGCAGACCTTGCCAGACAGCGGCTAATTCCTTTTCGATCAATCCATCGGTCAACGGCGGTTCGGCATAGACCGCTCTAAGGCATTCCACCACGAGCCGCGACGATGCCTCCTTGGGGACAACCAGCATCGCCGTGGTCGCCAGTGTGTTGATGCGTTTCGTGACGATCCCTTGGTACGCACCCGGCTCGATCTCATACAAGCGAAACATGGGCTCGGTCATCAGCAAGGAGGGAGCGATGTCGATGGACAACAAGCGGTACTGGCCTTCCGACAACAGATTCATCATTCCGAGTTGTCCCGCCTTGACCACAGCGATAAGCACGCGATCCTGGGTCCGAATATTCGGCTGGGTCCAATCGCCATCGACGATTTCGATATCGGTTTCTTTCAGATTGAAATGCTTCAGGAGTCGAAGGGCAGCCTGTCGTGTCCCCGAGTCCTTGGAACCCATCACCACTTCTTTGCCGGCCAGTTCTTCGATGCGTTCTATTTTCGAAGACTTCGGGACCAGCACATGGACGGCTTCGAAGAATAAGGGAGCGACGACTGCGACTTGATCGGCACGAATCGTCGACTCCTGCATCATCGCGACCTCCGCCTGACGGTCCATGAGCAGTCGCAGATTTTCGAAAGAACCTCCGGTGGAGATGACCGAGGGCTGATTCCCTTGGTTGGGTTGCATGCGATCGGACAGCTTGCCAGCAATATCGAAATACATGCCTCCAGGTGCCCCCGAAGCGATCGTGATTCTCGAGGGAAGCGTGGCATCCTGATACCATCGCCACATCGAGTCGCCGAAGAAGACTGCGGCGAGGATCATCGCGAGGGAGGCGATGAGCGCGTGTTGAGCCCAACGCTGGGCAGGACTCGGTTCGGTTTGCCGCGAGCCAGACAGGGCGGCGATGAGAGGGATACCTCCGAGCCAGAATCGGAGCTTGCGCGGCAACGAAGGGGGCCTGGCTTCGATCGGATGGCCGTTGTAGAAGCGATCCAGGTCGTCCGCCAACGCCTTGGCGCTCGGATAACGCATGGACGGAGATTTCTCAAGACACTTGCTGACAATGGTCTCCAGGTCGCCATGCACGTCGGATCGGAGTTGCCGCACGTTCGGAGCAGGGCGTTGCATGACGTGGAGCAGCGTCTGCATGACGGTATCGGCTTGAAAGGGAGGGCGTCCCGTCAAGAGAGCAAAAAGAATCGCACCCATTGCATAGACATCGGTCGCAACCCCTTGATCTTCGCTTTTGCCAGCGGCTTGTTCCGGCGACATGTAACTCGGGGTTCCCAAAGCGGCGCCGGTCGCCGTCAATCCCTGCTCGCCGCCCATTTGTTTCGCCAATCCAAAATCGGTCAACACGACTTCGTCTTCGAGATCGATGAGAACGTTGGCTGGCTTCAGATCGCGGTGCACAACCCCATGGCTGTGGGCATAGTCGATCGCATTGGCAACATCGCGAACGTAGCGAACGGCTTCTTTCGGGTCCATGGGCCCCTCGGACAATCGTTTGGCCAGATCGGTGCCCGGAACATAATCCATGGAAAAGAAATGATGTCCCGCTTTCTCGCCACAATGGTAAACGCTGACGATATTTGGATGATCGAGCTTGGCGACACTTCGCGCCTCGCTATAGAACCGGGAGACCTCATCTTGGCTTGCAAGCGCTCCGGACCGAATCATCTTGATCGCCACTTGGCGATTGAGTTGCACCTGATTTGCCAGGTACACGACCCCCATGCCGCCGCGGCCTAGAACCTTTTCCAAGCGATACTCGCCGTAATGGCAAGGAAGGTGAGGCTGCGTGCTTTCGAGGGACCTCACGTCGGACAAGCTGATTTCGTCATTCGGCGGATCGGTCGCGCGGTTCGGATCCGCGGCGGGCCTCACCTTCATATCGACGGTGACCTGATTGGGGTCAAATGGCGCGGGGCTGGTTGCCGATGCATCCAGCGAGTCGGCGAGCGTTGGGCCAGCCATTTTTTCCACCCAATCCGCAGCATCCAAGAGGGTGCGCAGCTGATCGGCCAGATCGGGGTGCTCCAAAAAAAACGACTCTCGGTCGACCTTTTCGCCCTGGTCATGGCGTTTGAGGAATGCGAGGAGCGCAGAGTCCAGCTGCAGTTCCTCTTCCTGCTTTTCATTTTCCGCCATACCGTCGCTCACTCATCCCAACAATGGATTGACCCCCTCCATCGACCTCCTCCGTTTAGACGTCCTTATTGTAGGGTCTTTCACTAGAATCGCATACCGAGAGTTTTTCCGACATAACTTTGGAAGTGGGTGTCACCGCGGACTGAAAGAATGCATCGCGTGGCCCCGAATACAACACCCTCCCGCCGTCAGGACCCGGCCCCGGTCCCAGTTCGATAATCCAGTCCGCCGATCGGACAATTTGTTCGTTATGCTCGACCAGGATCAACGTGTTGCCCCGCTCGATCAGTACGCCAATGCACTCCAGGAGCCGCTGGACGTCCGCAAAGTGCAATCCCGTCGTCGGCTCGTCCATGATGATGAGGTGGTCGCGTTTGTCCTGAAGGTGAGCAGCGAGTTTGAGCCGCATCGATTCCCCTGCGGAGAGGGCCGACAGCGACTGGCCGAGCGGCAAATAGCCTAAACCGATATCGAGGAGCGATTGGAGACGCTGCTGAACCTTATTTTGGCCGCGAAAGAAGGCCTGTGCAGCGGAAACGCTCATTTCGAGCACCTGGGCGATCGAGCGTTCCCGGTATCGAATTTGGAGAATCTCAGGACGATAACGGGTTCCTTTGCAGTGCGTGCACTCCATGCGGATGTCGGCCATGAACTGCATGTCAACCACCGTGAAACCCAGCCCCTCGCACTCCGGGCAGCGGCCTGCAGGACTATTGAAACTGAAATGGCTCTCGTTCATTCCACGCCCTCGGGCATCCGGCGAGGTCCCGAATACCGTCCGGATTTCATCCATGGCTTTGGTAAACGTGGCTGGGGTCGATCGAATCGATTTCGCGATGGGGCTTTGATCGATAGCCACGCATCCTTCGATGGAATGCAGCAGTTCGACACGTCGACACGGCAATCCATCGCTGGTGGTTTGCCCTAATGCCTTGAGGACGGCGGGCACCACGGTTTCCATGACGAGAGAGCTTTTGCCGCTTCCGCTCACGCCTACCACGGCCGTAAGGCATCGAGCAGGAAATTCGAGACTCTCGATGTTCAGGTTTCTGCCGCTGGCCCCTTCCACGCGCACGATGCGTCGATCCGTTTTGCGGGGCGACGCAGGCTGGCGAAGATCCTCGAAAAGATACCGGGCAGTGAGCGTACCTGCTTGCTTCCAAGAACGCGGCGAGCCAGAGTAGCAAATCCTGCCTCCGAGCTCCCCGGCCCCAGGGCCGATCTCGATCACATGATCCGCTTGAAACAGCAGGTAGGGTTCGTGCTCGATCAAGATCACGGTGTTGCCGCGATCGACCAGACGCTGAACCGCTACGGCAACGCGCGATGTATCGCTCGGATGCAGCCCCACCGTCGGTTCATCGAGGACATAGAGCATATCGACCAAGTCCGATCCCAATAACGTGGTCAATTGGACTCGCTGCGCCTCTCCGCCGCTGAGCGTGTGCATGGTCCGATTGAGCGTCAGGTAGCCGAGGCCGACTTCATCCAGAAACCTCAGACGCGCATCGACCTCGGCAATCGCTGAACCGAGGGCTGCAGGATCCGCGACCGAAGCGGCCGCGGCCGAGTCCTTCAGAGCATCGATCGCAGTCCGAAGGGTTGCGACACTCCGGTCGCACCATTCCCAAAAATGATCGCCCTCGTAGCGATAGGCGAGCGCGTCGGGCGACAGCCTCGCTCCTTGGCACGACGGACATTTCGAGTAAGTCCGCCAACGGGACAAGAATGCCCGGACATGCATTTTGTACTTTTTGCGTTCCAGCCACGCAAAGAAACCATCCAATCCCCCAAAACGACGCTCAGGCACGCCATGCTCGACGAGCCCCCACTGTTTTTTCGTCAGCTTGGAGACCGGAACATCCATGGGCAAGCCGTACGCGCCGGCCAGCGCAGCCAACTCGTCGAGTTCGTGCGAATAGGATGCGGTTCGCCAGGGGGCAATCGCACCGTCCCTCAGCGAAAGGGTCCGGTCGGGGACCACTTTCTCCATGTCGATCGCAGAGACTTCGCCAAAGCCGGCGCATACCGAGCACGCGCCGATCGGACTATTGAAATTGAACAACCGGGGCTCTGCTTCGGGATACTCCAACCGACATGCTTCGCATCGGAGTTCGGACGAGTATCGGAATTCGGCAAAACGTTTTCCATCGATCTCGCGCGATGGCCTCGTCGAATCCTGCGACAACTCCTCGATCAAGACCATGATCCCATTGGCAGAGTACCCCAGTGCGAGCTCGATGGCTGGGATCAGGTTGTGGACCAAGCCGCTATCTCCCGTTCGAAACCGTTCGACCACGACCATGCCAGATCCACGCGCGGGAATTTTGGACGCCCATGTGCTCCGGTCGCTCGACAACTCGACCATCGCATCGGTCAATACGACGCGAATAAAGCCGGTCGCTTGCAGATCGAGCAGCTGCGATGACAAGTCGACTTTGCTTTTCCAATTCAGCTCAAAGCCCAAAAGCGAGCGAGCCGCAGGCATCTCCGCCAGACGCACAGCGATCGAGTTCGGAGTGTGACGAATCATCGGTTCGCCACACGATCGACAATAGGGTTTGGAAATCAAGGAAAAGAGAATTCGCATCGGCTCCATCAACTCGCTCGCAGTACCCACCGTGCTTCGGTTGTTGCGAGAACGCTCGCCCCGGGTCATCGCAAGGGATGGGGGAAGATTGCTGAGCGATTCGAATCGGGGCTTCTCGATACGAGCTAGAAACTGCCTCGTGTAAGCGGAGAAGCTCTCGATGTAGCGGCGCTGCCCCTCGGCGAACAACGTATCGAGGGCAAGCGATGTCTTGCCACTCCCGCTGACCCCGCACACGACCGTAAGCTTCTGAAGAGGGATGTCAACATCCACATCGCGAAGATTGTGCTCGGAAGCACCACGAAGTTCGATCCAACGAGGTTTGGTCATACCGCGGGACGGTGCGCGTACGTCCGACCTAGGGAACGCCCCATCCAGAAACCCACAAAATCAAAAGGGAATGGCGAGAACATAACGGCACAAGGCCAATAACCATCCACCCGAGAGAATCGCTACACTAATCCAAGCTGCCCAGACCCAAAAACGAGTGGACGCCGAATTCGTGGGATCCTGCGGAATCGGAGATGTCAGCTGGGTGTAGCACTGCTCGCGATCCGAAGCGTCTTCGAAAAGAAACGAATGACTCAGTTCCAACAGGCCGTATTGGATCGAAAATTCGATCAACCCAAAGACCACGCGCCGTCGTCCCGATGCCGAAACCCCCAAGACCTCGAAATACCAAATTTGGCGACCGTAGTGCTCGAGCTCCTCATCGACCGAATAAACAGGACGCAAGTTCTCAATGCGCGACTGCTCGGGGCACAAATTGCGACCCGCAATCGAACGCACCGCGTGGCCCGATACGGCTTGCCAAACCTGACGAGAAAGTTGAGTCGGATCTGCTTCAGGTGTCATCTTTCGATTCCTTCGCTGGCAAAAGGCGTCTCATTCGCCACTAACATTCCACAAGAGAGATCGGACCAACTTTAGAATGTCTCTAAAATTGTATCGATCTCGACCTGGCAAAGTCAGTACAGGAGTCGGCCTTCAACCCGATTTTTGTAAAATTTGCGTTCCACATCGGCGCCTCTTGGCCAACCGAAGCGGGGCCGAATTCTTCACACCCTTCTATCCCTAGGGGAACGGAATTGTTCGAACGCAAGAGCCTCAAATGGCCAATCCTCCTGGCCATCTTCATGATCGTTGGCGTGGTCGGTTTGACCGTCGGATGGGTCCTGCTCAATGTCTTTAGCGCGTTCTCGGTTCCCACGCAGAAAAGCAGCATTTACTGGGTTTTGCTGAGCGTCGGCTCGATTATCTTCGCGTTCATCCTGGTCGGTATCGTTTTGTATCTGGTTTGGATCATTCAAAATATCAATCTCAATCGAAGACAGAGCAACTTCATCGACGCCGTCACCCACGAACTCAAAACCCCCATCGCCTCGCTGAAACTCTACCTGCAAACACTCAATCGCCGAAACATTGAGGGAGAACAGCGAATTGAGTTCTACCGAACCATGATGGAGGATGTCGACCGACTCGACCGACTGATCAATCAACTCCTCGATGTCGCTCGCCTACAACAGAAAGAAGTGGACCCAACACCCCCTGAATGGGTCGCATTAGACGAGGTTATCCGCGATTTCGCCTCGCAAGTGACCCAGCAGCACGCGTTGCCTCAGGACCTGATCGGTGTCGACGCGGCGCCCTGCGAGATATTGGCCTACAAAGTCGACGCGGAAATCCTCGTTCGCAATCTATTGGAGAATGCTATCAAGTACGCTGGCCATCCGCCCATGATCGAAGTCGTACTCAAGTATGGGGATGGGTTCGCCACGCTATCGGTCACCGACAATGGAGCCGGGGTCCCTCGGCATCTGCGTCGCAAGATCTTTCAACGATTCTACCGGGCGGGCGATGAGTTGGAACGCAAGCAGTCGGGTACGGGTTTGGGGTTGTTTCTCGTTCGGTCCATCGTGCATCGGTTGAAGGGAAGCGTGAACGTCGGAGATGGCCCGCGGCAGAGCGGTTCTCGTTTTGTCGTATCGCTTCCCAACGCGCGACTCCGAACCGCAGCGCTGGCAACGAGCGACCCCAGTTAGCCATCGCAGTGCGAACTTCGAGGAGTTAGCGTTTCAGGTACGGTTTCTTGGCTAGGATCTGTTTCCAACCTGCTTGGCTGATACCGCTTCCCTCGATGGACAACCGTTCGAGACGAGGAAGCGACAGCAGGAGTGGCACGCTGGCATCGGTGACCTGCGTTTGCCCGAGCCAGAGTTGACGTAAGTTCGGATGGTCTTTCAGCAGCGCGATCCCTGCGTCGGTGACATTGCACCGGGTCAGGTCGAGTTCTCGCAATTCTTTCATCCGTCCGATCTGCGACAGCGAAAGATCGGTGATGTCCGTGGATTCCAGATTCAATCGGACAACTTGCCAGGGATGCTCTTCGGCTTGAAGCAGCCAATCGTCGTCGACCTTGGAAAACGACAGGTCCAGCCAATCCATACTTCGGTAATCGATCGGCCAATCGAGAAGATCGCGACTGGTGGCATCGCAACGCGACAGGACAGCTTCTTTGCGGTTGGGAAAGAAAGGTCTCGGATCGTCATCGCCGTTATCCCGCCAGCTCGTCATCAAGTATTGATCGTATGAGGAACGCATGGCTTCGTCGTCCGTTGCCAATTGCAGCGCGGCCTCGGCTCCCTCGCCTGCATAGACAGCTTGCAGATATTCGACAAAACTCACGAAGTCCTCGTCGGACCCGTCGAGCCATCGATGCACCAGGCCGCACGCTTGACTGTACCATGCGGCGATCTCTTGCGAGTTTCGGAACTCGTTTCCATCGAGCTGACTGAACGTTTCCCAGGGGATCCAGTATTCATCGTGCAATCTGCGATATCGACCGGCTTGCAATCGCGGCGCATCCCATCCACCGATATCGACGATGACCGCGCCACCGATCTTCTGCATCGAGAGGGATTCAAGATACAGGGCCACTCCCTCGATCGCCCAAAACCCAGGATCCTTGCTCG
This sequence comes from Planctomycetota bacterium, assembly GCA_046342615.1. Classification (GTDB taxonomy): domain Bacteria; phylum Planctomycetota; class Planctomycetia; order Pirellulales; family Pirellulaceae; genus JBKCUI01. The sequence continues at coordinate 7,299 of JBKDPB010000080.1, read as the reverse complement.
GATCAAATGCGGGCTCGCGACCACCCCATTCTTGAAAAAATTGGTGCGTCAATTCATGAACCAATGTCGGAAGACTTTTCGCTCCATCCCAGTAGAAGAACGAGATGCGATGCCGGGGGCTGTAGTACCCCGTGGAGACGCCGATCTTTGGTTCGATCGCTCGCAAAGCCTTGACGTAAGCATCCCGTGTGCGAAACATCACCACGCGAAAGGGAGGCCGCTGAACAGGCTCCTCTAACTTCGGTGCATCTGTTTGTTCAGAATGGAAGTACTGGGAAAACAATTGGGACCAGACCTCATAAGCCAATTCGCATGCCTGGGCCATTTCGGCAGTGGGCCGGTCACCGGCTTGCGAAGCGATCGAAAAATGAGGTGTCGAAGCGAGCATGTACGATCCGCTGTTCCAAGCCAACAGCGAAAAGGGTTCGCCGGCGCGCACCAGGCGAATGGCAGGCTCATCGAGCTTGAGCGAAGCTTGACCGAACCGATTCCGCGTCGGGTCGAGCACCGACTGGAGACCAACGGCTCGCTGGCGCAATCGCTCCCCCTTACGGAGTTCGTCGCGAGCGGACGCCTGCTCAGCCTCCGACACGGCTCGATTGGCTTGGACATCGATGGCTTCATCGACCGCCTCGAGAATCTCCAACTGCCGCAGGCGTTCTCGAAGCCGATCGGCACCCGCTTTCGCTTCGGCCCTCGGCAGAGGCAGCACCAATCGGTGCCTTCCCTCGACGCTTAAACGATCCAAGGATCGAAGTCCCTGGACGGGAACCCCCGCGGACGCGGCGCTTGCCTGGGCGTCGGCGGGAACCCGATCGAGAATGTTGGCGAGCAAAGATGCATCTTGGCCATGCGCGCCATGGCAGGTCGCGCACGCCAAAAGAATCAGAATCAGCCGGGATTTCAACGCGGTTTGCGCCACGGTCGATAATAACCAATCCGCTCTAAGGCCACGTAGACTTCTTCCAAAGTCTTTTCGCCAAAATTCGCAATACTGAGCAACGTCTCCGGACTGGCCTGGAGCAACTGACGCACCGTAAAGATGCCTCGCTCTTCCAGGCAGTTGGTGGTCCTGACCTGAAGTCCGATTTCCGCCGTGCTGAGATCCAGATTTCTCTCCAGCCGACGCGCTTGCTCATCCGCTTGACTCATCGGAACGCGTGTCATGCGATTCTCCTCCTGCCGCACCCCGCGGTGCAGCGAATCTAGTGACCGATGCTCGTGCTCGCCCACGGTGATCCCACACCGTTTCCCCAAGCGATATGCACTCCTTGCATCTGATCCGGAGTATAACGTATCCCGAGACCGGATTGAAGCAATCGCGTCCATAATTCTTGGCACCGTCCAAGCGAACCATGCTAGCAATTCGATTACACTGAAGGTCAGATCGATTGAGGACACGCGCCTCCATGCAAGGCTTGCACCTGCGACCAAGAAGCAAACACTCCTTATCATGCATCGCTTTCCGTCGATTCTTTCCGCTTGGATTTTCCTGGTTTTTGCCGACCCTTGGGGGGGCCATTCCACGGTTTGTCGGGCACAAGTAACCGACGAGGCAGCGGCGATCGCGTCCTTTGAGAATCGGATACGCCCTCTCCTGGTGGAGCGATGTTTGGAATGCCATGCGGAGGGCTCGGAAAAGAGTGGCGGTTTGGCCCTGGACTCTCTCGAAGGAATGCTTCGCGGAGGCGATTCGGGACCGGCAATCGACCTGCAGCAACCCGAGACCAGCCTGCTTCTGCGAGCCATCGGCTATCGGGATCCCGATCTGCAAATGCCACCTGACTCGAAGCTGTCGGATACTCACGTCGACGCACTGGGCAAGTGGATTGCGGCGGGAGCGGGCGTCCCGGAGTCGTTCAAGCTCGCCAAACCAAGGGGAGCCGTTTCTTCAAATCCTGTTGCTTTGAGCGTGGAACGGGCGCGGGAGCACTGGGCGTATCGCCCCAACCTTCGGCCGGCGATTCCCGAAGTCTTTCCCCTCAGCGCGGGCGAAGATCCGCCGGAGTCGCCCGTCGATGCATTCCTTCTCCGTCTGCAGCGTACGATGGGCGTCGCGGCATCCGATCGCGTCGACTTGGTGACGTGGGTGCGTCGATTGTCGATCGACCTGCATGGGCTGAATCCGACCTACGAGGATTTGCAGTATTGGTCGACAGTGAACTCCGCATCGGACCTGCCGGATCAAATGCTCCTTCGCGAACGGATCGTCGACTCGATGCTGGCTTCGCCTCGTTTTGGCGAACGATTGGCCCGCCGCTGGATGGACATCGTTCGCTATGCGGAATCGCTTACGCTGCGCGGGTTTGTTTTATCCGATGCCTGGCGTTACCGCCGCTACTTGATCGAGGCCTTCGATGCCGACATGCCCTTGGACCAGTTCGTTTCCGAGCAGATCGCAGGCGATCTGATGCCTGCGGCGAGCGTCGCCGATGCGCAGCGACAATGGTCAGCGACCACGGGCTTGGTGCTGGGAGACCACAACTACGAGGAACAGGACAAGCTGCAGCTCGAGATGGATATCGTCGATGAGCAACTCGATACGATCGGCAAAATTTTTTTGGGGCAAACCCTCGGCTGCGCGCGGTGTCACGATCACAAGTTCGACCCGATCCCCACTCGCGATTACTACGCCATGGCGGGGATACTGAAAAGCTCGATTTCGGTGGAACATGAAAATGTATCGAAGTGGATTCGAATGCCTCTGCCGGTCGATCCCGAGACGGAGCGATCGTACGCTGAGGCGATGCAGAGAAAGCGAGAGCTCGAAGCATCGATCGGAGCGATGCGCAAGGGTTTGGAAAGCGCCGCGACGGGCGCTCGCATCGCCAAGCATTCGGAATTCCCTGGAATCATCATCGACGATCAGCAAACGCGTCGTATCGGTGACTGGCAGGCTTCCTCGTCGGTCAAGGCCTACATCGATGACGGCTATCTACACGATAAGAATCAAGAGCGAGGGAAAAAGACCGTCACGTATGAGCCCGCGAATCTGCCACCCGGGAACTATGTCGTGCGGGTCGCTTACGCCCACGGCGAGAACCGCAGCAGCAAAACGCTCATCCGCGTCTCGAGCGCCGATGGGGAAAAGGAACTGCGCATCGATCAGAAACAGCCCCCAGCGGATGACGGCCTGTGGCAAACCCTCGGCACCTTCCGTTTCGAGTCCGGAGGCCAAGCCTACGTGATCGTCAGCAACGAGGGAAGCGACGGACACGTCATCGCCGACGCCATTCACTTTCTCCCCGAGGGGCAAGCGCTGCAAGCGTTCGAGCCGCGAACCGAGGAGGAGCAGCAGACTCACGCATTGCAGCGAGCCGACGCCATGCGACAAATCGAGCGGTTGCAACAACAGCTCAAGGACACGAACAAGCTGCTCGAATCACGTCCCACCGTCCAGACTCTGAAAGCCGCCGATACGCCGAGCGATATACCGATTCATATTCGAGGCTCGGTCCATCGCTTGGGCCACGTGGTTCCACGCGGGTTTCTCAGTTGCATCAATGCGCACGACCCTGACTTGGCAGACCGCGCGACGATTCCACCTCAATCCAATGGTCGCTTGGAGTTTGCTCGCTGGCTGATCGACGACGCCAACCCTCTTCCGCGACGCGTTGCGGTCAATCGACTCTGGTCCTACCTGATGGGGAGCGGGATCGTGCGAAGCTTGGACAACTTCGGGACCACAGGCGATCCTCCGTCCGATCCGGAGCTTCTCGATTGGCTGGCGACCGAGTTTCGCAATTCGGGCTGGTCCACCAAGAGGATGCTCCGCGGGATCGCGATGTCGGCCGCCTACCAGCGAACCGCCTACCGACCCGATGCGACGCGGACGCGAGATCCCGACAACCGCTCCTTTGCCACCGGGATGCTCCGACGCCTCGATGCGGAAGCGTTGCGGGACTCGATCCTGCAAGCCAGCGGTGAGTTGCAATTGCTGACCCGGCTCGAGTCCACCATTTCGCCCGAGGTGAAGGAGGACTATCGCTTCGAGCATCGGGGCGGATTGCGCGCAGTCTATCAACCTTGGTTTCGCAACGCTTTGCCCCAACTGATTCGCGAGTTCGATGGGGCCAATCCCAGTTACTCGATCGCTCAGCGAGATCGCAGCACCGTTGCGACACAGGCGCTGAAATTGATGAACAGTCCCTGGATCGCAGCAAGGGGCCAGGCCGCAACCGAACGGCTCATGCATGCCTCGCCCCAAACCGCTCGCGGACCCGGTCGCCAAGAGGATTCCATCCGGATGGTGTTTCGCAACACGCTCGGTCGCGATCCCGATCCAGCGGAACTGGCATGGGCCGACGAAATGCTCCGGGAAGGCAACCTGGCTTCGTTGGCACAGCATCTTTTTGCTTCCATCGATTTCCGCTATGCACCCTGAGAAGGAATCAAGTTCATGGAACCAAAGCAATCGATTACAATTCCCAACGGGTTTCTTTCATCCTCGAGGAGCGGATTGATCGATGGGATATCGACGGGCATTCCTTCAACAGACAGCGTGCGGTTTCGGCGGCTTGGCAGCTGCCAGCCTGCTGGCTCGCAACACGCTTGGCCAGACCCACCACGCGCCGCGCGCCAAGCGGATCATCTTTCTGTTTATGCAAGGTGGAGTCAGCCAGGTCGACTCGTTCGATCCCAAGCTGCTGCTCGAGCAGCGAGACGGCCAGATGATGCCGTTCGATGACTCGCGGGAATTCGCGAATTCACGAAAGTTAGGCTCGAGCCAGCGAATCATGAAATCCCCTTGGGGATTTCGCCAGTACGGCGAATGCGGACGCTGGGTTTCGGACTTGTTTCCGCGGATGGCCGAGCATGCCGACAAGATGGCCGTCATTCACAGCATGCATACGGAAGGGGTCGCGCATGGCCCTGCAACCCTCTTTCTGCACACCGGAACGCTGAATGCCATACGCCCATCGATGGGATCGTGGACATTGTATGGATTGGGATCCGAGAATGAAAATCTCCCGGGTTTCATCTCGATCGCTCCGTCGATCGGCAATGGGGGGGCTCGAAACTATGGCGCTGCATTTCTGCCGGCGCGCTACCAGGGAACTCCGATCGGCGCGGCGAGCCGGATCGAGTTGGAGATCGATGATATCGAGCCCGGGGTTGCAAACAACGAAACCTCTTCCTCTTTGTCGTGGCAAAGACAACAGGACCTGCTACGAATCCAACAGCGTCGCTTGCAAGTCGAGTCGCCGATCGCGGGTGCGGATGAACTTGACGCGTTGGTCGCGTCGTACGAACTGGCAGCTCGAATGCAGTCGGCGGCACCCGGGCTGTGCGATCTGTCGTCGGAGACGGACGCAACCCATCGCATGTACGGCCTGGACAACCCTGCGACGGAACGTTTTGGTCGGCGTTGTCTGTTGGCGCGTCGTTTGTGCGAAGCGGGGGTACGCTATATCCAAGTCAACTACGGAGACGACTCCGCGAACCCCGCCTGGGACCAGCATTCCAACTTGCCCAAACATGCCGAGCATGCCCTGGCAGTCGATCAACCGATCGCGGCGTTGCTCACCGATTTGGCCCAGCGAGGCTTGCTGGAGGACACGTTGGTTTGGTGGGGAGGCGAATTCGGGCGGACACCGTACGCGGAGAAGAACGGTACCGGTCGCGACCACAATCCAGGCGGATTCACCATCTGGTTGGCGGGAGGGGGTGTTCGAAGGGGCATCGCTCATGGCGAAACGGACGAATTCGGTCATCGAGCGATTGTCGACAAAGTCCACATGCACGACTTGCACGCGACACTCCTTCACCAACTGGGCCTCGACCACGAGCGATTGACCTATCGGCACGCAGGCCGCGATTATCGTTTGACCGATGTCCACGGCCGGGTGGTTCACGAGATCCTATCCTCGCCGACGTGAGCGTCGGTGACAACCTCGATATGATTCCCCGATGAATTCAGCTACCCGTACGGCAAGCCTGCCTTGGTTCGCTCGCGAACCTGAGCCGCCGCCTCTTCCTAGCCTCGGAGCGCGGCCGCAAAAAGGCTCGGCAACTTGAAACTCGAGGGTTGACGGTACAGCGCCAGCAAGGCATGGGCGGTCGCGAGCGCCTTGCGATGGGAGGGAAACCACACCGGGCGCGGAAAATTGACCAGCGGCCCTTCGAGCAGTGACTTCTCGAAACGATCGAGCAAATACGTGTTGTGGACGCTGCCAATTCCGCTGTCGGCTCGATCGAGCGTCGCACCCGGATAACCGCCCCAAGGGGGCGAGATGAGGCTGTACGCCAAAGCGGACCACTGATTGATGCACACGGATGTGTATCGTAGGTCTCGGAGCGCCGCGTCGGCAACGCGAGGCTGTTCTTTCCGGAATCGTGAAGGGAAGGTAATTGAAGCGCACAGCGATCCTGACATCTGATCGTTGACAAACCGAACCGCTTCAATAACGAAACGCTCGGGACTTGCCGCATCGAGGGAGGTTTCCCCGCAAACACAGGCAAATGACTCCTGGGTGAACAACTCGGGACGCTCCCGGATCGATTGGGAAATGAGCAAGGTCCACGGCAGGGCCTGGCCCGGTTCGCGCGGCACGTCCCGTCTCGAGTATTTGCAGTAGCGATCGACGGCACCCGGATAGTAGGCGGCGCGTCGAGGTGTCTGGTCGAGGAAGCTCTGCAAGCGCTGAAGGAAACGTTCGCGCTGAGGCCACTTGGCCCACGTGATGATCATGCGAGTCGCCAGGCAATTGAAGGCGGCGTTGTTGGTGATCGAGGCAGCGATGTGTTCGGCCTGGGAATCGATCTCGCGCGCGGAGTATTCCCCGGGAACGATGATCCAGGGCGAAACGTTGCCCAGTTCGCTCGTGATCGGCTTGTCGAGCAAAGGAACGCCTAACGCTTTTTGCCGAACTTGGGCAAGGGAGTCGGCACCCCATACAATTCGGTCATGCGACTCGATCGACCCGGTGATGTGAATATCGGCGATCGAAGGATGATGGATCAAGTCCTGACCGACTTGGGCATCCCCAGTGATGATGCGAAGCAATCCCTCTCGAATGAATGGAGCAAAAGCCTCTTCGAATACGGTCGTCAGATAGCTGTTGACGGGATTCATTTTCAGGATGACGCGGCGACCATCGAACAGCATGCGACTGAAGCTGTCGGTGGCGGGGACGGACGAAACATTTCCAGCGCCGAGTACGGCGGAGATCTTCGCGAAATCATCGGAGCGAGCGAGGTCGACCTTGTCGCCATGGATATCGTCGAGCGAAACTCCGGCCTGCATGCGCACCACACCTCGCAATCCCAGGAACGCCAACGAATCAAACAGTCCTCGCG
>JBKDPB010000079.1:0-12981 GCA_046342615.1 Planctomycetota bacterium | reverse complement strand
GAGCTGTCTGGGATCGCTTGTAGGTGACCCCAGCCGCCCAGACTTCCTGATCATCGATCGGAGGGAGCCAGCATGCTTCCGACGGAGCAATCGACGGCCCCTTGGCAGGAATCGTCGCAACCAGGGACGGGAGCTCCGGGTGGGACAGGAGTTGACTTAACGAATGCAAACCCACGCGAGGCAAGTCGAGGAGATCGACCCGCGAATGGGTGACACGAACGACCTCAACACCGTGAGTTGCTTGAATGCGAGCCAGACCGACCATGGGAAAATCCTTGCAGTGGAAGATTTTCCGAGATTATGGTGTCTGGCCGCCGAGTTGAGTAGGTGACTAACGGAGTCGATGACGAACGCGGCTTGGCAGAGAAAGTCCCAACCTAAGCCAACCGATTCGGAGTTTCGATCGATTGCCAGTGGACACGCGTGGGGGCTTTCGGGGACGACGGTCCACCCCAGCGGCCGAACCACTCAACAGCCAGAAAGATGCAGGCCAGCAGCATGAAGATATTGGCCAGGATAAGCATCATCGTGTAGATGGAGATCGGTTGCTTTGTCATGTCTGCGCTGCAATTGGCGAAAGTTGGTGGTTGGGTGAGGCGAGGGGCGGGTCGTTGGTTCCGACTAGTAAACTCGGGACGCCACCTTGTCTCCCGCTTGGATGAATCCCTTGCGAAACGCCGGGATGATCTTTCCGACCGACTTGTCGTCCTCGACGGATCGAAGCTGGATTCGGCCCAGGTAGCTCCCGTTGCGATAGATATCGAGCATATGACCTTCTCGAAGACCGTCGTCGCGGCCGACCGAGACTTCCACCGACTGCTCGTTCACGGCCAAGACGACACCCTTGAGGTCGCTCGGTGGAACATCTTCGGGGTCGGTGATGCCGGCCGCCGCGAGCGCTGCTCCGCGAACCTCGGCCATCGCCTGGTAACGCGTCGATTGATCGCGAAGGTTATCGATCTCGATTTGAAGATCCGTTCGCTTGCTGGCCAGGCTGTTCAGTTCGTCCGTCAAGCGAATCACGTTGCGACGCTGGGAGTTGCGGTCGGTGATGATCTTGTCGATCTCCGTCTTGAGCAACTCATTCTCGCCCGTGATTCGCTTCAGTTCCGACAGGGTCTGAGCCAGGCTCTGGGTTGCTTGCGTGTTCTTGGAGTTCAAGTCGTTGAGCTGCGTGTTCGCCTGCTGGTTCTTTTCGCGCTCGGTATCAAGCTGGGTCTGCAGAGCGGCCAGCGAGACGCGCCGTGCGACCTGTTCCTGATTCAATTGGTTCTTGTTGATCTCCGCCGCTCGCTTGAGCGAATCGATCGTGGTATCCCGATCGGACACCTGTTTCTGCAATACCCCCACACGGCCGCGAAGGTCCTTGTGGGACGCGTTGACCGCCACCGAAGCGACGAAGAAGGCAACGCTCAGAAGCAACAACAACAGTGTGAAAATTTGGCCGAGCCGTGTCATGAGTCAACCGAAGGAGTAGAGCAAGGGTGGTGGAAAAGGACCCGCAGGTCGCTTGAAAGCCAGCAAAAGACCGAATTTCGAGTATAGTTCGGCTCGAATAGTAATGTCAACGAAATAGGAAAATTTAAGTGCATCCTGGCCAGTTTACCGTCTCGGCCGAGGGGCCCGAGCTCTCGATAGCCGCGCGTCGTACCGATTGCACCGCCTATTCCGCGGTCGCAAAGGGCTGGTGGTTGGTTAAATGCGCACTATCCTCTACAGTAATCAGTAGAAGCGGTTGTTTTGGTGCTTCTACGGGGTCGAGAGACCCGGATGACCGATCAAACCCAACGCCAACCCTGCAAAAGATGACTTCAACGACCAACGCGGCACCTACCCCGAACTTCTTCCAACGCCACGAGTTCCTGATCCGTAGGCTCCATTCGTTGAGCGGCTTGGTTCCGGTGGGTGCCTACATGTGCGTTCACCTGCTTACCAACGCAAGCTTGGCCAGCGGGGTCGATGTCTTTCAAAACGCGGTCTTCGCGATCCACTCCCTCCCGTTCCTGCCGGTCATCGAGTGGGTTTTCATCTTCCTGCCGATCATCTTCCATGCGGTGGCCGGCGTTTGGATCGCCCGTTCGGGACACTCGAATCTGAGCCACTACCGCCTCGCAGGGAACCGCCGCTACACGTGGCAGCGGATCACGGGTTATATTGCTTTTGTCTTTATTTTCATGCACGTTTTCCACCTCCACGGGTGGTTCCATGCCGACTGGTGGCTGCGATCGGTCGCGGAACCGATCGGCATGGCCCAATTCGATCCCTACAACGCAGGTAGTTCGCTGGCCAACGCGATGAAAAGTCTCGGAATCGTCTGGCCGATCTTTTATGCGATCGGGGTCTTGGCCTGCACATTCCACTTGGCCAATGGTATTTGGACCGCAGGAATCACCTGGGGATTGTGGCTGACTCCCAAGGCACAACTTCGGGCGAGCTATGCGTGCCTGGGTTTCGGGGTGCTGATCGGTCTGGCCGGTTTGACGGCGTTGGGAGCAGCCAATCGTACCGATGCGGTCTCCGCCAAAGCCGTCGAAGACCAAATGTACAAAGTCCGGGTCGAAGGTCGCATGATCAAGCCCGATGAACACAAACGAACGGACGGTCGTCACAGCCAGGAACACGCGGGTCCGGAACCCATCGTTCAACGGTCGGTCCACGGAGGACAGTAGGCAGGTCCCGTCAGCCCAGCACTCATCACCCATCAACCACGGAATTAGTTATGGCAAAGAATCGCGTTTTGGTCGTCGGTGGCGGGCTCGCCGGACTGTCGGCCACCATGAAGCTGGCGGAACTTGGGATTCCCGTCGATCTGGTCAGTTTGACCCCGGTCAAACGCTCGCACAGTGTCTGCGCCCAAGGCGGAATCAACAGCGTCAACGAACTGACCCGCCAGCAAGGGGACAACGAGTGGAAACACTTTGATGACACGATCTACGGGGGAGACTTTCTCCAAAACCAACCGCCCGTCAAAGAAATGGCCTACTGGGCTCCGAAAGTCATCGATTTGATGGACCGCCTCGGTGTGACCTTCAACCGAACTCCCGAAGGCTTCATCGATCGCAGGCGATTCGGCGGTACGCTCTACAAGCGAACCGCCTTTGCCGGAGCGACGACCGGCCAGCAACTGCTCTACGCGTTGGACGAACAAGTCCGTCGGCACGAAGCGGCGGGCATGGTCAAGAAATACGAGTTCTGGGATTTCCTCGGTCCCGTCTTGGACGATACCGGCCGATGCGTCGGCGCCGTCGCCCAGGATATGGTCAGCATGGAGATTCGGTCGTTCCCAGCCGATGCGGTTGTCGTCGCGACCGGAGGGTGCGGCCTGCTGTACGGACGATCGACCATGTCGGTCTTCTGCACAGGGAGTGCGGCCAGCCGATGTTTCCAAGCCGGCGCGAAGTATGCCAACGGCGAGTTCATCCAAGTCCACCCCACCGCAATTCCGGGCGCCGACAAGCTCCGTTTGATGAGCGAATCGGCCCGCGGCGAAGGTGGTCGCGTCTGGGTCCCCCGCAAACCCAACGACGCACGCGCTCCCAAAGATATCCCCGAGTCCGAACGTTATTACTTCCTGGAAGAGCGATTCCCCAAGTACGGAAACCTGGTCCCTCGCGACATCGCTACCCGCGAGATTTTCAACATTTGCGTCAATGAAGGGCTCTCGGTGGATCCGACGCGAATGTGCGTCTACCTCGACTTGACCCATATTCCTCGAGCCGAACTCGATCGCAAGCTCGGTGGCATCCTTGAAATCTACGAGAAGTTCCAAGGAGTCGACCCGCGCGACGAGCCGATGAAAATCTTCCCCGCCGTGCACTACAGCATGGGCGGCCTGTGGGTGGATTACGAAGCCAACGGCGAAGGAGGCTTGCTGCCCGGCTCGCCGCGCAACCAATCGACCAATATTCCTGGGCTCTATGCGATCGGCGAATGCGATTACCAGTATCACGGCGCGAACCGCCTCGGTGCCAACTCGCTGTTGAGCTGCATCTTCAGCGGCCTGTTCGTCGGCCCCGGGATCGTCAACTGGATGCAAGCGAACAAAGCCGCAGCCGATCTCCCCAAGAGCCTTTACGAAAAAGCCGTCGCTGCCCAAGACGCACGGCACAAGCAACTCTTGTCCCATAACGGCTCTCGAGGCGAGAACCCGTACCTGCTCCATCAAGAGCTCGGCGATCTCATGACGCGCACCGCGACGGTAGTGCGGTACAACAATCAATTGACCGACGCTCTAGCCAAGGTTTCTGAAATGGCTCAGCGGGCCAAGCGATGCTCGCTGGCGGATACCGGCAACTGGACCAACCAAAACGTCATCTTTACCAAGGCCCTGCAGGACATGTTCCCTGTCGCCCAGTGCATCCTCCAAGGCGCACTGACGCGCGATGAAAGCCGCGGCGCTCACTACAAGCCCGATTTCTCAATGCCGAGCCTGTCCGCCACCGAACCCGCAGCACGACGTCGCGAAGCCGAACAGTGGTGCGATGCGTTCGACGAGAACACCAACAAGTTCCTCAAGACATCGGTCTGCTCATGGCAAGGGGAGGCACCGACGTTGGCCTACGAAGACATCGACACACGGTTGCTGCCACCACGCCCGCGATTGTACGGACTGGTCGGAGCCGAAGTCATCGAACAGGTTTGGAAGGAACGGTCCGAATCCAAACCCAACCAAACCGCCGAACGAAAACTCGTCGGCGCCGGATCCCATTGAACCTCATAACCACCTCGAATCGATCACCCATTCAACCAGGCACTTGAAAGGTATCCTATGATCGCAGCCGGACCAGAAGCCACAGCCAAGCGACGGCCAACCAAGATCAACGTTCGCGTCTTGCGCCAAGACGGCCCCGGACTCCCTCCCTACTGGGAACGACACCAAGTCGACTACGAGCCGGATATGAACGTTATCAGCGTTCTTCAAAAGATCGCAGCTCAAGCTCGCACCAGCGACGGCTCAGAGGTCGCTCCGGTCGCATGGGATTGCGGATGCCTCGAAGAAGTCTGCGGCTCGTGCACCATGGTCATCAATGGGCGGGTTCGTCAAAGCTGCAGCGCGATCGTGGATCGACTTCTCGAAGACAATCCCGACGAAATCGAACTGCGTCCGATGACCAAGTTCCCCGTCGTCCGAGATCTGGTCGTGGACCGATCGCGGTTGTTCCACTCGCTCAAACGCGTGCAGGCTTGGGTCCCGGTCGATGGCTACTTTGACATGGGTGCCGGTCCGCGCATTGCCCGAGAAGACCAGGAACAGAATTACCCGCTCAGCCAGTGCATGAGCTGCGGGTGCTGCCTGGAGGCGTGCCCGCAATTCAACAAAGTCGAGCTACAACGCAATCCGGGCGAAAGCGACGAGGATTTCAAAGCGCGAAAAGAAGCAGCGTACTCCGTCGAATTCGTCGGCCCCCATGCCATTTCCCAGGCCATGCTCTTCAACGCGCATCCCGTCGGGAAAAACCTGGAACGCGAGCGGATGGAAGCCTTGACCGCCAGCGGGGGTATCCAGGCTTGCGGCAACGCCCAAAATTGCGTCGCCGTTTGCCCCAAGGAAATCCCGCTGACCACTTCCATCGCACGCGCTGGAAGGGCCGCGACGGTTTATGCCTTCAAGAAGCTCTTCGACCGCTAGTGCACATCGAACGCTAATTCCGTTCGGGTGTCCGCTTGTCGCGGCTGCGGAAGGCAAGTTAAATAGAGCCTGCTTCGTCTGACGCAACCCTCTGGAACAAGCGACCATGCTGCACCACGCGCACCTCGGATCCTGGCGATCGTCCAACCGCTTCCTCTGCGTCCTCTCCGCCATCCTGTGTCTCGCATTCGGAACTGTCGCCCCAGCCACCGCACAAGACCAGCCGGCGAATGCACCGACGGCGAATGCACCGACCGCTGACGCACCCGCCAAGCCCGCCGACGACCGTCAATCCGGTACGTTGGTTCCTGCCGCCAAACCCGCCGGGGAATCGAACCGAATCGCAGTTCTCATCGGCAGCTTGACGATCTTCGTTTTGGCGATCTTCGTGGGCTTTGAAGTCATCAATAAAGTCCCCCCGACGCTTCACACCCCCTTGATGAGCGGCTCGAATGCGATCAGCGGCATCACCATCGTCGGTGCACTGCTGGCCACGGGTTTTGCAAAGCTCGGGTTCGGCAGTTTCCTGGGAGCGGTTGCCATCGTTCTCGCGATGATCAACGTCGCGGGAGGCTTCTGGGTCACGCACCGCATGCTCGCCATGTTCAAGAAGAAGAAGAAATAGATCGGACCTGCAATGACTCCTCTGATCCTGCTGTCATACCTGCTCGCTTCCGTCCTGTTCATCTTGGGCTTGAAGAACATGTCTTCTCCCAAGACCGCCGTGCAAGGCAATATCCTCGGTACGCTCGGCATGATCCTGGCCATCGGCGCGACGCTGCTGGACGATCGCGTCCAAGGATACTGGCTGATCGGAATCGGATTGATCGCGGGAACGGTGATCGGGCTGTGGCTCGCGCACACCGTGCCGATGACCGGAATGCCCGAGATGGTCGGGCTGCTCAACGGGTTTGGAGGCGCCGGCTCCTCGCTGGTCGCATTCGCCGACCTGATCCAAAACGATCACCAAACGATCGATACCCTAGCCGCTATCGGGCTATCGGGGTTGATCGGCAGCGTAACCTTCTCCGGCAGTATGGTCGCGTTCGCGAAGCTGAAGGAGTACAAGCAGTTCAAGCAGCCGTTTGGCCTGCCGTTTCAAACTCTCATCAACGCGGGGTTGCTGCTCGGGATTCTTCTGCTGATCGCGTTCAGTGTCTCGACCGAGAGCTTTGCGGTCCGCATCCTGTGCTACTTGGCGATCACGGTGCTGTCGCTGGTCTTGGGAGTCTTTCTGGTGCTGCCGATCGGCGGGGCGGACATGCCCGTGGTGATCTCCCTCATGAACTCATACTCGGGACTCGCGGGCGCCGCGACTGGCTTCATCCTCGACAACAGCGTTCTGATCATCTCCGGTTCCTTGGTCGGAGCCTCCGGGATCATCCTGACTCAAATCATGTGCAAAGCCATGAACCGTTCGTTGGCGAACGTGCTCTTCGGCAAAATGGCGGGGGGGGGCAAGGTGGCGTCGGCGGACGAAGTCTACGCCAATGTTCGGAGCACCTCGGCCGACGATATCGCGACGATTCTCGACGGTGCCCAACGAGTCGTCATCGTGCCCGGTTACGGATTGGCCGTTGCCCAAGCCCAACACGCGGTTCGCGACCTGGCGAAACTACTCGAGTCCAAAGGAGCGACCGTCGAGTATGCGATCCACCCGGTCGCTGGCCGCATGCCCGGGCATATGAATGTGCTGTTGGCCGAAGCCGATGTCTCCTACGACAAGCTCTTGGAGATGGATGCGATCAATCCGACCATGGATACCGTGGACGTGGCGATCGTCATCGGGGCCAACGACGTGGTGAACCCGTCCGCCCGCCTCGACCAGAATAGCCCGATCGCGGGGATGACGATCATCGACGTGTACAAAGCAAAAACCGTCATCTTAATCAAACGAAGCTTGAGCCCCGGTTTTGCGGGGATCCCGAATCCGCTTTTTGCGATGCCCAATACGTTGATGTTTTACGCCGACGGACAACAAGCGGTCCTCGACATCGTCAAAGCAATCAAAGCCCTATAATTCCAGACCGCCCACCGGCCCACCCGTTATCAACCCACCATGAACTTCGATCGACCGTGCGCCGAGATGCTCGAAGAGGCATGGCAGCGATACGCGTTTGCCAACGACGCGGGCCCCTATCTCTTGATTCCTCAGGCCGTATTGCAGCCCACGAACGAGGACGAAGTGCGCGACATCTTTCTCGCTTCGCGCGAGAAACGAATCCCCATCTGCTTTCGCGCAGGCGGAACCAGCCTCTCGGGCCAATCGGTGACCGATGGCTGGCTCGTCGATATCGGTCGGCATTGGCGCAAGATCGAAAGCCTCGACGAAGGCATGCGAGTACGCGTCCAACCAGGTGCGATCGGAGGTTTGGTCAACGCCCATCTGCGACCGTTAGGTCGCAAAATGGGGCCCGACCCCTCGAGCATCAACTCGGCCATGATGGGAGGCATCCTCTCGAACAACTCGAGCGGTATGTGCTGTGGGGTCGTCAATAACGCCTACCATACCCTCGACAGCATTCGCTTTATCCTCCCCGACGGGAGCCTGTGGGACACCTCGCGCCCCGACGAATCGAAACGCTTTCGCGAGACGAAGCCGATTCTGTGCCAGGAACTGACCGCGATTCGCCAGTCGATTCTGGGGAATGCCAGGCTATTGGAAAAAATCCGCCGCAAGTACCGACAAAAGAACACGGTCGGCTACTCCCTCAATGCCTTCGTGGATTACGAGGAGCCGCTGGAAATCCTTTCGCACGTGTTGATCGGAGCCGAAGGGACCCTGGCCTTTATCTCCGAAGCCGTTCTTCGAACTCTTCCTGAGTTGCCCGAGAAAGCCACGACCCTCGCCTTTTTCGAAGACGCACGCTCGGCCTGCGATCGGATCCCCGACCTGATCGATATTCAAGCTGACGCGGTGGAGTTCATGGATCGAGCAAGCTTGCAATCGATTCGCGACCTCGAAGGTGCACCGCCCGAATTGCAGCAGCAGTTGTCGGTCCACCAACAATTGATGGGGCTGCTGTTCGAGTTCCAAGCCGCAACGCCTGAAGCGCTCGAGCATAAATTGCAAATCTTTCGCGAACGTGTTGAACCCAAACTGAAGGTCTTGAGCCCCGTCGCATTCACGCAAGATAAGAAGAAGCAAGCTTACCTATGGAAGCTTCGCAAGGGCATGTATCCCGCCGTGGCCGCCATGCGAGGCCGGGGCGAAGCGGTCATTCTCGAGGATATTAACTTCCCGTTGCATCGACTGGCGGACGCCGTGTTGGAACTGCAAACGATGTTCGTCAAGCACGAGTATGCCAACGGGATTATTTTCGGCCACGCGAAAGATGGCAACCTCCACTTCGTCATCTCGCAACCCATGGCCTCGCCCAAGGACACGGACCGCTATGCTCGCTTGATCGACGACATGGTGGATTTGGTTGTTCACCGCTTCGACGGCGCCCTTAAATCGGAACACGGTACCGGACGGAATATGGCACCGTTCGTCGAAACCGAATGGGGGTCGGACGCAGTCGCGCTGATGTATCGACTCAAGAGCGCCCTCGACCCCGACGGCCTGCTCAATCCCGATGTGATTTTGACGTCGAAGCCGAAACTGCACCTGGAGAATATCAAGGATCTGCCGATTGTCGAAGATGTCGTGGACAAATGCGTCGAGTGCGGGGCGTGCGAGCCGCGTTGCCCGAGCCGCGACTTCACGTTGTCTCCGCGTCAACGCATCGTACTCCGGCGAGCTCGACAGCGGTTGATCGCCCAGGGACGCACCGAATTGGCCAAGCAATTGGATCGGGACTACGAGTTGGCCGGCAAGGCTTCATGCGCAACCGATGGCTTGTGCGCCCTGGACTGCCCGGTAGCCATCAACACGGGAGAGCTGATCAAGCAGCTGCGACGCGAAAGCGTCACGGAAACCGAGAAGTCGATGGCGGCGATGTTGGCTCGCACTTTCGGTATCGCAGAGCGCGGCGTGAAGACGAGCCTCACCGTAGGACGCGTGGCGTCGGCAATTGTTGGGGATTCGGTCATGCGTGGCATGACGCGAGGGTTGTCGGTCGTGTTCCCAGGCTTTCCGCAATGGCACGCGGCGCTCGAACGGGACCGCGAAGAGATCGATCGCTCCTTGCTGGTCGATCTCGAGGAATGCGAATATGTCTACTGGCCCGCGTGCATGTCCCGCATGATGCACGGGACCGCGTCGGCCCTGGTCGAGGTTTCCTCAAGAGCGGATATCAAGGTGCATATTCCCAGCAACGCGATCGGATTGTGCTGTGGGCAAGCCTTCTCGTCGAAAGGATTTATTGCTTCGGCCGTCGCCAAGCAATCGGAACTGATCGATGCCATGTGGCGATGGAGCGATCGCGGGCGAAGGCCCATCGTGACCGACTTGGGGTCCTGCACCGCGTTTCTGCGTCAGGGGCTCAGCGATTTGGACCCCGTCCGCCGGGACCAGTTGTCCCGCATCCGTTTGCTGGACTCGGCCGTGTATGCCGAGATCCTGCTCCCCAATTTAAGAATCACGAAAAAGAAACGTTCGGTCGCGATCCACTCGGTTTGTTCGAACCAAAAGTTTGGTTGGGGGGATGCGATGCTCAAGGTTGCGGCGGCCTGTGCGGACGAAGTCGTTCAGCCACACGAAGGGAAATGCTGCGGCATGGGTGGCGATCGCGGGTTTGAGCTTCCGGAGTTGGTCAAGAGTGCCACGGCGACGGTTGCGGAGAACATGAACGCCGTCTCGTGCGAGGAAGGTTACACCAACGCGAGGTCGTGTGCGATTTCGCTTTCGACCGGCAGCGGCAAACCGTGGCGCAGCCTGATGCATCTGCTCCGCGACGTCTCTCAATAACCCCGTAGCTACCGCTGCCAAGCGGTGGATGAACGTAGCTACCGCTGCCAAGCGGTGGATGATCCGTGCTTGATCCGCATATCGAATACAAAGTTCTATTCCCGAAGATGATTCAAGCTGCACGCGTCAATCATCGAAGGAACGCATAATGGTTTCCTAGGCAGGAGGGATTGGGATGGCATTTGAGCATGCGGTTGGTTCATGGTGCGACATCGCGGTCCCATTGGATCGGCGCGATTCGATTGACCTGTTCTCACGGTGGAAACGAAGATTTCCGTTTCCCGACTATGCGTCGTTTGACGGCTCGGTGATCCCGGGCCGTCGCGGTTTGACCGCTTTTTCCGAATGCAAATCGGTCGAGTTCTACGCTCTGTTTGAGTTTGCGACCCAGAAAACACCGTGGGTGTTTCGTTGCTCTGGACTTCGCTGGAACCCACACGTTACGGAAGCTGCCAGTGGCGGATCGGTATCATCGGCGAGCGACCGAAGTCTGGTTTTTTGGCGGGAGGGTGCAGATCTCGCGTTGGTTGATTTTCATCAAGGTTGGTCGATGGTCTTTTATAACAGCGGGTTCCTGGACCCGATCGACGAACTTCACTTCTACCAAGCTACCCCTTCGGTGGAAAACAACGGGCTGCGGATCTTTCCCTGAAGGTACCAGGGGTGCTTGGGATTGGGGAAGAGGATGGTTAATTGGGGTAGGGAAGCCGCATTGGATTGCGGCTCCCCTCCCACCGAACCGGACTGGCGGATCTCCCGCATCCGGCTCTCCAGTTGATAGTTACTGACAAGCAGGTTGGCATTCACGAGCCCGGGCGTCCGTCATACTGAAGAGCCCGTTTTCCGCGAAGTAGCTGTTCGGGTAAAGCTTGCTGTCCGAGATCCGCGAACCACGTCCCTCTTGTCCGCGTCTCCGTCGCAAGATGCTGCGCAATCGCATTCGCACCCAGCTGTCGAGGTCGGGGAAGGTCGTTTTCCAGCTGTGTTTGAAGTATTCATACCAGCCACGTAACGTGCGGTTCACGTCTGCGATGATCGCCTGCAAACTGTTGCCGTTCGTACGTCGTGTCTTACTACGGATCGCATCCTTGAATTTCACTAAGCTCTTCGGACGGGGAAACCGCCGGTGCTTGATGAAACGGTAGCCAAGGAATTCAAAGCCTTCTACGTCCACGTGGACGATTTTCGTCTTGGTCGGATGAAGCACCAGACCACGTTCAGTGACCCATGCGCTGACTATCGCCAAGGCGGATTCGGCTTGTTCCCGTGTTTGACATTGGATCACCAGGTCATCCGCGTAACGGGTCATCTGGTATCCCTGATTGGCCATGAGGTGGTCCAGATCGTTGAGATACAGATTGCTCAACAGGGGACTAATGATTGCTCCCTGAGGCGCACCCGACTGCGGAGTCCAGCGTTCCACGCCGTCTAAGATTTCGGCTTGCAAGAACTGCCCTACCAGACCTATCACCGAGTTGTCGGCTACGTATTTGCGTAGCTCCTTGACTAGGCGATCGTGGGGAATGGTATCGAAGTAGGACTTCAGGTCCACGTCGACCGTGTACTTGTAACCTGACTTGATCAGACCATCCACGCGACGCAACGCGTCTTTGCATCCCCGATTGGGGCGAAAGCCGTAGCTGTGTTCGGCGAACTGCCGTTCAAGAATCGGCTCCAATACATGCCGCAACGCGTTCTGGACCACGCGATCTCGAACCGTCGGGATACCCAGCGGACGAGTCTCGGTCGAACCAGGTTTGGGAATGTGAACACGCTTAATGGCTTGCGGACGGTAGGTACCATCCCGCAATTGCTGCTCAAGCTTGCTTACATTCCGTATCAGCGAGGCGGTGAAGTCCTCGATCGTGACATAGTCTACTCCAGGTGCCCCTTGGTTGGCTGCGACCTCGCGGTACGCCGACAGGAGGTTCTCCGTTTTGTAGACCTTGTCGATCAAGCTATGCCATTTGCCTCCTCGAACGCTTGATCGCTCAAGCGTTGCCAACATCGGATTGGTCCAAACGCTTGGTTCGGTCCATGCCCAGTGGAGCAGGTCCTCTCCAGAGAATCTAGGCGACGCCCGATTGCTCGGCGGCACTATTGAGTCTGGTCTGTTTTCCAAAGGTTTGTCCTTTCTCAATCCATCTCCCTGTGCCCCTTTGCTCCACGGGGGTTAGCCGTTTCAAAGCTCGTACGGGCACTCTGACCTCCATCCTGGTATCGCCCAGCCGTGCATGGCCCTATGGGGGAGGCTGCTCCCGTCTGACGCGATAAGTTGACCCAGCGATGGGGTTCCCTGTTTCCTGTGTTTGACCTTCCAATCGTTCTGCCTCCAATCACCCCCCGTTGTTCCTGGTTCGATCTGTTTTCCTCCAGGACTGACCATCTGCTGCCTGAGTAACCCGGTGTGCCGGGGACGATGGCATCTTGGGCTTCGCCATACACAAGCAGGCTCGCCACAACGACAGGCCGAATCGAGTTCGTTAACCTGCGGACCGAT
>JBKDPB010000078.1:0-26595 GCA_046342615.1 Planctomycetota bacterium | reverse complement strand
CGTTAACCTGCGGACCGATTGTTCACTTCCAGTTGCTCTCCACCCTTTCTTGCGAAAACGCAGTTACTTTCCGTTAATAGGTTCAGATCAACCTATGCAGGGACTTGCACCCTGCCAATCAAACACCATCACAGGCGCACATGTGTCAGCCCTTCGGGCTTCATGAACAGGTGCGGGGACTCAGGGACCGGGGGACTTCGTCGCCCCGGCATTCATTGTGTCAGCCCGTTCTGGCCTAGCTAACTCTGTCGGGCTTTATGGCAGCTCAGGCCGTCGGGCTTAACTTTTGGAATCGTGGTCTCTGGCGGCATTGGTGACCATGGGCGATATTTTGGGGCGGTTTCGAGTTGTTGGCCGAGCTCCTGCTCGCTATGCCAAGATATCGAGCGCGGGCTTGCCAGCGACGTCCGTCAAACGAAAATCGCGACCGGCATAACGATACGTCAATCGCTCGTGATCCAGGCCGAGCAAATGCAGGATCGTGGCATGCAGATCGTTGATGTGCATCTTGTTTTCGACCGCATAGTACCCGTAGTCGTCGGTCGCTCCGTACGTGTAACCACCTTTCACTCCCGCTCCTGCCATCCACATGCAGAAACCGTGCGGGTTGTGATCGCGGCCGTTCCCCTGCGATGTCGGGGTGCGTCCGAACTCTCCCCCCCACAACACGAGCGTATCCTCGAGCAATCCACTGGCGGCCAAATCCGTGAGGAATCCCGCTATCGGCTTGTCGACTTCGGCCGCGTTCTTGGTGTGCCCTTGATACAAGTCGCTGTGCTGATCCCACTGCACTTCGCTGTCGCTGTGCGTGACTTGAACAAAGCGTACGCCGCGTTCGAGAAATCGACGGGCCATCAAGCACTGGCGTCCGAAGTTCTCGGTGATCGGATCGTCGATTCCATACAAGCGCAACGTGGCCTCGCTCTCACCGGAAATATCCTGGATCTCAGGCATCGATGATTGCATGCGGTACGCCAACTCGAAGGCTCCCAGCCGGCCCTCAAGCGATGCTTCGAGCGGATTGGCCTGCGCGTACTCGTCATTCATGCGCGCGAGCAGATCCATCTGCGCTCGCTGATCGACCATGCTGCGACGATTCTGGACGATATGATTGACCGTCGCCTGCGCTGCGGGGAGACTGGCATTGCCGATCGGAGTCCCTTGGCAATACGTCGGCAGGAACGCAGCCCCCCAGTTGTTGACGCCCCCGTGCGCCAACGTCGGACAGATGGTCACAAACGCGGGCAGGTCCTGGTTCTCGGTCCCTAGTCCATACGTGACCCAAGCCCCGAGGCTTGGGCGCACAAACTGGTCGCTGCCGGTATGAATCTTCAGCAGCGCACCACCGTGAGCGGGGTTGCTGCCGTGCAGCGATCGGAGCACACACAACCGATCCGCATGCTTGGCCACGTTGGGAAACAATTCGCTGACACTCAATCCGCTCTGGCCATGTTGGTGAAACTTCCAGGGGGACTTGAGGAGATTCCCTTGCTGGGCGAATACGACCCGCGGCAGTTCGAATGGTGGAGGCTTGCCATCGTCGCGCTGCAGCAGCGGTTTGGGGTCAAACGTATCGACGTGCGACGGCCCCCCCTTCATGAACATGAACACGATCCGCTTGGCGCGCGGCGGAAAGTGGGGCGGTCGCGGGGACAGGGGATTGGATCCTTTCCATCCGCTCTCATCGGCCGATACCCCCTGCAGCATCGCGTGAAACGCAAGCCCCCCGAAGCCCAGCGCGACATTCCGCAGGCATCGTCGCCTGGCGGCGATTTTCTGCATCTCGATTTCCCGTTCGTCTTCGAACATGCTGCCGCTCACTGGATGTAAAAGAACTCGTTGCAGATCAGCAGATTGTGCGCGAGCATCTCCCATCGCGAGGCAGCCGCGCGTTGACCGGCAGAGTCACTTGCGGACAGGGATGGCTCACGGACGAATTGCAAATAGACCTCCCGCTCTCGATCGCTCGCCGATCGCCCGAGGGTTTGCCGCGTCAACCAATCGATCCGGTCCACTGGCAGGCTCGCAGCATCTTCGCTCCGACGCGCCAGTTCGCCAGCGGCATCGAGTATCCAATCCGCATTCATGAGCAGCAATGCTTGAGGAGCCACGGTCGTCGACTGGCGATCCCCGCCTGGCATGGTGGGATCGGGGAAATCGAATTGCTCGAGCATGGTGAACAAGTGATTGCGGATGACGGGAAGAAAAACGGTGCGACGCACGCTGTCGTACCGGGTATGATCGATCGACGTATGATCGAAAACAAACTGGCGATTGCGGAGCGGTACCGATTTGCCGCCCAACTGGGAATCCAATAATCCGGCGCAGGCCAAGATCGAGTCGCGCGCCTGTTCCGCTTCCATGCGCTGCATTCGGAATCGCCATAGCAGCGTATTCTCGGGATCGACGAGGAGGGCCTGTTCCGGCGCCTCGTGTTGCGTTTGCATCTGATACGTGCTGGAACTGAGGATCAACCGATTGAGTTCCTTGATCGACCAACCCGATTCGACAAACCATCTGGCCAGATAATCGAGCAGCTCCGGGTGGGAGGGGTGATCTCCGAGTTTGCCGAAGTTTTCGGTCGACGCGACCAATCCTCGGCCGAAATGCCAACGCCACACGCGGTTGACAATCACGCGGGCGGTCAAGGGATGTTCGGGGCTAGCCAACCACCGAGCCAATTCGAGTCGACCACTGCCGCGCCGCGAAAAGATCGGTTTGCGATGCGGATCGCGCATCACCTCGGGAAACCCTTTTTCGATCCGGTCTCCGAGTTGGCGATGATTGCCTCGGATGTGCAAGGCGATGCCGTCGACGACATCCCGGTCGCAAACGGCCATTACCGATGTTTCATCGGCAGCCGCGCTTTCAAAAATCCTGGCTTCGTCGGCTAATGCATGCAGCTTGGAGATCGTTTGCTCGTCGAGGGCGTGCTCCATCTTGGCCGGGATCGCAAGGAATCCGCCGGGATCCTGCAACGCCAACCGAACCGCTTCCATTCCCGCGTCCGACAGTTTCGTCGTGTTCGGGTCGGCCTTCTTGGCCTCGTCCCATGCCGTCTGCGCGGCGTGGAACAGAGTTTGGTAGTGGCGACGAATTCCTTCCGTGTCCCCTTGCGCGGCCATCGCATGCCACGGCTCGAACATCGGATCTTCGCGATGGAATTCGAGATGGCGACGGCAGTGACTCAAAACACGCGGATGGAGCCCTTCGCCCCGGCCTGCTTCGCTCCACTGGGTCAACGTCGCCTCCGGCGGCAACGAGGCCGCGACCGCGAGGTACGCGTCCGCCTGCGATCGCACTCGATCACGCAATTGCTGCATGGCCGCACTCTTGGCCGAGTTGAATGCGCCCTGTCGTTTGGAGATCTCGGCATCGACATCCTTGAGCCTCGCGCGCTCGTCTCCGCTCGCATAGGAGACTTCGTTCCAGTGCTTGATCGCGCCGAAGTTCGTGTCGCCAAACGTTTTGGTCCCTTTAAAAATCGCTGCCAGGGCATAGTAATCGCGCTGCTTGATCGGATCGAATTTGTGGTCGTGGCATCGCGCGCACCCGAGCGTCATCCCCAGGAACGATTTCCCGAGCGAATCGAGCTGTTCATCGATCGTATCCATGACCAGTTTTTCGCGGTCGGGTTCCGCCAGGACCTTGGCCCCCAGGACGAGGAACCCTGTTCCGGTTGTCGATTCGCGATCCGCGTCCGGCAGCAAGTCCCCGGCGATCTGCTCCTCCACGAAGCGATCGAATGGCTTGTCCGCATTGAACGCACCGATCACATAATCGCGATAGCGCCAAGCGTTTCCGTACGCGATGTTTTCATCGAGTCCATTGGAGTCCGCGTACCTGGCTACATCCAACCAGTGCCTGCCGAATCGCGCACCGTATTGCGGCGAACTCATGCAGCGGTCGATGGCTCGTTCGAACGCCCCCGGCGCCGTGTCTTGTTCAAAAAATTGCCATTCGTCGACGGACGGAGGCAAGCCGGTCAGGTTCAGCCACAATCGGCGCAGCCAATCGCGGCGCGGGGCTGGCGGGGCCGGCGCGAGCCCGTGGCTTTCCAGCTTCGACAACACGAAGGAGTCGATCGGATTTTGGACCCATTGGACCCGCTGAACGGCCGGAATGGCTGGATCGCTCAAGGGCAGCATGGACCAGAATGCGCGTCCCTCGTCGATGCTCATGCCGACGAGCGGCGAAGGGGAATCCATGGTCGGTTCGCGCGGATCCAAGGCACCCGAGGCGACCCATTGCTCGAGAGCCGCGATCTCCTCGTCGGGCAACCGGCCGGAGGGGGGCATCTGAAAATCAGGGGTCGCGTATCGGACAGCCTTGATCATCAAGCTCGCGTCGGGTTGCCCTTCGACGATGGCCGGGCCGGTATCGCCACCGCGCCGAACCCGCTCTCGGTCATCGAGGCGCAATCCGCCGTTGGTCTCGGATCCCGCGTGGCATTCGTAGCAGCGTTCGACCAGGATCGGCCGGATCTTCTTTTCAAAGAATTCCGCGCGAGCGGCTTCGGATTCGCGGGTTGTTGCCGCATCCTGGGCCGTGGCTGTTCCGGTGCCAGCACCGATCCAGTTCGCCAACAGGCAAACGCCCATCGCGATCCTGGCCAACCCGCGAACGGCGATGGCGCGAACGGCGAGCCACCGAGGACTCTGTGCCGGGAGACCGCGTGGGTTTGCAGACAGAGGTAGGAATAGGAGCATGAGGCTGGGAACGTGCTCGAGGGTGGGTGCGTTGCCGAGGAGGCCGGGCAGCGCAAAACGTTCGGGTGGAGGGTTGGACGCTCGCTCTATTGTAACGCGCGGAAGGCCCCTGTCATGTTTCGTCGACCGCTTGCGCTCCCCGTTGTCGGGATAACTGCAGGAGGGTGCTCTCGGAATCCGTATCGGGCATGCGGTAGGAAACCAACCGCCTCAGATCGACTCCTTTGAGCAATCCGCGATGGCGGGCTTCGCCACGTTCGTCGATCCACTTGGGCCCTTTGATCGCGAGGAGCCGCCCGATTTTATGCCAATCCTCTTTGAGCCAGCCACACAACCTGGCCAAGGGTCCAACGGCTCGGGCCACCAGGGAGTCGTAGCGAAAATCTTCCAGGACCTTGGTCACACTTTGCGGATAAACCGGCACCTTCAACCCTAGGTCTTCGACGATTTGCTGGGCAACCTTGGCTTTTTTGGCCACGCTGTCGCATAGGGTGACTTGCACATCCGGTCGAAGAATCGCGATCACGATGCCTGGAACCCCGCCACCGGTTCCGATATCGAGGATCTCTTCGTTGGGTGCCAAATGCTTTGCCAGCATGACGCTGTCGAGCAAGTCCCGTTTGACGAACCGGTCGGGATCGGTGTGGCGGGTCAGGTTGATCTTTGCGTTCCAGTCCCAAACCAGCAGGCAGTACTGGGCAAGCGGGCGCCATGCCTCGTCGGGCACCTCCTCGATTCCGATGGCCTGCGCGATGGTCCGCAGTTCGCCGGCCAGCGCTTCGGGTGTGCCGTGGAAGGTCGCGGGGGGTGGTGGGGTTTCTGGAAACTCGTCGGTGGGAGGATGCATCATGCCTTCTAGTGTAACCGGTGCGGCTGTATTTTTCCCGAGAAACGGCATAATGGGTCGATCGGTCAGCGATTGTCTGGCCGAAACCTGACCTTTGTTGTTCGCGCTGGAGCTTAGATCCCGGTGACATTACCTACCGAAAACCCGTCCGAAGGGGCGCACAAGAATTTCATCGAAGTGGAGATCGAAAAGGATTTTGCGACCAAGGAATCGCTTCGCGGCCGGAGCTTGATGACCCGTTTCCCTCCGGAACCCAACGGTTATTTGCATATCGGCCACGCCAAGAGCATTTGCCTCAATTTCGGATTGGCTCAGCGCTATGGAGGGAAATGCAATCTGCGATTCGACGACACCAACCCGACCAAGGAAGACCAGGAGTATGTCGACTCGATCCTGCGCGACGTGCAGTGGCTCGGATTTCAGTGGGATGGCCTGTTCTATGCATCCGATTACTTTGATCAGCTTTACGCATGGGCGGTCCAGCTGATTCGCGAAGGGCATGCCTACGTTTGCGACTTGGACGCGGAAGCCATGCGTCAATACCGAGGCACGTTGACCGAGCCCGGGCGAAACAGCCCGTACCGCGATCGTTCGGTGGCGGAGAATCTCGATTGGTTCGAACGGATGAAGGCTGGGGAGTTTCCCGACGGAGCTCGCACCCTGCGGGCTAAGATCGACATGGCATCCCCGAACTTGAACCTGCGGGATCCGGTCCTCTACCGCATCTTGCACTCGCATCACCATCGCACCGGGGACAAGTGGTGCATCTACGCCATGTACGATTGGGCGCACGGCCAATCCGATTCCATCGAAGGGATCACCCACTCGATCTGTACGCTGGAGTTCGAGAATCATCGGCCCCTATACGACTGGTTTTGCAAGACGCTGCGAATCGATCATCCGCGCCAGATGGAGTTCGCGAGGCTGAATCTTTCGTACACCGTGATGAGCAAGCGCAAGCTGTTGCAGTTGGTGACCGAGGGTCGAGTCGCTGGCTGGGATGACCCGCGTATGCCGACGATCAGCGGGCTGCGCCGCCGCGGCTACACGCCGGAGAGTATTCGCAGCTTCTGCGAAACGATCGGGGTGGCGCGTTTCAATAGCACGATCGATGTGCTGGTTCTCGAGAACGCGGTGCGCGAGCATCTGAATCAGATCGCGAATCGGTATATGGCGATCCTGGATCCGATCCGAGTCGTGCTGACCAATTATCCCGAGGGGCAAACCGAGGAATTGGAAGCGGTCAACAATCCCGAGGATCCATCGGCGGGAACGCGCCAGTTGCCTTTCTCGCGCACGCTCTTCATCGAGCGCGACGACTTTATGGAGAATCCCCCATCGAAGTACTTCCGGTTGAAGCCGGGTGGTGAAGTCCGCTTGCGATATGCCTACATCATCCGTTGCGACGAGGTGGTCAAGGACCCGTCGGGCAAGGTGCTCGAGCTTCGTTGCTCCTACGATCCCGAGACCCGGAGCGGCAGCGGCGCGGCGAGCGAGCGGAAGGTGAAGGGGACCATCCACTGGGTCAGCGCACCGACGGCGGCTTGTTGCGAGGTCCGTTTGTACGACCGGTTGTTTCAATCGGAGAATCCCGAGGAAGCGGCCGAGGGGAAGACGTTCCTGGACAATATCAATCCGAGCAGCGTCACGAACATCGTTGCGGTGGTGGAGCCCGAGTTGGCGAAATTGGCTCCCGGCGCGCGCGTTCAATTCGAGCGGAACGGGTACTTCATGGTCGACGAAGTCGACTCTGCACCCGACAAGCCGGTCTTCAATCGGATCGTCACCCTGCGCGATTCCTGGGCCAAGATCGCGAGCAAGTGACCGAGGGGCGCAGGGGGGAAGATGTCGCGAGCGGACACCCCTCGCTTGCGCTTCGGGTCGGGATAGCCCCGGAAAGCGCAACGTCAAAACTGCCGAGCGGCGGCGGAGCCATAGCGACCTCTCATTTAGATCGCTCGGACGGTGCCTGAGAGGATCGTATGCGTTCGGCCAAAACGATCTTCGAGCCTGAGAGCTCCGGATGCATCGATTCCCTTGGCGATGCCAACCCTCGAGACAGCACCGGAGACGACTTCGACCCATCGGCCGTCGAGCCAGCTCCATTGCGGCCACTCCCGATCCAGCCAGTCTGGATCGTCGAGGATTCGTTGCCGCAGTTGCAGCCACTGACTCAGCACGGCTACCAAAACCGATTCGGGTGAGATCGATGCGGCGACAGTTCGAGTTGCGGCTTGATGAAGACTGATCGCGCTCGATCGCAAGGCCTCGGGTCCATTTTCAAAATCAACGCGGCAATTGATTCCGATTCCGATGATGGAGTACTCTTCGGATCTTCCTTGGTCCTTGCGCGTTGAGGATTCGATCAGGATGCCGCAGACTTTGCGATCTTCGATGTAGACATCGTTGGGCCATTTGACCTTCGGCTGGTCGACCGACCATTCGGCCAGCGACTGGGCGACGGCCAATCCCACCGCGAGGGGCATTTTCGCGAGATCGCGCTGGGGATCGGGCCAAGGGATCGCCATCGAAAACATGAGGCACCCCTCCGGCGACCACCATGCATTGGCTCCTCGTCCAACCCCAGCCTTTTGCCGATCCGTGATCAGCAGGGCTGGGAGGGAAAGGGGCGAGTCCGACTTCAATTCCCTCGCCAGGCAATGGTTGGTGGAATCCAGTTCCTCGATCCAGCGGACACTTTGAAAAAAGTTCCATCGATCGATCGCGGCGAGCGCGTCGTCGCGGCGCATCCTAGCTTTTCAATTCGACGAGGGGCTGCTCCTTGGATTCGCTGGCCATTTTGCGGATATCCTCGGTGATGCGCATCGAGCAGTACTTGGGACCGCACATGCTGCAGAAGTGTGCGCTTTTGAATGTTTCCTGGGGCAGCGTCTCGTCGTGGTAGGCTTGCGCGGTCTGCGGATCGAGCGACAGTCGGAACTGCTCCTTCCAATCGAAGGCGAAGCGGGCTTTGGAGAGCGCATTATCGCGATCCTGGGCGCCGGGGCGTTTGCGAGCGACGTCAGCGGCATGCGCGGCGATCTTGTAGGCGATAACCCCTTGTTTGACATCTTCGCGATTGGGGAGCCCCAAATGCTCTTTGGGAGTTACGTAGCACAGCATCGCAGCGCCGCTCCAACCTGCCAGCGCGGCACCGATCGCGCTGGTGATATGATCGTATCCCGGGGCGATATCGGTCACCAAGGGACCGAGGACATAGAAAGGCGCGCCGTGGCACACCTCGATTTGCTTCTTGATGTTCATCTCGATCTGATCCATCGGCACGTGGCCGGGGCCTTCGACCATGACCTGCGTGCCGCGTTCCCAACTCCGTTTGCAGAGCTTGCCGAGAACATCCAGCTCCGCGAACTGGGCTTCATCGCTGGCATCGGCGATCGAGCCGGGGCGCAGGCCGTCTCCGAGACTCCACGTGACATCGTATTGCTTCATGATGTCGCATAGATCATCGAACGATTCGTAGAGTGGGTTTTGCTTGCGATGAGCGACCATCCATTTCGCGATGAGCGATCCGCCTCGCGACACGATACCCGTGACCCGTTGGGTGGTCAGGTGCAGATGCTCGAGCAAGACGCCGCAGTGGATCGTCATGTAATCGACCCCTTGTTTCGCCTGATGCTCGACCATGTCGAGGAAGTGCTGGGGGCGCATGTCCTCGATATTCCCGCCGAGTTCCTCGAGCATTTGGTAGATCGGCACGGTTCCGATCGGAACGGGAGAGGCATCGATAATGGCGCGGCGGATCGTGTCGATATCCTTGCCGGTCGACAGATCCATGACCGTGTCGGCGCCGTAGTGGACCGAGACATGGAGTTTCTCCAGTTCTTCCTCGATGTTGCTGGTGACCGCCGAATTGCCGATGTTGGCGTTGATTTTGCATTTCGCGGCGATGCCGATGCCCATCGGTTCGAGTCGTCCTGCGGCGTGCACGCGGTTGGCGGGGATCACCATCCGGCCAGCGGCCACTTCGGATCGAATCGTTTCCGGCGACAGCCCTTCGCGCTGTGCGACGAATTCCATCTCACGGGTGATTTGCTGGGCCTTGGCGGCGAGATATTGTGTGGTCACGAGAGAAAACTCCAGCAGGAGCAAAGGGCAAGGACTGAAAAACAATCGCTAAAGTGTAGCCATCCTCCGGTGGCTGGCAAACGGCTGAGTGTGGTTCGCGACGAATTCCGACTGCGAAAATCAAGGCAAATTCGATGGAATGGTGGATGACGGCAAGTTCCGTGCACGGGGCGGTAACCTGGTTCCTGACCGGTTTGATCTGGATCGTGCAGCGGGTCCACTACCCGAGTATGCACTATGTGGACGAAAGCCGCTTCACGGCCTTTGAGGAGATGCACTGCCGACGGATCGGTCATGTGGTGGCGCCGTCGATGCTCCTGGAAGGGGCCCTGGCAGCGGCATTGGTCCTCCTTGCGCCGACCGCGCTGGATCGTTGGCTTGCGGTCGTCGGAGCGGGACTGGCCGCGCTGATCTGGTGGAGCACGTTTTTCATCCAGGTGCCGCTGCACGACCGACTGCAGCAGGGCAAGAATACCGATACAATCAATCGGTTGATCGCTACGAATTGGATCCGAACGGTGGCTTGGTCCTTGCGCGGAGGAATCGCGTTAGCAATGCTGCTTCATGCGTAGCGAGTGGAGCAGTTGAGGGAACTGCAGTTGAGGGAACTACCGACGGTGCATCATGAGTGAAGAGCGTGTGCGCAAGCTGCGTCAGCTGGTCTATTCCATCCGGACCGATGATTCCTTTTCAGTCGCTTGGGCCAAGATTCAATGCCGCGATCTCAGCCCCTCGTATGTGACTCGCGTGTTGAAGCAACTCGCGCAGGCCGGCCATTTGGTGGAGACCAAGGACAAGAAGGAAACTTTCTATCGATGGCGAAACGACGCGCCGCATCCTGTCGATATGTGGATCGATCGGCAGGTCTTCGGCGACCAGGTCAAGCAATCTCCGATTTCCGATCGACCGCGTGAACAATTGCTCCAGGACGGCGCCGCGCGGCTGACCGATGCTCAGTTGCTGGCGATCTTGATACGCGTCGGCGTTCCCGGCGAATCCGCGGTCCAAGCGGGCCGCAGGATCGCTCAGCGATTCCCCGAGATGCAGCTAGCCGCGCTGTGCGAAGCGGGGCTACAAGAGCTGAGAAAGATCTCCTCCGCAATCCGAAAAGACAGCTACTGCCAGATCATGGCGGGAATCGAACTGGGCCGGCGCATCGCCGCCCTCCGCGATGACAAACCCGCAGTTCCCGAACGCATCCGCGGATCCGATGACGCCGTCAATTACTGCATTCGAAAGTTTGCGAGACTCGCCACCGACGGCAAGCAGGAAGAGTTCCATATCGTCACACTCGACACTCAACATGGACCGATTCAGACCCATCGCATCACCGTGGGAACACTCGACGCCAGCCTCGTCCATCCGCGCGAAGTCTTCAAGCCGGCTATCCGGGACAGCGCCTCCGCGATCCTGCTCGTGCACAATCACCCCTCGGGTGATCCGACTCCGAGCCGCGAGGACCATGCCGTCACCGACCGGCTCGCGAAAGTCGGCGATTTACTGGGAATCCGAGTTCTCGATCACATCATCGTTTCCAAAGAGCGCGGCCATAGTATCATGGCAGGCGGCTAAACCACCCTTTCACCCGGACGCGATCCGGTCCCGGAGCAAAAAGCAATCATGAAGCGAAGATGGATTTCCCGATCCGCGATGGCCTGGATCATGCCGTGTCTCCTCCTGTGCCGTATTGGCGATCCCGCGATCGGCCAGGAGGACCCGTCGGTGGGTGCGGCATCGCCCACCCTCCAGATCGACACCTTGGGTGACGGCTGGGTCGAACTGGGCGCCGCTGATTTTGTACGGGCCAATTGCGATGAAGCCACATGGACGTGGGACGGCCCCCGGGTCCATTGCACCGGAAAACCGGTCGGTGTCCTGCGTTCGGCGAAAACGTATCGCAATCTCGAGTTTGTCGGATGGTGGAGGCACTTGTCCCACGGTGGCAACTCCGGATTCTTTCTATGGACACCACCGGAAGCCCTGGAAAATCTCCCTCCCGATCGACTCCCCGGGGCGGGTATCGAGGTCCAAGTTCTCGACGAAGGCTACACCGAAGTGTATGAGAAATCCTCGGGCAAGAAGGCCACCTGGTTCACCACCCACGGTGACATCTTTCCCGTCGGTCGCTCCAAACTGAAGCCTTTTCCCCCTTTGTCGCCCGATGGATCGCGCAGTTTTCCCAAGGGTCAATTCAGCCGCCCCTCGCCTCAATGGAATTTTTATTACGTCAGGGCCATCGACGGGGAAGTTCGATTATGGGTCAACGGCCATGAGGTTTCGGGGGGTTCGGACGCATCTCCCTCCGAAGGTTATCTTTGCCTCGAGTCCGAGGGGGCACCCGTCGAGTTCCGCAATATTCGGATTCGCGAGTTGCCCTAGCGTACGATGCCCCTAACCTGCCATGGTTCGGCGAATCATGATTCTCAAGAGTATCGATGTCCTCACCCAAAGTCCCCGACAACGCCCCACCCAGTGAACTCGATCTCTACGATTTCGAGTTGCCTCGCGAGCTGATCGCTCAGGAGCCGCCCCTCCATCGAACCGACGCGCGCATGATGATCATCGACCGCTCGTCAGGACGGATCGACCATGCATCCATTCGGGATCTGCCGTCGATGCTGCGGGCGGGTGATGCCATCGTGGTCAATGACTCCAAGGTCATCCCGGCGCGCCTGATCGGCTATCGGCAAAAAACAGGCGGTCGCTGGGAGGGATTATTTCTCCGAGCCGAGCACGGTATCGGGGAGCTGCTTTCCAAGACGCGCGGGATGTTGATGCCGGGCGAGCGAATCGTCCTGCGCGATCCCGAGGGACGCGAGAACCAGAACTTGATCGTCGTCGATCGCGGCGAGGATGGAAAGCTGCTCGTGCGATTGGAACCGGAGATGGATTGGTTGGAGATGCTCGAGCGATCGGGTCGCGTCCCTCTCCCGCCTTACATTCGCGATGGCCAGATGACCGAGATGGACCGCCAGCGGTACCAGACCGTTTATGCCCGGAATCCCGGCTCGGTGGCTGCCCCGACCGCAGGCTTGCACCTCACCGAAGACCTCCTCCAAAAGATACGATCTGTTGGAGTCGCCCTCGTATCGGTCACGCTCCATGTCGGCCTCGGCACCTTTCGACCGGTCCAGGTCTCCCGCTTGGATTCCCATAAAATGCACCGCGAATGGGCTCAGATCCAAGGAAATGTCGTTCGACGATTGCTGAGCGCCCGGGCGGAAGGAGGGCGGATTCTCGCCGTCGGAACGACCAGCGTG
Organism: Planctomycetota bacterium; assembly: GCA_046342615.1. Classification (GTDB taxonomy): domain Bacteria; phylum Planctomycetota; class Planctomycetia; order Pirellulales; family Pirellulaceae; genus JBKCUI01. Next base: position 13,693 of record JBKDPB010000078.1, on the reverse strand, counting down.
CGCACGCTGGAAACGGCGGCCTTGAAAGGGAATGGTCAACTCGCCGAATGGACCGGTGAAACCGACTTGTTCATTCGTCCAGGACACTCGTTTGCCGCGGTCGATCGAATGCTGACCAATTTTCATCTCCCTCGAAGCACGCTGCTGGTTTTGGTCAGCGCATTTGCGACACGCGAGCTGATGCTGGAGGCTTACCGCAAAGCCGTCGAAGAGAAATATCGATTCTTCAGCTACGGCGATTGCATGTTGATCGTGTGATGATGTGATGAAAGGTGCGACCGCATGACCAAGAACCGGTCTCCGTCAACCCGAGCCGACGTCGCAACCATCGCGCCCTGGTTAGGCCTGGACATCGGTGGAGCAAACCTCAAGGCCGCCCATACCCAAGGCTGGACGCGCTCAACCCCCTTTCCCATGTGGCGCCTGGCCAACCAACTCGGTCTGCACTTGGCGAAGCTCATCGATGACGCACCCGCCTTCGACGGCGTAGCGCTGACCATGACCGGCGAATTGGCGGACTGCTTTGCGACACGTTCCGAGGGAGTCGCGGTCATCCTCGAACAAGTCACCAGCATTCTTCCCGCTCCCATGGTCCGCGTGTACTGCGTCGATGGTTCCTGGCGCAGCCCGTCCCAAGCCGCTCGCGAACCCTGGATGGCTGCGGCATCCAACTGGCACGCGCTGGCTCAATGGTCCAGCCGTTGGATCAAACAACCTGTCGGCATCGTGATCGATGTCGGCTCCACCACGATCGATGTGATACCGATCGACGCCAAGGGAGTGGCGACGCGCTCGATGACCGATTCGCAGCGTCTGCGACGACGGGAGTTGCTCTACACGGGGGTCGAGCGATCCAATCTCGCGGGAGTCATCCACTCGGCCCCCCTCTTCGGCGCCCGATGTCCCGTCATGAACGAGCTGTTCGCAACCACCCGGGACGTTTACCTGTGGCTCGGCAAACTCCAAGCGGATCCCGCCGACTGCGATACCGCCGATGGACGACCTGCCAATCGGGAATCGGCCCGCTACCGCCTGGCCCGCGTCGTGGGCGAGGATGGTTCCACCTTGGCCGATGGCGATATCTCTGCGATTGCCGAGCACGTGTATCGGAGGCAAACATCGGCCTTGGCGCGAGCGATCGGCAAAGTGTCCTGCCGGCTGGATCGCAGGCACTCTCCGGAGAGCACCACCGAAAAAACAGCCATTCTCTGCGGTCATGGCGAGTTTCTCGCACAGGCTGCTTTGCAACGTGTCCCCCCCTTCGCGGATACTCTTGCGCTGGGGGAAATCCTGGGGCCTGAAATGTCGCGTTCCGCCCCGGCATTCGCCGTCGCGAATTTGGCGGCAGGCCCTGTCCCAGTCGGCTAAACCGCTACGTTCGGAGCGGTCGCGGGAACTTCCCTTTCGGGAAAAGGCGAAATTTCGATCCCTGTCTCAGGGAATCTTTTCGTGGGACTATCATCGAATGAATATCCATTTTCCCAGCAAATTTCATGACACCACGTCCGGATCGCCTCCCAGAAAAACGATTTCGCAAGCTCTCGTTCGAGAGCTTGGAGGCGCGTCGTGTCATGACCAGCATGCCCTTTGGCGCCAGCGCCAATGATCTCGGGGAGTACATGCTGGGCCGCATCGCCGTCACGCCCGTTTTGCTCGAGAGCGACGGATCCCTCGACCTGAATGCCGAGAACTGGACGCCCTCCCACGTCGCAACCGTGATGAACAATATCCAGGAGGGTCTCAATTGGTGGAATCGATTGCTAGCCAAAGAGGCTCCGATTCACAACCTCGAATGGGTGATCGATCGCACCTATGTCGACACCCGGTTGAACACGCCTTACGAACCGATCAATCGAACGTCGAACGCCTACGAGTTGTGGGTCGGTCGCTTCCTGAGCGATGTCGGATTCGCAAGCAGCTTTGATCTCGAGCAAAACGTTCGCTCGTTCAATCAGTCCCAGCGCGAAAAATTTCAGTCCAATTGGTCATTCACGATCTTTGTCGTCAATTCCGACCGCGATCCCGATGATGCGTTCGCCGTTGGCGGATCGTTTTCTCGAGCCTTTGCGTTCGCTGGCGGCTTATTCATGGTGATACCTTCGGGTCGTCCCGCTTCGACCTATGCCCACGAGACGGGGCATATCTTCTGGGCTCGCGACGAATACACCGGCGGGGGTTCGTATTATGATCGTCGCGGCTACTATGACGCGCAAAACACGAACGCCATGGACCTCAACCCGACTCCGAATTTCCAGCAAGCCCCGAGCATCATGTCGGCGGGCTCGTCTCTCCAGCAGGCGTATGAACAAGTCATTACACCGAAGTCGACGCTCGCCATGATCGGGTGGAGGGACTCGGACGCCGACGGCATTTTCGATGTGCTCGATGTCCCGTTGCAACTGGAGGGAACCGGCAGGTATCAGCCGAATTCTTCCTCGTACCTGTTTCGCGGCAAGGCGAGCGTACAAACGCTCCCCAACCGCAATTCCTCCGGACTGCAAAATGACATTACCCTCAATCGCATCGGTCGAATCGAGTACCGGATCGGCACCGGCGCTTGGACCTCGTTGAGCAATCCGAACACCTACACAGTCGACTTGGATCTGAGCATTCCGATTCTCGCAGCGGACATCGGCAAGACGATCGAGATTCGCGCCCTCGATCCACGGATCGGGATCACGAGCAACGTTTTCAGCGGGCGGATCGGAAACACTCCCGATACGACAACACGGCACGGAATTCAGGGTTTTGTTTGGCAGGACCTCGATCAGAGCCGGGCCTGGGAAGTCGCGGAATCGGGGCTTGCCGGATCCACGGTGCGAATGGTCGATTCCACCAATCAGCCGATTTCCCTTCAGCGGGTGATCGATCCGGATGCGTATCCCGAAGGTTTTCTCACGGGGAATCTGGGAGGAGTTCGGCTGGACGTCGTAGGACTGGACGCCAACGGGACCTTGGGAGTCTTCAACGACCCCTCCGCATCGACGGGGGTGCGGATTTTTAAGCCGTACTCGTTCCGGCTGCGTCAGTACGTGGACGCCTTCAACGATCAAGCTCTTCAGTTGCGGGCTCGCTTTGACACGCCGACCTCCTTGGTATCGCTCGACGCCATCGCTTTTTCCGACAACACCAATGTGCGACTCGATGCCTACGCCGCCGATGGCACGTTGATCAAGCGTTTCGAACAACGCGGAATGCTGCGCAATCAACAGGTCACCATGGAGGTCGGAACCGGAGAATCGCTGATCTCCTACGTCATCGCCCGCGGTTTCCAGAATTCGTTCGTCAAATTCGACAACCTCCGCATCGGTCCCAAGAGCGAAGCGAAAACCGCCTCCGACGGGAGCTACTTTCTCGAAAATATCCCAGGGGGCAACTACCGCTTGCAAGTCGTCGGCCCCTTCCAAGGATCCGTTCCCACCAACACGCTGGACGGGATCCTCACTGTCGCATACGGCTCTCAGCGCTCGGTGACGCATGTCGATTTCGGACTGTATTTGCCTCCCAGCCCCTGGCAAAATCCGAATCTTCCCGAGGACGTCGACGGCAACAACGGCGTCAACCCGCTCGATGTTTTGATCCTGATCAACGAGATCAATCAAAACGGTTCGCGTGCACTGGCAGGTTCGCCATCCAACACGGCTCCCTACCTGGATGTCGACGGTGATCGCACCATCGGACCTCTGGATGTCCTGCTGGTCATCAATTACATCAACCGCGGCAATATGGGAGAAGGTGAATTCGGCGCAGCCCCACCCGTGGTGGTCGAATCGATGCACAGCACGGACCGACCCCGCATGCAAACCTTTGCCATGGACAAGTCGGAGAATGCTCCGACCACTTGGATCGTCTATCGGTCTGGATCCGGTGTCATTCAACGCCAAGGTCCGGACCATTGCGGGTGCCCATCATGCACCCTGTGGGATCAAATCGGCTCCGAAATCGATGCGGCAAGCCAAGCGACCTCTTCGGAGCTGGTCCTGATGGGACCCCACACCCAGCTCGATGCCGCGTTCGCCCTTTGGGAATGAGATTGGCGCATAAAAAAAGCCATGGCATGTCGCTCCATCGTCATACCATGGCCTCATTGTCGGCAGACCGTGGCATGCGCCACGGTCTCGCACCTATCCATGCGACGTAAAGCATCGGCAATTTCCGAGTGCTTCCTCAACGAGCAATCGGCTGAACCTACAATCCTCACGATCGCTACGACGGCAACTATCGCAGTTGAATGATCATGACGCCGGCTGGAGCCGCTTGGGCGGTTTGCGCGTCCGTTGGCAGGACCAAGGGCTGGGCGGTCGGCTGGCCTACCTGTTGAACGGTCAACTGGGCTACGGGTTGGGCTGCTGGCTGACCTGCGGCCTGGGCAATCGGCTGACCCACGAGAGGTCTTGAAATCCATGGCCCCTTCAGAACAGGCCCCTTTTGCACGGTTCCCGACGAATCCGTATGCAAGTGGGAGAGCATGGCTTCCGATTGCGAACGAACGCGTTGGATGATGGTCGGTTTTGCCGCCGTGGATTCGCACACCTGCGTTCCGCAGGCGCCTTTTCCGCTGGAACAAATCACCGATGGATGCGAATGCAGATTGCGCTTGGGATCCAAGCAATCGCAACCGTTCACATGGTGAAACAAGCAATCCATGCGGCGATTGTAATCGGCTGCATAGGAACCCCAAAGGTTGGGATGCGTGGGGAAACTGTTCATGTAGGCAGCCAGCTGGTTCGCGGTACCATTGCCGCATCCGGCCATGGGGGGCGTCAGCGTCTCGCTGCAATTGGATGGGCAAGTCCCATTGGCACACGCGCTGGAGTGAGCGTCGCTCTGGGCGAGGGCAGGAGTGGCGAATATCGCCAAGACGAAGAGCGAATGCATCGTGCGTCGCATAGTAATTCCCTTAAAAATAGTCTTCCGTGATCGAAGCTTCCTTGGTGCAACCCGCCATGGGGAATGGCAGTCGAATTCAACCCTATGAGCGTGACAACGTTTAGTCACATTCACCGAGCGCGACTCCTCGGCGGGCTTCGCTACCACAACCTATCTCGGGGCACGCAGGAAGTTTTGCACGCTAATCCCGCCCGAGCAAACCATCGGGAATCAATTTTTGATTTTCCGAGGCGGGACCGAGTCGTCGGTGCTTTTGAGCGAAACTATGCTGGCTGCCTAGGATCTGGGAAATCATCGCGATCGGCCGCCTGGGCAAGATGAACCGACCTCGAAAACTTTGACACGCACGCTACAGTGATCAGACTGGAAGCTCTACCAAAGCCAGCCCTGGCTGGCCGTTTTTTGACCCTCCCAAGAAATCCACCCATGCGGCTCGACAAGAACATCATCGCACTCTCGATCGCCATTCTCGGGTTGGCGTTCCCATCTCCGGTATGGGCTCAACCGTTCCCAAACAAGAAATACGGCCAGGAGGACAAATTCCGGCAACTGGAAGAGATCCTGCCGACCCCGAACGGCTACCGCTCTGCCGCTGGCGAGCCAGGGCCTGATTATTGGCAACAGCGGGTCGACTACACGATCGATGTGACCCTCAATGAATCGGAGAATTCGATCACGGGCTCTGAAACCATTTGCTACCGCAACCAATCGCCCCATGCGATCCGTTACCTTTGGGTTCAAGTCGATCCCAATATCTTCTCTCCGCAGAGCGATGCCAATCGAACCCGCAGTGGCCGCATGCTGTCCTCCTCGCAACACTCGACTCAAGAGTTCGAAGCGGTGCTGGAGCGACGATCGTTCGATGGCAGTTGCCGAATCGAGTCCGTGACCGATGCCCAGGACCGTTCGCTTTCGACCTTCACCGTCGATACGATGATGCGTGTCGACCTGCCCGAGGTCCTCCTCAGCGGAGAAGAGTACACGTTCAAAATCCGTTGGTCGTACAAGATCAACAACGCGCGTCTGATCGGCGGCCGCACCGGATACGAGTTTTTCGAGAAAGACGGCAATACGATCTACGAGATCGCCCAATGGTTTCCGCGGCTTGCGGCCTACACCGACGTAACTGGCTGGCAGCACAAACAATATCTTGGCCAGGGTGAATTCACTCTCGAGTTCGGCGACTACCTGGTCCGCATCACCGTTCCATCCGACCACATCGTGGCCGCCACGGGCCAGTTGCAGAATCCCGATGAAGTCCTCACCGAGGCACAACGCGAACGGCTCGAGCAAGCTCGAACAGCGGATCGCCCGGTGTTCATCGTCACTCCCGATGAAGCCAAGGAAAACGAAACCGAAAAAGCCGATGGGTCCAAGACCTGGATCTTCTACGCCGACAACGTCCGCGATTTCGCCTTTGCATCAAGCCGAAAATTCATCTGGGATGCTCAAGGACATGCCGTGAACGACAACCGCGTGATGGCGATGAGCTACTACCCCAACGAAGGAGAACCTCTGTGGAGCAAGTACTCCACCCACGCCATCATCCACACCCTCAACGTCTACAGTCGATACACGTTCGATTATCCCTACCCGGTGGCGATCAGTGTCAACGGCCCCGTCGGCGGGATGGAATACCCGATGATCTGCTTCAACGGGCCCCGCCCCGGCGAGGACGGCACCTACTCCGCCGCAACCAAGTACGCGCTCATCACGGTGATCATCCACGAAGTCGGCCACAACTATTTTCCGATGATCGTCAATAGCGACGAACGCCAATGGTCCTGGATGGACGAAGGGATCAACACCTTCCTTCAGTACCTCTCCGAACAAGAGTGGGAAGAGAATTATCCCTCCCAGCGAGGCGAACCGGAACTGATCGTGCCTTACATGCTGAGCACGGACCAGGTGCCGATCATGACCAATAGCGAATCGATCATGCAGTTCGGTCCCAACGCCTACAGCAAACCGGCAACTGCATTCAATGTTTTGCGGGAAACGATTCTCGGACGCGAACTGTTCGACTTCGCTTTCAAAGAGTCTGCGCGGAGATGGAAGTTCAAACGACCGATGCCCGCCGATTTCTTCCGGACCATGGAGGACGCTACCGGCCGGGATCTGGATTGGTTCTGGCGAGGCTGGTTCTACACGACCGACCACTGCGATATCGCCATCGACAAGATCTCGGTCTATATGGTCGACCCCCGCACCCCCGATGAGGCCGCCGAAGACGCCAAAGCCAAAAAGGATTCGCAGCGCAAAACCCTCTCGCAACAACGAAACGAATCTCTCCCGAAACGGGTCGACGCATTCCCGGAACTTAAAGACTTCTACAATGAATACGACCCCACCGCTGTCACCGAGGATCAGCGCAAGGCCTACGAGAAAGCCCTCTCGGAGCTGTCCGACAAAGAACGAGAGATGCTCGACTCGACCGACCGCTTCTATCGCATCTCCTTCAAAAATGTCGGGGGCCTGGTGATGCCCATTATCCTGATGGTCACCTTGGAGGACGGATCGGAGCAAGAGTTTCGGATCCCTGCCGAGATCTGGCGAATCGATTCCCACCACTGCGAAACAACGGTCATCGTCGACCAGCCCATTGTCAAGTTCGAACTCGACCCGTTCCGTGAAACCGCGGATGTCGATCGGAACAACAACCACTTTCCCCCCGTCATTGAGCCTTCGCGCTTCAAACTCTTCAAAGGCCAACGACGCAGAGACGGTGACAATCCCATGGCCAAAGCCCGTCGCGAGGCCCAGAAGCAGGAGGAGGCTCAAAAGAAAGAGGAAGCCGCCGCTGCCGAGCCGGAACCGGCGCCAGAGCCCCAGGAGCCCAAGAAGAAACAGAAGAAGGACCGAAACAAAAAGAAGCGGGCCAAGGTGAACATGTGACCCGATCGCCATCGATGGTAGCACTGATACTGCTCCTGATTTGCAGTGCAAACGGAACCCAAGCAGCGCATCCGTTTCACGTCTGCGTCGCCCAGATGGAATGGAACGGCGAAAATCAACTCTGGGAGGTCTCAATTCGACTCCATCCTCAAGACCTCGAACGAGTCCTATCTCAGTCTCGAGGGAAACCGACCTCGATTGAAGATCCCGATTTTTCGAAACATGCGACCCCGTTTCTTAACAAACAGTTCGCAATCGTCGACACGCCCAAGTCGATGACCCTTCAAGATCTCGTCGCTGCGATCGATCGCAAGGACTCGCTCCCCACCTCCGAACTGCGCTGGGTCGGCATGGAACCCGAACGAGGCTGGCTGTGGATCCACTTGGAAATGACTCCTCCCAAGCAAGCTGGCGGCCAGTCCTGGCTCCTCCACCGCATCTTTCTCGACCAAATCGATCGCCAGGAGAATTCCGTCCGCATCGTGAACGGCGCGAACCGATACGCGCTGCAATTCAAGCGGGGCCAAGAAGCCCAACCCTTGAAGGGGTCTGGAGCCGACCCAACGCGATCACCGTAGGATCCAGCGCACTACAAGATGGGCATGATTGCCGATTGCCGTTCGTTTGCTCATCGACAATCTGGCTGAATCGTAGTGAGCCGTCGGGCTAATACGTGCGGGCAAATTCGTGCCACCCACGTGGGTGGCACTTAAAGTTGCGACGGAATGGGGAGAAGTTACTCGGCAAAGGAATCCCTTAACCGATGTTCGCGGTTGTTTCTCGTTCATTCTCAATCGCTTCTCTGATGCACTCGACCGACCTGCGAACGTCAGCTGCCGTCGTGGCCCAGTTGGACACCGAAATGCGAAGGACGGTCTGGCCGGCCCACTGTGTTGTTCCCAGCCAGCAAACACCGGTCTGCTGGATGCGCTTTGCAACCGATGCATGAACGTCATTATTTTCGGTGACTGATGTCGGAATAATCCGGAAGAGCAACTGATTGAGCACCACTTGGTTTAAGACCTCCACGCCAGGCAGTTTGACCAGTTCTGTGGCGAAAAGTCGCGCCATTTCGCAGGAATTTTCGACAATTCGTCGAACACCATTCTTCCCCAAGCATCGCAAGCTGGCGTAGAGAACGAAACCACGGGCTCGGCGGGAATTTTCCGGTACCCACTCGGATCCGTTGCGGTGACCTACCTGAGTGGTTCCCACATAAGCGCATTGCTCGACCTTGAGCTTTAGATGCGTCTCTGGTTGACGAACGATAACAAGTCCCGAGTCGTAGGGCACATTCAGCCATTTGTGGGCGTCGGTGGCCCAGGAATCTGCCAACTCTACACCAGCGACCAGATGTTTCAGGCTTGGTGAGGCAGCAGCCCACATTCCGAATGCGCCGTCTACATGCAACCAAGCCCCGCTTGCTCGGGACAAGTCGGCGATATCCGCGATTGGGTCGAACGCACCTGTATTCACATTGCCAGCCTGAACACAGACAATCGTCGGCCCAGAGTATGCACCGAGAGTGCGTTTGAATTCTTTGGTCTCTATTCGCCCTTGCTTGTCAGTTTCCACCGTCTCAATATTCTTTCTTCCCAGTCCCATCAGACGAATCGCCGAACGCACTGTCCCGTGACAACAAGCGCTGCACAGCACGCGAAGATGCGGTGAGTCTTGCAATCCCTCCGCGTCAAAATCCCAGCCATGGTCTTTAAGGACCTTATTCCTGGCAACGGCCAACGCGGTGAAGTTCGCCATTTGCGCGCCAGTGACGAAACCGACGCTCGCTGATTCGGGTAGACCTAGCAACTCAAGTAACCACTTTGCGACCACCTCTTCCATGACGGCAGCGGCTGGAGAGGTCCCATACGCCTGTGCGTTTTGGTCCCACGCTGTGGTCAACCAGTCAGCTGCGATGCTGACCGGTGTTGAACCACCTATGACAAACCCAAAATAGCGAGGGCTACCACTGCGGATTAACCCGTTTTCGACCCCATCGATCAACGACTTCATGGCAGCAGCGGGTGAAACTCCGTGCTCCGGCAGTTCGGTGTCTATCATTGAAAAGAGTTTTTCCTTGGATGGGGAAATGCCGACATTCGCACCAGAAAGGCTATTGAGATATTCAATAGCCTTTCGGAACACATCGGCGAGAAACTCGTTGTTTGGGTGACTCTCTCGATATTCATCCATCTTGATGTATCTCGTATTGTTTCACTGATTCCATCGATGAGCCCACCTTTCTACAACCGGTTTATCAGGCCCGGCACAGGGACTGTCAGCCCTGCGTGCCCGACAAATGAAGATGGATGATAGGGAAACTAAGCAGAAACTAAGGACATGCATTGTATCGGATCCTCAAATGCAGGATTGCTAGCAAAGGCTAATACGTGCCGAGGCTAATACGTGCGTACTGACATTCCGATACCTCATCAGGCCCGAATGGGCCGACAGTGTGAATGCCGGATCAGGGAAAGTCTATGATATTCAAGTGACCGAGTTTCGGATGAGGAAGGCGTCAGATATCCAAATGACACCTAGCCAAATCGTCCAATCGCTCGAGGAGAGGAAAGAAAATGGCGACTTCGAGAAGACCCACCGGCGGATCGCATGCCTGAAGTGACGGAATTCTCGATCGATACCACGCTCCGTCTGGATCTGGGGAAGAAGACTCTGGTGGGTGGTTCGAGCGCGGATTCGTCAACCTATCTGGCAATTTCTGTCAAGTAACTGGATTTGGGGCTTGGCCCCGTCGAACGACAATCGCAACCAACGAGCGATCGCAACGCGATCGCCCTTTCGGCAGCGGCGGTTTCGCAAACCCTGATTCCTATTTCGCCGGCAAACCTGCGCGCCAGTCGCTGACAATAACCAATTGCAGATCATCTCGGGGAGAGTCTTCGACGGCGACCAGAAAGCGATTGCCTTGGAGGTCGTAGTCGAGTACCCCGACTTCCTTATCCAGCGGTTGACCGTTGAAAAGCGGCTTGGGAATACGGACGTCCAGCGCTCCGTCTTTCGCGGCGATCGTTGCACTCCACATTTTTCGAGATCCATCCATCCAAGCCACTTCATCCGGCTTGATCCACAGCCCGGGGCCGGCGAGTGCGCTCGCGGAAACCTGCATGGAACTCTTCGGTCCGGGATACGGCGCCACCTTGAGCACCGGCCCTGACGAGTCGTCCAGCCTTTGAGAAGCGTAAGCAACCAAGTCACCCGACGGCGAAAACTTCGGGTTGAATTCCAGATCCGGAGTTTGAATGAAAGGTTTCACGACGGGTTCCTGACCAACGGGCAACTCCATGATGTCGGGAATTTTGTCGATCAAGAGGCTTTGAGAGAGGAGGATCGTCTTGCCATCGGGACTGATGGTACTCGACTGGAACTCAATGCCCGCTGCGCCCTCGAGGATGATCTTTCCTGGCCCACCACTGACTGGAAAATTTCGAAGGCTCGTCCGTCGTCCTTGAATCTCGAGGCCGAGCACTCCTTGATTATCAGCGGTCCATTCCAGAGCCTGACTGATCGTGGTTCGAGGATCACCTAGAGGAGTTCGGATACCCCGTTCCAGGTCGATGACGATCATGGAATTCTCGTTGCGGCTCCCTGCGAGCGTCGCAGCGACACGGCGGCCATCGTTGGACAAAACGGCTTCGGTCAGGGATTGAGGATCGACCGATAGAAGGGTGCGTTCTCCCTCGAGATCCATCCACGCAAGCTTGTAACGCGCCGGGGAACGGACGATCTCGTAGACCAAAGTCCCACTCGATGAAATCCCCGCATTGACGTAGTCGCGAGCCGTATCGTAGTAAACATCCGCTGCGATGGGAGCAGCAGATCCGGTGAGTTCGAGACGCTGGATGTCGAATGGTTGCGCTATCAGATTTCCATCGAGTGCGTGGATCAGGAATCCCGGTTCAACGAAGAAAGCCTCCGCCACCGCTGACTTGATCAGGCGTGTCTGCCGGGTTGCCGAATCAAAGACATAGATTCCCGAGCTCTCGGAGTTGCTGGAGAAAAACAGGAACCTTTCTCCATCCGGCAACAGGTGCGGCAGACGATGGGCTTCGTCCTGTGTTGCCGGCTCGGTGATAGCCGTTGTTGGTCCGCCGGTGTCGTTGACGATCGAAAGCCCGCCCGCTGCGCTGGGAGCAAAGACAATGGTTCCCTTGCTACCCCACGACCCTCCTCGCCCGGCAGGAGCGTCGGCGAGTACTCGCACCATGTTATCCGCAAGGTCGAGTCGCTTCAGCTTGCCATCAGCAAAGAAGCCTACCGATTGGCTATCCGGCGACCAAAATGGATACGTTGCTCCGCTCGTGCCCGACAGTTTTTTGAATTCGAGGCGAGATCGATCCCGCACATACAGACATGGAGTGGCGAGGCCTTCGTTTGCAACGAGCGAGAGCAATACGAGCACACCATCAGGCGAGACGGCAATCGCCCGGTCAATATCAGCCAAGGTCATGCCTGGAGGCATCGCAATCGCGGCTCGCAAAACGGGTGGTGTTGGATTCGAAACCGAAGTAGGCCGGAGCAAAAACGCAGTTATGGGCAAGGAAACCGCAAAGAGGGAGAAAGTTCCAACGACTCCAGCGAAACGCCACGAAGCGGACGGCCGCTCCTGCGTTTCGATCTGCCGAACGACCTGATTCGGTTCCGTCATCGCTCGCTCGAGTTCCAACCGCGCGTCACCCATATCGCGCAAACGCTGCTTGCGGTCTTTGGCCAAGCAATTATGCAGCAGATCCCGGACTCGTTGCGGAGTGGTTGCAGGGAGCAAACCAAAGTCGACGTCTCGGTGCAGGGTCGCTGCAACGGCATCGGCCAGCGTCTCTCCCCGAAAAGGTTGCACGCCCGAGAGCATCTCAAACAGAACGCAACCGAACGAAAAAATGTCCGAGCGTTTGTCGACCGGTTTTCCACGCGTTTGCTCAGGAGACATATACCCCATCGTCCCCATCATCACGCCAGCCACTGTCGGAGAGTGGATCTGCTGCGGGGTCGAAACGGTGGGCGAGTTGGGGTCGTTGACTCCATAGTTTGCCCCCAAAGCGTTCTCGTCGACGCGAGCGAGGCCAAAGTCGAGCACCTTCGCTTGTCCTTCGATGGCAATCATCACGTTGCCGGGTTTCAGATCCCGGTGCACAACCCCCTTTTCGTGTGCGACTTCGAGCGCTTCGGCGATCTGCTTAGCAATAGCCAGCGATTCATCAAGAGCCATCGGACCTCGACTCAAACGGTCCGCAAGAGTCTCTCCTTCGATATACTCAAGAATCAAGTACTGATTGCCATCGCACTCCTCCAAACCATAGATCGAACCGATACCGGGATGGTTGAGCGATGCCAATACCTTGGCTTCGCGTTGGAAGCGTATCAATCGATCCGGATCGTGCCCCAAATGAGCAGGCAACGTTTTGATGGCAACCTCGCGGTCCAATCTCGTATCCGTAGCAAGATAGACTTCTCCCATGCCTCCGCGGCCAATTTCGCGAATGATCTGAAACGATCCGATCGAGATGGGTTGCATTGGGCTTGGCCTTTTTGCTGGGGCAGCGACAGCGAATCTGCGATTCCTAATTCTATCACCTAGTTGGATACAAGTTCCTATGCAGCCCATTACCATGGGCTAATGCGTGCCACTTACGCATCGTTTGCTCTCCTAGAATACGTCGTCGGGATCGACAGATGGCAACCAACGCTCATCGAGCCGAGGCTTCGGCTTCTTAAGCCCGACGGGCTGGCATAGGTGCGCCTGTGATGGTGTTTGATCGGCAGGGTGCAAGTCCCTGCATAGGTTGATCTGAACCTATTAACGGAAAGTAACTGCGTTTTCGCAAGAAAGGGTGGAGAGCAACTGGAAGTGAACAATCGGTCCGCAGGTTAACGAACTCGATTCGGCCTGTCG
>JBKDPB010000077.1:0-18323 GCA_046342615.1 Planctomycetota bacterium | reverse complement strand
GGATACGGTCGGGAGGATTCCCGCCGCCATCTATTTTCTCCGTCCGAGGGTCGATCGTCTATGCCACGCTCGCGAAGCCCGCGAGGTGGTCGCTAGCAAGAAAGCGAGGGAGAGTCCTCGCGTCGGGACGGCATCCTCGCTGAGGCGTGTTGGATTTCTCGCACGGATACCGGTTCTGGTACTTGTCCTCTTCCTCGTACTCGACCGAATCCGGACGAGTACGAGGAAGAGTGCCCTTTTCTTGGGTACGGTCAGGAGGCAATACGCAAAGACCGCGACTTCAGAACGCTTGAGCGAAGGGGTCGTGACGGATTTCAACCGCACCCCACGGCGCGTTTAACGATCGAAGTGCAGAGTGGCCTTGATCACGACCTCGTCGTTGATCTTGCCTTTGCCGTAGGTCATACCCCACTTGGTTCGATCCAATTTGAAGTCGGCATCGAGGACGAGTTCGCTGTCGCTCAGGGAAGCGTGGCAGGGGACTCGCAGGTCGGCGGTTTTGTCGAGCATCGTCAACTTGCCGATCAGCGTTGGCGAATCGGATCCAACCCCTTCCATGCCGGTCATTTCAAAAGTGATCTTCGGATATTTCCGGACATCGAAGAAGTCGGGATTCTTGAGGTGTTCGGTCAGCTTTTCATCGTCGGACCAGAGGCTTGTGGTATCGATTTCGAGCTTGAGCTTGCTCTTGTCGGGAGCTTCGAGATTAGCCTCTCCTTCCGCCTTGAACTCCTTGAAACCGCCCTTGTGCTCGCCGTCGGTTTTCTTGCCGACAAAACTGATCTTGGATTCACCCTTGTTCAGGTTCAGCTTCTCTGCGAAGGCAGGAGAGACAAGCAGCGCGAGAAGAGCGATGGTTGCGATACTACGCAGCAACATGGAAACGACCTCACTTGATGGGAAGGAAACAACCGGATTCCAAATACCGATCCCAAAATTGTATCAAAAGAATCGTCGCGGAAAGACCGTCGCGTCCCGGGTTCAGTAAAATTTCAGGATGTCCCTCCCTTCCCATTCCGTCGAACGGACAGGTCAGTATTGCCCGTGTTTCCTCCGATGCGTCTCTCGTTTTTCCCGACATATTCTCCGCTTTGGATCATCCTCGGGGGAGTCCTGTTCGCGGGGCTGGGCTCGCATGCGAGCGGCTTGGCGATCGCCAGCGAACTCGATGACGCCAGGGCATCGTTTCGGAAGGGAGAGTATGAAAAGGCGATCTCCGCTGCCAAGGAACAGGTGGACAAGCGTGTATGGAATGAAGCGTGGCCGCGACTGTTGATCGAAGCGTATCTCGCGGTCGGAGCGTATGACCGAGCGCTCGCCGAATACGAGGTAGCGATCGATCGCTTTGGAGATAGCATTCGGCTGCGTTTGCTCGGCGTGCATGTCTACCGCATGGTCAACAATGCCATCAAATCGGACAAGCAGCTGGATGAAATCGAGGGGCTCTTGCAGCGTGCGCCGTGGCGTTATGCCAATCGCACCGATCTGGTCCCGGTGGGAGAGTTCTATCTCCTGCGGGGCGAGGATCCGAAGCAAGTTCTGAAAGTCTGTTTCGATCAGGCGGTCAAGCTCGATCCGAAGAACGTCGAAGCTTATGTTGCGACCGCGAGGATGGCGCTCGCCAAGAATGATGCCCAGGTCGCTGCACAGTCGCTTGAAAAAGCGCTCGCGCTCGCTCCCGATGATCCCGAGGTTCTTTACTTGTCCGCTCGGGCGTGGAATGAAACCGAGCGAGGACAGAAGGAAGCGTATCTCAAGCGAGCTTTGGAAGCGAATCCCAATTACCTACCCGCCATGTTGTATGCGGCGGAGAAGCAAATGAATTCGGAGCGATATGCGGCGGCCCGCGAGATCCTCGATCAAGCTGAGAAAGTGCAACCCAAGCATCCTGGCCTGTGGTCGCTTCGAGCCGCCATCTCCCATTTGATGGGGGATTATTTCCAGGAGGGGGTAGCGCGAAGCAAGGCGCTCGAGCCATGGAGCTTGAACCCCGAAGTGGACCACACCATCGGTCGGCATTTATCGCTCCATTACCGTTTTCAGGAAGGGGTTGAATACCAGCGCCGCGCGTTGGCGATGGACTTCAAGTACGCTCCCGCCCGCGCCCAACTTGCACAGGATCTGCTGCGGCTGGGAGAGACCGAAGAAGGCTGGGCATTGGTCGATGGCATACGACAATCCGATCCGTATGACGTCTCGATCTACAATCTCAAGCAACTGCAGGCCAAGCTCGGGAAATTCACGACACTCGAAATCCCGGGCTTTGTCGTTCGCATGGATGCGAAGGAGGCGGAGGTTTACGGTGACGATGTCCTGTCGCTGCTCGCGGAGGCCCGCGCGACGCTGGTACCCAAGTACCGTGCCCAGCTGCAGGAGCCGATCTTTGTGGAGATCTTCCCGCGCCAGCAAGAGTTTGCGATTCGCACCTTTGGAATGCCCGGTGGCGAAGGGTTTCTGGGAGTTTGTTTTGGACGGTTGATTACCGCCAACTCGCCCGCCGCTCTTCAAGTGGACACCAACTGGCGATCTGTCCTGTGGCACGAGTATTGCCACGTGGTGACCTTGCAAAAAACCAAGAACAAGATGCCGCGGTGGCTCTCGGAAGGAATCTCGGTGTACGAAGAGCGCGCTCGCGATCGAGCGTGGGGCGAGCAGTTGGATACGACCTATCGCGAGATGCTCTTGGGGGAGGATCTGGTCCCGATCAGCCAGCTCAGCGGCGCATTTCTCAATCCCAAGTCCCCCTTGCATCTGCAGTTCGCGTACTACATGTCCTCGCTCGCCGTCGAGTTCTGGGTCGAACGGTTTGGGATGCAAGGTCTCGATCGGTTGCTGGAGGATCTGTCGATCGGCATGCGTCAGGAAGAGGCATTGGCGCGCTTGCCCGGCTCGTTGCAGATCCTCGATCAGGACTTCGTCGAATTCGCCAAGAGCAAAGCGGCCCAGATGTCGGCCACCGCCGATTTCTCGCGACCTTCCCCCGAAGAAGCCAAGGACAGAAAGGCATGGCTCCGGGATCATTCGAACTCGTATTGGGGACATCAGCAAGCGATGGCCGATTCCGTCAAGAGTCGGGACTGGCAGGCTGCACGAGAGCACGCCGAGACGCTGATGGCGCTCTGGCCGGACGACCCTTCGGATACGGGCATCTCCTGGCAGCTCGCGGGGATCTGCAAAGCGCTTGGGGATACCGATGCGGAATACAAGGCATTGCAACAGCTTGCGCAGCGGGCAGGTTCTCCGCGCGAGGGGCTGTTGCGATTGGTGGAACTGGCAATCCAGCGCAGCGACTGGAAGATGGCATTGTATGGCTGCGAACGGCTTCACGGGATCAGCCCCATGTCGGATTCCATCCAGGAAATGCGAAGCCTCGCTGCGGAAAAGGTGGAGGACCCTGCGACAGCGCTTCGAGCTCTGCGGGCGCGCATCGCGCTCGATCCGATCGATCCCGCCTCCGTGCTGTACCGGATGGCGCAGGCCAGCTTGGAGCTGGGGGACAAGAAGCAGGCCAAGCGTTATTGCCTGCAAGCGCTCGAGGAGTCTCCTCGATTCGCCGATGCCCTGTCTTTGTTGGTAAGTCTGCAGGATTCACCCGCGACCGTCGCCCCCGAATGACTCGGCAAGACCGCGTCCGGAAATGTCAGTTCTTGGTCAACTCATTCAAGAGCCGGATCAATTCCAGTTCTGTCTCATCCCCGGCACCGACGAAGATCTTGAGCACCACGCCATCGCGATCGATCACAACCGTCTGCGGGATCGCTTGTACCGCGTATTGTTTCGCGAAGGAACCATCGGCGTCCATCGCGACGGTTGGCACCAATTCCAACCGCTGCAGCAATGCTCGGATCCGTTCCTCGGATTCCTCGATATTGACAAAGACCGCTTCCACGCCTGCATCCATATACTCCCGGGAGATTTGATGGATACGGGGCATGCTCTGCAAGCAGGGACCGCACCACGATGCCCAGAAATCCAAGATGACGACCTTGCCCCGATAATCGGCAAGGCGAAACGGAGTCCCATCGAGCTTGATTAAATCTTGATCCGGTGCAAGCTTCCCGAGCATGCGATCCTGGGCGGTGTCCACCGGCGCATCATTTTGTTCTGAAGTTCCCTCGGTGACGAACTTCGGATCCGGTGCGTTCGAAAGTTTCCATTTTCCAAAACGGTTTTGCGAGGCCATGGCACGGATCCTGGGCCCCAGATATAGTCGCGTGATCTTCTCCCATGGCAGAGCGCATGGTCCGAGCAAGGGGTGTTCGCCAGCCAATTCCTCGTCCGTGACTTTCGACGGCGAGATCGAAACGCGCGATCCCTGTGCGAGCAGCACCTGAAAAACGCCGGTCGCTGTCTCGGAGGGCATTGCGTCTTCCTTCGGCGATGGGGCAACGCCCGGGTCGGCGGACGTCGCGCTGGGAATCTTGGGAGCGGCTTCGAGCCAGATAATCTCCGCGGCATTTTTCATCGGCAGCGTGCGTTCCTCGCCCCGAACCTCGATCCGAATCTCATCGCGATCGAAGGAGATGATGCGACCTCGCACGATATCGCCGTCGCGAGCCACGACCACATGCGTAGGAGGATTCTTGCGTTGCATGCGGGGGAGTGTCAGCAACCGCGTTCGAGTCGCCCGATCCATCGCATCGGTCCCTTGGTAGTCCACGACGCGGACGCTCCGCACTTGATGCGATGGGACGCGCGTCCTTTCAAACAGCGACGATTCAAACTCCAGCTCCTCGTCGCCTGCCGCCATCACCTTGCTCGGGAAACAATCGCCTGTGATGAGGAACAGGCTCGGTTCATCGGCCCGCAGATCGCGGCTGGGAGCGGGCTCCGGTTTAGGGTTCGGGTTTTCAGTCCGAATCACAACCGCAGGGAGCCCCCGTGGATTTTTCTTTTCGGTCGGCGGAGGGGCGGAGGCCACCGGCTCCATTTCCCCATCGACCGCTGGATGGATCGGAGCGGCGACCGATGCGCTTACCGGCAGCCACATCAGCGTTCGGACCCCGGCGTCGGTGACAAAGACGGAATCGACACGACCGTTCGAGACAACGTCCTCGGTGACGAGTTGCATCAAGCGTCGATTTCCCGACGAATGTCCCGCCGACCCGGCTCCGTTTGCAGCGGCTCCGTTTGCAGCGGTTGCACTCGTACCGGTCACGTTGGGGGCTGCGGGATTGAATCGCAGGCGCGAGACGCGATCGATCGCGTCCCACGGCAGGCTCAAACCGCCCCCTGGGTACTCCAGGCGCAAGCCGCTGGCGGCGGCAAGGCCCAGCTGGCTGTCGGCATTCTCGAGGGCGAGCGATGACACCTTTTCGGAAGTGAATCGCAGGCCATTGACCAGCTCCACACGCACCAGGTCGGGCCGGGCTGGTTGGCTGGGATCGGAGGCGCGTTTAGGGAATTCGATCCTCTCAATCTCCTCGAGCGGGATCGAAGCGGTGGAGCCGTTCGCGCCGCGGATTTGGATTTCTGCGCTGTCGTCCGCAGGTTCGATGCTGCCGACGAACGTACCTCGTTTGCGCGTCATGACCTCAGCAAGACCGGGCGCCAGTTCGGTAGCCGCTTCGTGGATGGCAAACGGACGATCGGAGATCCGCAAATCGCGAAGGGTCAAGACTCCGAGCGCCGTATTGGTGAAACTGAATTTGTTGCGACCTACGATCCGTTCCGAAGGGTTCCCCTTGATCCGACCGAGCACTTGATCGCCCATCATCAGGACATAGGCTCCCTTATCCGCGTCGCACAGCAGTCGCAGTGCGAGATGAGGCTCGTTCGGAAAGGGAATCTGCACGCTAGCGACATCGGCATCGCGGCTGTTCTCCACCAGCAGCGTGATATTGAGCAGATTCTTGGTTTGCAGTTTCCTCACCTGCAGTTCCATCCGTCGCGGTTCTCCGATGGTGAGCCACCAATTGACGGTCGGTTGTTCCCATGCGACGTCGATATCGATGGTTGCCAAAGGGGGAATCGTCGCCCATTGGGAGATCGTCGTGCCACTGGTGTCGGTCGAGATTTCTCCGGCCTTCAGGAACCATTTGGTGGCCTTGCCGTTCTTGGGTGCGGGGAGAACTTGTTCCCAGTCCTGGGCTTGCATCACCTGGACCGGATCATTCGATGCGGAAAATATCCGCAAGATGTTTTTGATCTCGGACAGGGGAATGATTTGCTCGCCCATTCCCGCGATCTGCATCCTGATCTTCCCGTTTTCGACGGCGACGATATCGCCGCTGAGCGCGAGTCCCGAATGCTGCTCCATGGCAAACAGGTTCCCCTCCGCATCGGTAGCGGCAGGTAGCGTCCCGTTCAACGTGCGGTTCTTCTCGATCGAGTGAATCTCGGTCCAAGGGAACGCCAACGGCAGGATGAAGCTCGGGCAGTTCCACCCCAGTGCGTCTGGGGTTTGGGGTAGCGCGACCTCGCCGCGATAGATATCCCCGTTCTCGATACGAAGGGTCCAGGCGGGAGCCTTCGCAATCGAATCCTCGGCACGCGCCCCATCGGAGTGCAGGCACGCGAGTGTGGAGATCCATGCAAGACCAGCAAACCGTAGCGCGATGTTCATCCAAAGTCGGTTCATTAACGTTCGTAGATCGGCAGGAAGCGGAAATTCAGAGCGATCGACAGCAGATTCATCGACGTCGCCACCGCAGCCCCGTAGTTTCCATCGAAGTGACCATCGCTGCGTTGTTTTTCCTTCAGCTCGCGAATCAGGACTTTATTCCACTTGTCCCATGCATCGATATCGGATTGGAAGAGGGCTTGGGCTTTGTAGTAGGCCGTGTACTCGCCGTAATGATCCGAAGTTTCCGACGTATCGCTCGAGACCAAGAACGAAGAGGTGGCTTTGAATTCTTTCAGATCCTTGCGACCCGAGACCGCGTAGATCAGGGTGGCGATCGAAACACGCGCGGGCGAGTTGTCGAAACCTCCCAGGCCGCCGGAGTAGGCTACTTGACCGCTCGACGACGTCATCGATCGAAAGTATTCCACGGCTCGGTCGATCGATTTGTCGGGGACTTCGATTCCGGCGTTGCGGGCTGCCAGCAAGCCCATCAGGATGGATCCGGAGACCGAGGTATCGGCATCGGTCGCATCGGGGGAATAACGCCATGCCCCTGCGCTATTCTTGGTCTGGCTGGTGACCGCAGTTCGAACGGCGAGTTCCAGGGCTTGTCCGATCGTGCGGCGCCGCGATTCGTCCACGTTGCTGCCCGCCCAAAGCCGCTCTTCGTCGCAAGCCCCATAGGCTTCGGAAAGCGCGAGCATCGCAAACCCGTGATGGTACATGCTCGGCCCGAGATACCCCGTCTTTGCGTTTTGATCTTCGATGATGGAGCGGATGCCGCGCGTCACCGTATCGGAGTAAGCGCCATGGTTCGGGTCGTCGCCATAGGCCAGAAATGCCATCGTGGCCAAGCCGGTGACCCCCGGGCCCGATTCGCCGCTGCTGGACTTCCATCGCCCCGTCGCATCCTGATTATTTTGGAGCCAGCCCAAGCCTCGTTCGTACAATTCCCGAACATCGCGCGAGACGGCTTGCCCCTGAACAGCGTTTTCGCGAGACAAGGACTGGGCGTACATTGTCTCGGCGCCGCTCAGCAGTGCGATGCCGAACGCAACGAGCGATGTCCATCGAAGAATCATGAGCGATGTCCATCGAAGCATCATTGATTCAACTCCCATAGCATCACCGGTCGAAGGTCGTTGGTGTATTCCAAGGGTTTCGACAATCGAATGCGTTGCGATTCGGTGAAGTATTCCTTTTGCTGAGCTTCAGGCATGGCCGAGAGGACGGACCAAGCATATTCCAGACTAGTCCATCCAGCCGGACTTGCATCAGCGACCCGTTCCAAATCCTGGAGTTGTTTGCTGCTCAGTCCGAGGACTCGCGATACCTGGAGGAGGATTTCGAGGCGCCGCACGCGACTGCGGTACTCCGCGCGTTTCGCTTTGTCGGTTTCGATGATTTCGCGTTGTTCCTCGGTCAGATTGCGTTGCAAGACTTTTTCCCATACGGTCCTGCGCGGAGTCCCTCCAGGAGCATTTCCCATGAAAAAAGCGGGCCGAAAGGGCGAAGTGAGCTCATCGATTTTTCTGTAGAAGACTTCATACTGTTCTTGAGTCGGGCGCCGAGGCGCTTCGGCAACCAACGCGGCGATGTCTGCATCGAGCCGCTGAAACTCCAGGTCTGCGGCTTCCGTGACCTTCTCGCGCAATTCTGGCGAGGTGCCACAAAGCTGCTCGATTTGATTGAGGACCATGCGCACCCGTCGCCGAAGGATCTGTTCGAAATCACCCCGATTGCCCGCAATCGTGCTGTAAGCCATGTCGGCCCAGCGCTCCGGCTCCATTTCGAATTGCATCAACCGAGCGTCGCCTATCTCCCGGGGCTCCGGTTCGTCATTGGGGTCGGCTACGGAACGATCCAGGGCGTTGGGAATCTTGTCCTTTTCCTGGGCCTGAGCTTGGACCTTAACCTGGGCTGCGAGGTCGGACGCCAACCCGACGCTCATGGCCAAGCCCAACAGAAGCCGAGGAAACGCTTTCCATGATTTCATCATGGCTCACGCTCCCACTTGAAGGGAAGGTTCGGGTCGAAAATCTTGGGGCCGAGTTGATCGATCGGCAGGGCAGTATTGTCTTGACGTTCGTCTCCCGACCGCTTCGTGTGAAGTGGGATTTCCGGCGAACTGGAGACCGCCCCAATGCGAAAACGTTCCTTCAGATCAAGAGAAGGCATATCGACAAAGCCGCCGCCGGCGAATGTTTCGACCGCTTGCGTAGTCCGATCCCCTCCGAGCGTTCGCTGGGATTCGCTCAACACCTTGCCGACCCATGCAAACTTGGTTTCGGGCATGGTCCCCGACCGGTACATGCTCCACCAAGAATCTTTCCAGCGTTCGTTGAGCAGTTCGGTCACTTCGTTCATCTGGGCATGCGTCAATCCAAACTTGCGTTCGGTTTCCTCGACCATTCGACCGATCACAATCTGTTTCCGGTACGCAAGTCGCGTATCGACTTCTTTCTGCCATAGCTGCTGCTTGTCTTCTGGCAACAAATCGCGGACCCAGATTTGGACGAGTCGTTCAACCCTCGAGTCGAAGTCGGTCTTGACGCGTTGGTGCTGAGCCTCGGCATACGTGCGGATCGCGTTCGCCATGCGGCTTTTCCATTCCGTTTCCGCAACGTCGACCAGCAGCTGGGCTTCCTCGGATGAAGGCTTGCAGACGCGTTCGATGAGGTTCAACTCATTCTGGATGAAACCTCGGATCCAGCGTTGGGCCATCTCGGCCCGATTTTCGTTCCCTTCGACTGGAAAATCGCCTGCGATTTGCACCTGCACCTCGGCTCCCAGGGGTATCTGGATCCGAACCTCTTGTGCACCGGCCGACGCGCCGACCGCTAGCCCGATCCACAACCCGCCCAGAGCGATCGGCGCTCCGAGTCGCGTTTTGAACAAGTCGGTGCGCCGAAGTTTCATTGCGACTTCCTTCGCTCGATGCGATCGAAGTACTGGTCGAGGCCGTGTCGGAATTCCTCGGGGATATCCGACTCGGTCTTTCCGCTTGATTGTTCGACTCCGCGATCTTGGCGGATTTCTTTTTCATTGAGACCGGGACCGATGAGGCTGATAGCGGCATCGACCGTATCACCGCTTCCGCCGCCGCCGGGCGAGCTGCCGCCTCCCCCGCCCCCTTTCGGATTGATTCGCTTGCTCTGGAGCAGCAGTTCGATCGCCTCGGTTTCGGCAGCGACGGCAGGTCGACCGGTATCGGGTTGGCGCAGGATGCGAGCGGCATCCTGCATCACAGCATCGACTTGTTCCATCAGTCGAATCTCTTTGGCGAATTCTTCATTGGCATTGGGGAGTTCGAGAATTTTTTTACCGACGGCTTCGACGCGGTCTCGCAAGCCCGACTGGGTTTTCGCCAATTCGCCAGCGGCGTCGACGTATCGGTCGTTCGATTCCGCTTCGCGCGATTGTTCGACGACGCGTGTTCGATCGCGGAGGTTCATTTCCGACTCGAGGATTTGCATGACTTCGAGGACGATCGAAGGCGGAAGCGAGTTTTTCGATTTTCCGCCGGGGCATTTTCCTTGGCAGGCGGGATCGACGAGATCCTCGGCCCATCGGTCGAAGGTATCGGACCAGTATTCGGCGTCGGCGATCGCGATCCCTTGTTGATCGAGGACTTGGGCGGATAGCGTTCGGAGTCCCCCCAGGGGGTCCTCGCGTCGAACCTCTTCGAGTACGTCCCGGAATTTGATCATGGGCCTTCGCTCGTTGAACGCTTCGAGATCGTCGATAATTTCGCCGACGGAATTCACCGCAGCATTTTCGCGCGAGGACAACGATTCGAGGATCGCTCGCTCCTCGGAGTCGATGCGTCGTGCGCGCTTGCCGAAGACGTTCGGCAAAGTGCGATTTGTAGCATCGGCTACACTCAGTTGTTCTCGAGCGGCTGCTTTGAATCGCTTGACGAGCGTGCTCCCTTCGAGGTTCGCCATGATGCTGTTGAGTTCTTCGGCGACTTTGTCGAATTCCGCGAGCAGATCCTGTTGTTCTTGGATCGCTTTTTCCATCGATTTGTCGGGGGGTTGCGAGGGTTGCTGGTCGGAGGTCTTCCCGTTGCCCGCCAGGGTGGTGGCTGGGAGCCGCAATGCGCCGGAGCCGGATTTTTTGTTGCCGGGATCGTTCGCCAAGGCTGGGTCGGTGGGTTGCTGCGAGGATTCCTGATCGACGACGCGCGGAGCGCTGGGCGAGGCGGCTTTGTCGGGTGTCTTTTCTTCCTGGGATGGCGGCCCTTGGGAATCGTCTTTGTTGGAGCCGGCGATCTTGCCTGCTTTGGCGGGGCTGGAGGAGGCTGCGGCCTTGGCGGCTTTCGAAGTTTGCTTGAGCAAATCGGCGACCGACGGCATTCGATTGGCCGCGATATCGTTCAGGATGCGTTGCATTTCGGCCCATTTTTCGAGATGACCGACGCCGATCTCGGAATTGCGGGCGGCTTGGCGGATCAGGTCCGCTCCTTTTTGATTCAGACCGGTCAAGCGACGCGCGTTGGCTTGTTCGGCGGCCGCTTGCTGTTCGATTTGATTGCGGACTTCCTCTTTGGCCAGGTCTTCCGCCGACAGTTGGCGCAGTTTGCGATTGTTTTCCAGGAGTTGCAATTCGCGGTCGCGGACTTCGAGAGCTTCGCGTTGCCAGCGGTTGAGTTGTTGCAAGACCCACATGGCGTGGTCGCTGGCGTTCAAGATGTAGAGCAAGACCGGTGACGTATAGATGCGATAGCGGTTGGGATAGTAATCCTCGGCGAACAGCCGCAACTCGATCGGCTGCGGCGGGATGTTGAGCGCCGTCGCTTGGAACACCGCCTCGGCATCCAAGGTTTCCGCGTTGGGGTTTCCCGAGACGAGTTTCCATTCGCCATGCACGGGATTGGGCACGGAGGCGCCTTCGGCGGTTCGCCATTCCATGCCCAGTTGTCGAATGCCGAAATCATCGCTGGAGCGGGCTTGAAAGCGGATCTGTTCCGAATCGAGAATGACTTTGGTGCGAGGCAGTCCGTCGGCAAAGATGGTCGGGGGCTCATCGGGAATGGATTGAACTTGGAGCGAAAACGGAACCTTGCTCGCCAACCCGTGCCGATCGCGCCATCGAAGCTCGTGCACTTGCGTTTCCGCGACGGGGAAGCCAGCGTGTTCAAAGGAGCTTGCCTGGTGGACCAGCGGCTGGTTGTCGAACAGGACCTCGCGCGCGTCGCGGTTGATTTTGCCTTGGAGTTTGACCACGGATCCCGCCACGACGTTCATCGCTCCGCTGCGGGCATCGAGCTGGAGATCGCGCGAGCGAGCGAGGTATTCAGGAAGAACGATGGTGGCTTGCAATTCGGACAGTTGCGGTCGGAGCATCGGCTCGACGACGATCGATGGGATGGCATCGCCCACCTTGATTCTCAATCGCGCGGATTCGATCTGCGGAGGCAACTCGAATCGATACGCATTGCCGGTCAAGGGTGACGCGATCGCGGGCTGGTTGCCGACGGCGAGCGAGGCGTTCAGCGGTTTCCACGGACTCGAGGAAGTCAATGCGACATCGAGATCGATCGGCTCACCGTGGGGGACGATCCACGGGTTGGGCAACGCCTCGATCTGAGCGAAGGTGTACCGCTCGATCTTCGACCACGGTTGGGAGAAGCGTTGCCATGCGTTCCAGGCCGCGGCCGGGTACATCCACGATGCGCAGCCCAGCGCGATAGCCGCGACCCCTGTCATCATCCACCAGCGTTGCGGATAAGCATCCGGTGCCGCGTCTCGGAGATCGCGTCGACTGGCGTCCTTCGCGACTTGCTCGAGGGCGGCTCGGCACAGCGCCGGTGACCGCGATTGCTCATTCGGATTGCTCGCCAATTCGATGGCTCCGAGCAGCGAGTCGCCGAACTGGGGCGATTTTTGCGCGATCAAGCGAGCCAACGATGCATGGGATTGATACCGCAAAACCCAGCGTTCAAACCAAACAGGGACCGTTGCGACACCGGCAACGGCCATGGCAAAGACAACCCAACGAAACCATCCCGAGACATCCAGCACGCGATCCACGAGGAAGACCGCCACGAAGCCGATCAGAATCGCCAAGACCGCGATGCCCGCGGATTCGAGCATCTTGACCGAGCGAACATGGCCTCGAAATTCCGACAATTGCCGATCGAGCGCGTCCGGAAACTCAAGCTGGATTTGACGTGGTTCGTTGGTCATCCTAGCAGCCGTTTCCTCGCGTTGTAACGTTCAGACGTTGTAACCTAATGGGCCGATCCGAATCGACACTTCCATTCAGTATAACGGGGGATTCGGCAGGAGTCTGCCGTATAATGGTGGGATCAGGAGGAAACCGATGAACGCATTTCCAGGCCGTTGGTGGCATCGCGAGGATCAGGGAGACAGAATCGTTTGCGATTTATGCCCTCGACAGTGCCGAATGAAAGAGGGAGATCGAGGCTTTTGCTTTGTCCGCAAGATCGAAAACGGCGAGATGGTTCTCGACACCTACGGTCGCAGCACGGGCTTTTGTATCGACCCGATCGAGAAGAAACCACTCCACCATTTCTATCCCGGAACAAGTGTCCTGTCCTTTGGGACCGCGGGTTGTAATTTAGGTTGTCAATTCTGCCAGAACTGGGATATCAGCAAATCGCGCGAGGTCGCGCGGTTGAGCGAACAAGCAGGGCCGGAGGCGATCGCCCTCGCCGCGCGGGAACTCGGATGTCGCAGCGTCGCCTTCACCTACAACGACCCGGTGGTGTGGGCCGAGTATGCGATCGATACCGCTCGCGCTTGTCGCGATGCGGGCATCAAGACGGTCGCGGTGACGGCCGGGTACATCATGCCTGAGGCGCGTCGCGAGTTCTACGCTTCCATGGATGCCGCTAACGTGGACTTGAAAGCTTTCTCCGAGGAGTTTTATCGCAAGATCACCTACTCGCACCTCGAGCCCGTGCTGGACACGCTGCGGTACCTCAAACGGGAGACCGACGTCTGGTTCGAGATCACCAACCTCGTCATTCCTGGGGAAAACGACTCGGCAGACGAACTGAAAGCCATGTGCGATTGGATTGTGAAGGAGCTGGGACCCGATGTGCCGGTCCACTTCTCTGCCTTTCATCCCGATTTTCGGATGCGAGAGAAGGGGAACACACCCCATGAAACGTTGCTCGCCGCGCACGCGATTGCCCGACAGGCAGGGATTCGATACCCCTATGTCGGGAACGTTCATGATCGCCGACATGGATCCACCTATTGCCATGCGTGCGCCGCCCTGCTGATCGAACGCGATTGGTACGAATTGCATCATTACGGCTTGGATGGCGACCGGTGCGGTAAGTGCGGGGCGCAGCAAGCGGGACGATTTGATTCCGAGCCTGGAGACTGGGGCCGGCGTAGAATGCCGGTGGACATGCGCCGCTTCCAGCCGTCGCAATCATCACGACCGATATCCTCCCCCCCTGTTAAGCTGGTCCGATTGGGCAATCCCTCGGAACGTGGCACGGAGGATCGGGTATCCTTGGACAGTTCGTCGACTCAGGCTCCTCCCAACTCTTCCATCACGGAATCCCTTTCCATGCCTCCATCGTCCAGTTCGCAATCCACTCTGTCCCAGCCGCGGAAACTCGACATGATTGACCTCGGGTCGTTGACGGAAGAGCAGAAGAGCGCGATTCAACGGGCATCCCAACAAGTCGTGGCTTCGGCGGTGCTGCGTCAACCGCTGAGTCCGAACGTATTCGAGCCGCTCGGCGAATTGGCACAGCGACATGTGTTCGGGCTTTTCACGACCCTTCACCGGTCGGCGCATTTGCGAGGGTGCTGTGGTTTTTTGGGTCGACCCACCACGCTCCGCGATGCGTTGATCGAATCGGGCCAACGAACCGCGACGGAAGATCATCGGATGCCAGCCATTTCGAGTATTGAACTACCGTACCTGTCGTGCCACGTCAATTTGCTCTCCGCCCCGCTGCCGATCGAGGGTCCCGCCACCGATCGTCACGCATCGGTGGTTGTCGGTCAGCATGGATTGCGAATCTCGGGCACGCGGAATGGTCGCTATGCGAATCGAGCCGGCCTTCTCCTCCCAAGTGTCCCGGTCGAACAGGGGTGGTCGGTCGACGCGTTCCTCGCCGGGGTTTGCCGTAAAGCCGGGTTGCCCGAAGATGCATGGCGGCATGAGGATACGATCCTGGAACGCTTTGAGGGCCTGGAAATCGATGGCGGGTTCGATAGGGAATATCTCCCCGAGCCGATTCCCTACGCGATGGCACCGGGCGACTTGCAAAGCCTTTTCCGGCTGCAACAAGCGGTGGTGCAAAACCTGATCGCCATGTCCCAAGGGATGACTCCGAATTATTACGTGCTGGACGCGATGGACGGCACCGTCAACGGCATCGTCCTGACCGCGTTCAATCAAGACACCCGTGTTCCGTTGGGGCACTGGATCCAGACATCGCTTCGTCCGGGAGTGCCCCTGCAATCGACTCTCTTTGAGTTGTGCAAGATGGTGGACCAGACCCTGCGCAATACGCGATTCGAATCCAACATCAATATCGACATCGCGTTGACGGTTCTCCACGATCCAGCGCATCATGGCATCGTGACGGGAGAGGATTGGGATGGCAAACAGGTGCGTCCCGAGCTGTCGGATTGCGATCTTCGAGGGGTGGACCCGTCCAAGCGAGGGATTCTGGCCCTTTGCGGCCAACAAGCGGCGATCGCGCTCGACGCATCCAAATCAGCGCATCAGTTGGTGGCGGAAGCGGCCGAGCTGGTGAGAACTCGCAATCAGCCGATCACGATTCTGACGATGGGTTGCGTGTCGACGGTTCCATCGCTGTTGGCGACCAATCGCATGGGGTCCGACAAACGAACCGACGCGCGACTGCCGGCCTTGGCCGATGCGTTCTACCCTGCGGATGCCTCGGCCCGAAGCGCGATGGTCGGAGCGTTCGCCGCGGAATCCAAGGTCGAACCATCTGAGGAAACGGTTGCCATCATGACCCCGCACGCAGGTCTGCGTTACAGCGGCCAGATTGCGATGGATGCTTGGCGAAGCGCGCCGCTGGACCGAACGGTGGTGATCCTAGGACCCAAGCATACGAACCTCGGCGCCGATTGGGCGGTCTCGCCCGCAGACTCCTGGCAGTTGCCCGGAGGCTGGAGCGTTGCGTGCGATCGCGAATTGGCCCAACGCATCGTGGATGGCGTTTCGGGCATGGAGTTCGATGCAGCCGCGCATGTTCGTGAGCACGGGGCGGAAATCCAGTTGCCGATCCTCGAGCATCTCATCCCATCCGGCGCTGCTGGACCCAAGGTGGTTTGTATCGCGATGGGAGGAGCCAGTTGGCAAGAGGTCCAGGAAGCTGCCAAGCAGTTGGCGGAAGTGCTCCGCGCGTGCGAGCCTATGCCGCTCCTGGTCATCTCGAGCGATATGAACCATTTTGCAAGCGATGAAGAAAATCGGCGACGAGATCGCTTGGCCCTCGAGGCGATGATGTCCGGAGACGCCAAACTCCTGGTCGAGACATGTCGGCGGGAGCAGATCAGCATGTGCGGCGTCGTTCCAGCTGCCTTGGTGATGGAAACCTTGCACGCCTTGGACATTCCGTTCGAGGTGGAACAGTTGAGCTACGACACCAGCGCAAGGGTATCGCATGACAGCAACCGAGTCGTCGGTTACGCCGCGTGTCGATTGATAGCGACGGCCGATTAGCAACGTGGTACACATGGAACGGCGCGCACTCCATCCGACACCCTGAGCGATCCCGATCACCGCTTGGCATCGGTATGGTCGTACCCTGTTGTGTCGGCCTGGATTCCGCGCCTCGGAATCAGCAGCGGCAAACCTGGCGATGCTCGGTACCCTCTGGTGGATGTCACTTGCGTTCGTAGGTGACATCCAGCGTCTGCTCGCCCAAGCCGTGCTTCTTGAACTCCTCGACCAATCGCGACCGATTGACATCGGTCGACTTCAAGTCGATCGATTTTGAGAAGGCATACACGGTGATGTGATAGATCTTGGCGCCTGGTCCTTTCGAACAAACCGGGTCGTATTCCGCGCGCTTCTTGTCGTTCTGGCCGAGGGTGCCGATCCTTTTGCTGTTCTGTTCGATTTGCGATACGTCGTTAGGAATGTTGTAGACCAACCAATACGATTTCTCGCGATCGGGGGCTTCGTGCCACATGCTGACGGCGACGGATTGGGTTCCTTCGGGCAGATTCTTCCAGGCGACTGCGGGCGATTGACCTTTTCCATCGCAACTGCATTCCGCCGACAAGGCTCCCTTGCCATCGATCGAGGAGCTCGAGAGCGAAATCGAACGTTCCTTCCCTTTTTCGTTCGCTGGATCGGTAGCTCGGCGATTGGCACTCGGCGAAGGCTTTTCGGGGGGCCGGCCCGGTCCGCGACCGCCTCCTCCGGGCCCGCGTGTTCTCGGCCGATACGTTTCGGTCGTGGTTCGACCGGACGGATCGGTAAAGACGAATTGGTACGAGCCGTCTTGCTGCAACACATAGCGAACGGTTCCCGGCTTGCCCTGGATCTCGTAGGTCAAGGTCGAGGCGTCTGCCGCTTGCTCGAATCTCGTGATCGTGGCGCCGCGCATCGGCGGCAGCGCCTCGCGGACACCTTGGGCTCGCGGTTGCGGATCGACTTGGCCATCCCGTTCAACAACCTCGCCAAAGAAACCTCCGTTGAGATACGGGTACTTGGGAGTCGCGTGGTAGTGATAGTTGCCTTGGGCATCTCGATGGCCATTGAGCGCATCGAGCGCCGCGAAATCGGGGGCCGCGGGATCCTGGTAGCCATAGATCGGGTAGCCATCGAGCGCGTACCCGATGGGGTTCCCCTTGCCGACGATCTTCTCCAAATGAACTGGGGCTAGGTGGTAGTGATAGTCGTCAGCGCGTCCGCAATGGCCTCCGAACTCATCCAGTTCTCCCACTAAATATGCGTCGTCGCCCCGGTTGTTGAGCGGGTTGAATATCGGTATGCCGTTGACCGCGAGCGCGATGGCCCCGCGCAGGAAGCGACCGTTGGCGCTGATAGGCTTCTTGGCGGGAACCGGATGCAATGGGATGCGCCATGCGTTGTCGCCGCGGTAGGGTTGGGGCAAGGGAACTTGCTGTTGCCATGATCGGATACCTACCATCATGGGGTGGTCTGGAATCCCATTGGATTCGACAAACAAAAAATCGCGATCCCAACGAACGTTCACCGTCGATGCGAATGGAGCGAACGCGTCGGCCATCGCCGGCCTTGCAGCCTCTTGCTGCGATTCCTCTTCGCTCCGATGGGACACCAGGATTACCGATTGGCTGGCATGGAGACGCGTAATCTCCTCTTTCTTTTCCAGAACCCAGGTTCGCGTCGACTCCTTGAGTTTGGCGAGCGGGAGGGATCGAACCTTGCCATGGGTCGTCAAGATCTGCACGTTGTCGTCGTCGGAGGCGATGTAGCTGCCATGCAAATGCGAGCCATCGATCAGATACCAGGTCCTCGAGTTTTTGGAATCGCCGTGGCCCCCCTCATGCGCGCACGCCCATGAACTGCAAAGAAGGATCGCCGTGATCGTCCCCAAGAAAAAACGGCCGACGCATGCACTCATTTTATTTCCCCTTGCCTTTCGGTGGACCGGATCGGTTCCCTCCTCGTCGGCCTCGTGTGGCTTCCTCGGACGTCTTTGCGTTTGGATCGAAGTTTGGATTGACGGTCGGCCGTTGGGCGTTAACCGCCGTGAGGTATTCTTCGAGTTGGGCTCGCATTTGCAGAGCCTCGT
>JBKDPB010000076.1:0-6525 GCA_046342615.1 Planctomycetota bacterium | reverse complement strand
GGAAAATGTTTTCCCGGCCTGTCAACTCCGGATGAAACCCGGTCCCGACCTCGAGCAAACTTCCCACCCGCCCCCGCACTCCAACCCGGCCTCGTGTTGGGGTCACGATCCGCGACAAGATCTTCAGCAGCGTGCTCTTTCCGGCACCATTGTGTCCAATCACTCCTACGACTTCGCTCTGGGCGACCGTAAAGTGAACATCCCGCAGCGCCCAGAAACCTTCGGAATCGAATCGCGCATCCCCGCGCCGCGCGGCGGCAACCGCGGCGGCTCCCGATCTCGCAGTGTTCCGGCCGAGCGCCTGCCGAAGCCAGGATGCCGCGGCTTGGGTGGCAACCTCCGTCAAACGACTGTATTCGGAGTAGGAACCCAACTGGAACCGTTTGGATACGCCGTCGACATGGATCGCTAATTCGTGAGGGGTCCGTGACATAGAACTCAGATCCGATCCGCCATCCACTGATCCGCGTATCGAAACCATGCCAATCCCGACACCGCGAGCGCCAGCGTGATCGCATACGCGACGACCAACCCTGCGATCGTCGGAAACGGCTCCCCCAAAATCGCCCACCGCGCCAGCCCAATGTTCGCTGCGATCGGATTGGCCTCGTAGAGCCATTGCCATGTCGGCCCCAAGATCGGTAGCAGCCGCTGTGCATCGTAGACAACCGGAGAAACAAACATCCCAATCTGCAGCGCGAACGGGAGAGCATATCCCACATCGCGATACTGTGCATTCAGACTCGATAGCCAGAGGATGCAGCCGAAACAGAACACGATCAAACCGAGTGCGGCAAGCGGCGCCATCCACAGCGTACTCCACTGGATGGCGACGCCAGTCGCCCAACACAAGGGAAGAACCAGAATCGAACCCACCGCCAAATCGAACACCGCACACATCAAACTCGAGAGTGGCAACAGCATGCGTGGAAAGTAGATCTTGGTCACCACGTGCCGATAGTTCACCAACGATCCCGTCGCGTCTCGCAAACTATTGTTGACAAGCTGCCAACACAACATGCCGATCAAAATGACAGGAGCATAGCGCACCGTCGTTCCCGCATTCCCTGCTCCCAGGACAAAAAACAGACCCATAAAGATCAGGGTGCTCAGCAACGGTTGCAGCAGGACCCACAAGACCCCGATGAATACCTGACGATAGCGAATCAGCAAATCGCGAAGAAAGAAGCTGTACAGCAGTTCTCGGGCTCGCCACCCTTCGGCCAATTGCCCTAGCCCGAAGGGATCGGTCTGACCGTAATACCGGAGCGTTGGAAGCGAGGGAGGAGGGTCGGACATGCGTTCGCCTAGCCTTGCGGAAAAGGGTTGGGCCCGATGGGGGCGACGACCCCGAAAATCAACCGCTTCGATGGACTCACCAGTATAGCCCATCGTCGGTGGAGCGATGAGGGAACCCGACGGGAAAGCCTTCCGGTTGTAATGCTTGTAGGAGCGGTGCGGTTTGAAGCGCTCGCGGATTACCGATTTGTGAAAGTCGGCGAGAATCATCGATTTTTCGTGCTGGACAAGGGCGAGCGAGCGACGCATGGTTCCAAGGCTTACTGGACGAGCCGAGTGATTTCGTTTTCCGTTATTCTGGATCAAGTTATGGCTATGCCGACCGAACCCTCGCAGCGCTTCGGTTTCATGCATCGTAGCGAGCGAGCCATTCGTCAGAGTTTCCTGCCTTGGGTGGTTGGCCTATGGTTGTCGGTGCACCTTCTGGTGGTTTCGTCCTGTGGCGAGGAGCCGTTGCGGATCGCAGATGCGGGAACGGTGAGTTTCTCGCCGCTGGTGAACCTGGCGATCGCGGGTTTGCTGGTCGTCACGATTCTCAATCTTTTGGTGGCTAAGGTTTTTTGCGTTTCGCCCAGGCTTCGATTTTCTATTTCCCTTCTCTTGGTCAGTTCGGTGGTTGGCTATGTCGGCTTCATCTTGTTCGGAACGCCGGTCGGTCGTCGCGAATTCCTGATGAGTTTGTGCATCCTGGTCGGCTTGATTGCTCAGGTCAAGGTGCCGCGCAGTGCCAAACGCCAAGAGGCGGAGTCGGTGCCTTCCGCGGAGGATTCAGCGCACAAGGGTTTCGTCCCATCGGAGGGCGTCACGGGATCTTCCCGCGATCGCGAGGATAAGCTGCGGACCGATCGTCTCCATTTCGCGATGGTCGGCTTGGCCGCGGTAACCATGGCGATGGGAGCCGCCAACATGTTTGCCCTTCAACCGATGATCGGCAAGCTTCTCGCACCTAGGTTGGGTAGTGTGCCAGCGGTTTGGACCACTTGCATGCTGTTCTTTCAAATGATTTTGTTGGCAGGTTACGTTTATGTCCACGTGCTGACCAAGTTGACTGACATGAAGAGGCAGATACGTCTGCATCTCGGCATCGTTGCAGTTTCGCTGATCGCGCTTCCTTTACGCTTGCCGGAGCTAATGACTCGAAACATTCCCGAAGATGGCTTGCATGCCCTGTGGATCTTCATGACGTTGGCGTTGACGGTCGGTGCGCCGGCTTTTGTACTCGCATCGACCGCCCCGCTGATCCAGGCGTGGTTTGGCCGAACGTCGCACCGGCTCGCCTCCGACCCCTATCCGCTGTACATCGCGAGCAACGCCGGGAGCATGCTCGGATTGATCAGCTATCCGTTTCTGATCGAACCGTATCTCACGCTTACCTCGCAGCGGATGATTTGGAGCGTGTCGTGGCTGGTGTACGCGCTCCTGCTCGGAGGGATGGCTGCGCTTTGCTGGCGAATGATGAAGCAATCCGATGCATGCTACGAATCCGTGTTGAGATCCGCGAAGGAGCGTTCGCAGGCCTCCGTTTCGGGGCAAGTCTGTGGGCTGGCTTCGAAACTTCGGTGGATTGCATTGAGTTTCATTCCGTCGAGTTTGCTGCTGGGAGCGACCAACCACTTGACCACCGACATTTCGGCCATGCCGATGTTGTGGACGCTGCCTCTGGCGATCTATCTGCTGAGTTGGACCTTCAGCTTCACCGACTATGGGAAGCCGCTGCATGGTTTGATTCGCTGGTTCGCACCGGTTGCGGTTCTGGTCGCTGTGTTCGTATGGGCAGCGGATTTCCACGAGCAAATCCGTTGGATGCTATCCATCCACATGACGGTCCTGCTCGCAGTTTGCTGGGCCTTGCATCGTCGGTTGTATGAGACGCGACCTGATGTTTCGCAACTGACATCATTCTATATTTCAATTGCTTTGGGCGGCGCACTGGGTGGTATCTTCAACGCCTTGGTTGCTCCGGTCGTTTTTTCCGGCTTCGCCGAGTATCCCATCGCCCTGGTGGCTTCGCTTCTATTTCTT
Organism: Planctomycetota bacterium; assembly: GCA_046342615.1. Taxonomy (GTDB): domain Bacteria; phylum Planctomycetota; class Planctomycetia; order Pirellulales; family Pirellulaceae; genus JBKCUI01. The sequence continues at coordinate 3,204 of JBKDPB010000076.1, read as the reverse complement.
CCGAGCATCCCCTGGCGTGGAACTTACCCACGATTCGGGGATAAGCTGGCGGCCTTCTGGCAGCAATGCATCCTGTTGGTACTGGTTGTGATTTGTACTGCCGCGCTCGCAAAGTACACGCATCAGTCCGTTACGTCGAAAGCGTGGGATCTTCAAACATTGTCGACCCGCTTGGGTTGGACACTCGAACAAGTCGAGAGGTGGGCGCAATTCGCCATCCCCTTGATACCGGCCCTTTTGCTCCTTGGAAGGCCGAGGTTGCAAGCGCTCGCTGTAAGTACCGCGTTGCTCGTGGGGGTTTGTATCAACTTGTCATCGGACATCCTCGTGCGGGAGCGTTCGTTTTTTGGTGTATTGACGGTCCGGCAACATCGATTTCATGGTTGGGCCCACACGTTGGTCCACGGAGGGATCATGCACGGGGAGCAGTGGTTCACCGAACCAGACGACCGTTACGTCGCGAGGAGCTATTATCATTCCGACGGTCCGCTTGGCGATGTCATGGATATCCAGGCGCAGCGGAAGGCGAGTTACCGCACGGCCGTTATCGGTCTTGGAACAGGATCCGTTGCCGCATACGGACAACCGAATCGGCCGATCACTTTCTTCGAAATCGACCCCGCCGTCGAAGCCATCGCTCGCAATCCGAACTACTTTACCTATGTTTCCGATTGCCTGTACCGAGGCTGCCCGTTGGATGTAAGGATCGGGGACGCCCGGATTACCATGGCTAAGTCGGCCGATACGTTCGATGTGATTGTCATCGATGCCTTTTCGTCCGATTCCATCCCGCTCCATCTGATTACGCACGAAGCGATTGAAGGGTGGTTCCGACGGCTGCAGTCCGATGGTGTAATCGCATTCCACATCTCGAATCGTTACATCGATTTGGTCCCTGTGTTGGCGAATGCCGCCAAAGCACTCGATGTGCCCGCCTATATGCGAGAAGATCTCCTGGGAGACAAGTCCGTCGGTCGCAATGGATCGAGTTGGATCATCTTCACAGCCAGTCCCGAAACCGCGAGTTGGTTTGAAGCGCGGCCGGGTTGGGCTCCTCCCACAACCCGAGACAGTCTCCCGGTATGGACCGACGACTTCACCAGCGTGCTCCCGGTGCTCAGGTTCTAGACGAGAGCGTTCGCGGTGTTGCGGCAGTTCAGAACAGCGTCTTCAATCGCAGCCGACGGTGAATCTTATTGCAGTTGGAAGGAGAAATCCGCAAACCGTGAGCCAGGTCCTTGAGGTACGCGATTTCTGACGGGTCATCGATGTTGATGGTACGGATCGATGCGGTGTAGACCGCGAGTTCCATCCCAATCGGCACCGACCAGGCAAAGTCCCTCGCGTTCATTGGGTTTGCTGACTGTTCCTCCATGAGCGTCCGGTCGAGCGCGGCCCTCTGGAGGATATTTTGTTGCTCGGTTGGGTCGATCTGGCCGTCAGCCAAGGCGGCTAGAGCTGCCGCACGAATCACAATCGGGGCTTCCGGCTGAATCACTGCTCGTGGTGGCGGAAGGGGCGGGTTGGCGGGCTGGCGGTGAAGATCCGGCGGATTCTGGTCCCTTGGCGGGGGGGGACGGTCCCTGCGGTCGTCATCCCTGTGGGTTCGATTGACGTTTGGGCTGGGAGCCGTCGGCATGCGGTTTTGCGAATTCGAGGACGAGCTCGGACTCGAGCGAGAGTTGCTTCCACCCGAGTCACGGTCACGGGACGAATTGGAATAGGTAACGCCTCCCTTCGAGTTTCCCCGCCGGGGCGTATCTTCAAATTGGGGGGCTGCCAATGTCGAATCGCAGACCCAGGAGAGGCACCCCAGACTCAGCAGCATTCCGGTCCAAGTTTTCCAACGTCCAGCAACCATTGCGGTGTCCCTTTCAGCCATTCCTCGGTAGTGCCAGGGGCTTGGATCAAGTCCCCTAGAGAATCAATCGCAATCCTCTTGAAAACGGGGCGTGGAAAATGGAAAGTTTTCCGGAAAAAGGGAGCGCCTCGTTTACCGACCGCCACGGAAACTACCGTTTCCGCCCCCGAATGAGGGTCCCGAGGGAAAGGAACCACCCCCAAAGGATGCTCCCCGGGGCCACCCTCCTACGCCGACACCGGAACCGGAATAACCATAGGAACCTTGATAGGGAAGAGCGTAGTAGTACCCGCAGTTGGGGTACATCGGGTAGCAACCGTAATACGGATTGAAGCCGTATCCGTAGTAGGCCCAATACGGATGGTAGCCGTAGCCGTAGTTGAATGAGTTGTAGGCCCAAGGGTTTTGGTTTCCGTGGTTGAAGTGGTTTTGCGCCACGTTCGGCCCGCGGTTCTGCACATTCGCCGTGACCTCGATCGCCCTGGGAGGCTGTACCCGGGAGATGTTTCCCCGCGTAACGCTTCCTTTCACGACATTTCCGTGAGAAATGTTCGCCCGCGATGGATTCCCTCGAGGAACATCCCCGAACGGAGGATCCGCCATCGATGTTTCGCCCAGCCATGCAAAGCAACTTGTCCCCAGCAACATTCCGAGGATCCACGACGTCCCGTTTTTCGCAACCATGTTGGTGCCCCCTTCAACAAATTTTCCCGTTACCCTGTGCCCGGTCAGCGATACGCCATGCCGACCGCGATACTCACCCGAGACCTCATCGCATTCGCCTCCAGAAAAAGGCGCAGAAAATGAAATCCTCTTTTCTGCACCCTGCGTGTTCCAAGCGAACCAAGGTCTTTGGATGAGTGAACAAATCGCGTACCGAATTGCATTCTTTGCGCGATTCGGGGAAATAGAGATCTGGATTTCCAGGAAGAATAGACAAAAGAGAGAACCGGCTTTACCATCGAGATTCGTGTGCAACGTCTTCTCCGCATATCCGAGTGTGGGCGCTCTTGTCGTCAAATGTGTTACAAGTCGATGGCTTAACGAAGCGGTATGGCGCGTTTCATGCGCTCGATCGGTGTAGCCTGGAAATCCCCGCTGGCTCCATCTTTGGCTTGCTGGGTCCCAATGGGGCGGGCAAGACGACACTGATTCGATGCGTTCTTGGGTTTCTCAAGCCGACATTGGGTGGCGCGTGGGTTTGCGGTTTTGATTGCCTCTCGCAGTCGCTGGAGGTGCGTCGTTGTGTTGGATATCTTCCCGCGGAATCGAAACTGTTTCGTTTGATGCGGGGGAGGGATTGCTTGAAGTTCTTCACGTCGATCCATCCCCAAGGGGACTTG
>JBKDPB010000075.1:0-6509 GCA_046342615.1 Planctomycetota bacterium | reverse complement strand
TCGCTGGACATGTCCATCGGCGTTCTTCTCGAAATCCGGATCGCGCAAGACGCGAGCAAGACCGGCATGGCACCCGAGGATGCCACCCAATGGCTTGAGCGATACGTCGCGGATGAGCGGTTGCGAAATCGCGTCCGACTCCAGGGTTTGATGGGAATGAGCTCGCTCGGAGCGGATGTTTCGCAGGTCCGTCGAGAATTCGCATCGTTGCGGACTTGGATGGAAACCTGGAACCAGCGCTACGCGCTGGCGATGACCGAGTTGTCGATGGGGATGAGCCAGGACTTTGCGATCGCGATCGCCGAGGGATCCACGGTGGTTCGCATCGGATCGCGTCTGTTCGAGGGATTGCCCGACGCCTGAGCGAGGAACGCCCTCCAACTTTCTGCCCGCTGAAATCCTGGTAACCTCGGATTTTCTCGCGTGTGCTCGATTTCGTGCTGGTCGGTTTCGGTCGAGTACGATCACGAGTACCGTTTCACGGAGTGGGAGCACGACGAAAACGTGACCGCTACGGATGTGGCGTCCGCAGGATGCTTTGAAACGCCGCTGGCAAGTGGTCGAGCAAATCCTCGGGGAGCGTGCTCGGCGTCCCGAGGATCCGATGCGCGATATCGCCCGAGAGTCCGTGCAAATAGACCGCGAGCACCGCGGCGTCGAAGGGAGACAGGTGCTGGCAGGCCAAGCCAGCGAGGATCCCTGTCAGAACGTCTCCGTTGCCGCCGGTTGCCATGCTCGGATTGCCGGTCGTATTCTCGTAGCATTGATCGCCATCGGTCACGAGGGTTCGGTGCCCTTTCAGAACCACGACCACTCCGGCTTCGCGGGCGATCTCGATAGCGCGTTGGCGTTGCATTGCCCGATCTGCGGCCGGGGCGCCGGACAACCGCGACCATTCGCCGGGATGCGGGGTGAGGACCCGGGGGCCGCGAGGCTGCACCTGCCGCCAGGAGATGGCTGCCAGCGCGTTGAGGGCGTCCGCATCCAGGATTGCGGTCCCTTGCCAGGATTCGTACAGCTCCGCCGCGCGCCGGTCGGAATCGAGGCTTCGGCCCAAGCCTGGGCCGATGGCCAAGGTGCAATGGTTGAATTGGGGATCGTCCAGCATGGACATGGAGCTGTTCAGCCCGAGGGTCATCGCGGTCGGGACGGCCGCTGCCACGATGGCCTGGCAGGGGGTGGGGGTGGCGAGGGTAACGAGGCCGGCTCCGGCACGCAGCGCTCCCCGGCCTGCCAGAATCAGCGCGCCGGCCATTCCGAGACTCCCCCCCGCCAGCAAGGCATGACCGAACATTCCTTTATGGGAATGGTCGGGGCGAGGCGGCAGCCGGGGAATGGTTTTCACGATTCGCAGCGATTCCATCTTCGATTCCCCACGCGTCAGCAATTCAAAATGAGAAGCTTCATGGTACCATACGCTTCCCTCGACCCGAGGTCGCAAGGGAAACGAGCGCCTTGTCCGCCGTTTTCCTCTGCCAAGACAAGGGTTCTGTCGTCCATCTGTTACCGCATTGGCTACCGTGACCAAAGGCAAAATTGTACTCGCCGCCATCGTTTGGCTCATCCTGCTCGGGATCGGAGTCTCGGTTTGGCGTTTGGTGATTTCACCGATGCGTTCTCGGCAGCAAGCCGAGCAGGCCCAGCAGCGAGCCGAACAAGACGTCGCCGCCACCTCGGGGTCGAGCCGTTATCGTCACGAGCTTCAATTGGGATTGGACAGTTTCTCGGGTTACGCGGTCTTGCGAAGCGAGGAGTTCCGAAAACAGCTTGCCGATCGCGGCATTCGCATCCGGAATGTCGACGATGGAGCGAACTACACGCAGCGCGCTGCCGACTTGGGAAAAGGCTCGCTGCAAATGGCTGCGTTCCCGATCGATGCATTGCTCAAGACGTTGTCCAACTCCGAGTATCCCGCAGCGACCATCGTCGCCATCATCGACGAGACGCGCGGGGCGGATGCCATGGTCGCCTACAAGAGCAAGTTTCCCGACGTCGACCAGCTCAATCAGCCCGATGTCCGTTTCGTCCTCGTCGGCGATTCGCCGAGCGAGACCCTCGCGCGTGTCGTCATGCAGGATTTCGATCTCAATCGAGTCGCAACCAATGCCGTCGAGACGGTCAAGTCGCCCGAGGAGCTGATGGCCCGCTATCGCGCGTCGGCCCCATCGACCAACGACGTCTACGTCACATGGGAGCCTTTTGTCAGCCAGATCCTGTCCAACGACCAACTCCATGTTTTGGTCGACAGCTCGCGATTCACCGGATACATCGTCGACACCCTGGTGGTCAGCCGGGATTACTTGGTGAAGAACGGACCGGTCGTCGAATCGGTGCTCGAAGCCTACTTCACCGCCCTGTATGCGTATCGGGAAGAAGAGGCCTTGATTCGATTGTTGTTGGATGACGCCAGGCAGACCAAGCAGGATCTGACGGCCGAGCAAGCCAAACGGTTGGTAGCCGGGATTCAATGGAAAAATACGCAGGAAAACTTTGCTCATTTCGGCAAGCGCGCCGGCGCGGTGGTCCATATCGAGGACATGCTCAGCCGAATCGCAAACGTCCTCGGCAAATCGGGAGCCATCTCCAGCCGCGGCAACGACGAGAAATTCAATCGCTATTTCTTCGACCGACCGATCGAGAACTTGCAAACGCGGAATTTCCATCCCGGCCTTTCCTCCGAAGCCGTGCGAGTCGAGGCGAAACTCAAGGCCCTCGGCGATGAAGAGTGGAATCGATTGGTCACGGTCGGCACCCTCAGCGTTCCGGAACTGGTTTTCTTGCGAGGGAGTTCCAACTTGTCCGACCAGAGCAAACGAACCCTGGACGACCTGTTCCAAAAACTCCAGGCATGGCCTCAGTATTATTTGATGATTCGGGGAAACGCCTCTCAAGCCGGCGATATGCAGGCTAATATCGAGCTGGCGCGGAAACGGGGCGAGGCTGCGCACAAGTACTTGTTGTCCCTGGGAATTCCTCCCGAGAGGATGCGCGTGATGACCGGCGAAATCACGGGACAAACCCGCGTGAATTTTGTCGTAGGTCAAGTGCCATTTTGAACTCGAGCCTTCTCAACAGGACCGACTGCCTTGGACGATCTACGAAAGCGAATCATGAACGAATTGTTCGTCGCGCCTTCGGTCGTTTTGCCGATGGTCGGGGGAGCGACTGCGTGGTTGCTGTCCTGGGCGGCGGGCGGGATCGGCTGGCTCAACGCAGCGGGCCTGGTCGGAGTCCTGGCGGGAATCGGCTGGTTCGCGACCCGATTCATTTTTCAGATCGATGCGATCACCGAAAAGGCGTTGCGCGATCAAGTGGCCGACCAGATTCGCCAAGAGGAAGCCAAGCTCGACGACCTCGCCGGCCGACTTCGAGCCGATCGCGATGCGCGCACGGAAGACTGCTTGAAGCTCCTGCGAACCAACCGAGCCGAGATCGAGCGCGTCGCGCAGACGCCCGGCGTGCAGCTTCGGAGCATGGAAATCGTCAAGCAAGCCCGACAGCTTTTCTGGGCCGCCACCGACCAACTCGAGCAATCCCTGAAACTGTCTCATCTATCGGAACAGCTCCAGGGTCCGGCGCGCCGGGAATCCTTGGAGCAACGCGAACACTTCCTGAAAGAAGCGTTCGAGAGCGCCGACCACCTGCAAGCCGCTGTCGAGACCTTTCGACGCTTCGTCGACAAGAATCAGGAGCGGGACATGGATACCCTGCAGAAAGAGTTGGCCGACTCGATCGAGGCGGCCAAACGTTCCGATGAACGAATGAAGGATCTCGAAAGCTTGCCCGATTACGAATCCTTTTTGAAAGAATAACCCCTTAACTTTTCCCCAATGGTAATTTCCGAGAGGAGCTGACGTTTATGTTCAATGCGATTGGCCGTTTTTTTCGAGCTATCAAATATCTGTTCACCGGAAAGATCGATGCGGCCGCCGATGCTCTCAGCGCCAATCCAACCGTGATCTCCGCCAACTACGACCGCATCATCCAAGAGAAGAAGAATCGACTCAATCAGTATAAAGATGCCATCAGCGCGATGATCGCGCAGGAAGAGAGCAAGAAAGCCAAGCTGACCTCCCTCACCGAGGAAATTCAGAAACTGGAAAAGCTCAAGTCCGGTGCGGCGGCGCGGGCCAAGCAACTGGTCGACAAATACAACGGTGACGTCGTCGCCGTCAAAAATGATCCGGAGTACGCCAAGTGCCAGGCCGCGTTCAAGGACTTCTCCAGCACCTTGGCCGAAAAACAACAGCGAGCCACCGAGATCGACGAAGACCTCAAGCAACTCATCAAAAACGTCACCGGTCACAAGAATCAAATCCAGTCGCTGATGCGCGAGCTGGAAAAGATCAAAGAAGAGAAGCACGACGCCGTTGCCGATATCCTCTCGGCTACGGAGGAAAAGCAGATCGCCGATATGGTCAACGGCATCTCCAACGACAAAACCTCCGAGGAATTGCAGCGCCTGCGAGACATGCGGCAGAAAGCTGCCGCCAATGCACGCGTCTCCCGCGAACTGGCGGGCATGGACGCCCAGCGCGCGGAATCCGAATTCCTCGAATACGCTCAGAAGTCCGCGGCCGACGATGAATTCGACGCGCTGATCGGATTGACCCAAGAAAAGAAGGCGAGCGAACCCGCGGTCACCGATTCCAAAATCCCCGAAGCCTGATCGATCGGGCCGCTCCCGAACGATCGACGCGCCGTACTTTCCACCCTGGAGAATTGAAAATGAGAAAGCAATGGTCCCTCCGATGGGCTGCCGCCATGGGCGCAGCCCTTTCCTTGATGGGGATGGGCTGCACCGACAGCAAACCGACGACCCCCTCCGGGGGGTCGGCCTCCAAACCCCCGGCAAAGTTCACGCTGGCCTGGAGCGAGTATCCCTCCTGGAGCATCTTCGGTGTGGCCGATGAAGTCGGCCTCATCGACGGCAAGCCAGGAGCTCAAGGATCCATCGAGAAGAAGTACAACGTGGACATCGAGCTGCAGCTCGCCAGCTACGATCAATGCATCACGCTCTACGGCAACTCGCAAGCCGACGCCGTGTGCATTACCAACATCGACATTCTCGGAGCGGCCGGGTCGCGAACCGCCGTCGCCATCGTCCCGACCTCCACCAGCGCAGGTGCCGACGCCTGCATCACCGCCGGAATCGATTCGCTCGAAGGACTCCAAGGGAAAAAAACCCACGGGCTCGAGAAAAGCGTATCGCAATACTGTTTCGATCGCTGCCTGGAAAAACTCGGGGCGAAGAATGCGGATTACCCGTTCAGCCAAATGGACCCGGAACAGGCGGCTCAAGCCTTTCAGGGAAAAAATCCCGATGTGCAATCGATCATGGTCTGGAACCCGTTCGTGATGCAGTCCCTGCGCAGCCGCGACGATGCGAAAGCCCTCTTCAGTTCCGAACAGATCCCCGAAGAGATCATCGATATGGTCGTGGTCGGCAAGGACTCGCTCGGCAAGCCGGGCGGCAAGGAATTCGCAATGGCCATCCTCGAAACCTTCTACACCATGAACCAGCGTATGGCCGATCCGAAAACCTCCGATGCAACCTTGGTGGGAATCGGAGCTCGCTTCGCCAAACTGGAATTGGAGGATATGAAGACAATTGTCCAGCAGACCCGATTCTACTCCGATCCCAATGACGCAATCCGCCTGTTTTCCAGCGATACCTTCCAAAAGGAAACCATGAAGAAGGTGAGCGACTTCTGCGTCCGATATGGCATGACCCCGCAACCCGCCACGCTGTCCTTCGGAACAGGCCAGGGGGTCATGGACTTCGATACGTCGTATCTCAAGAGTTACGTCGACTCGACCAAGAAGTAACGCATCCGCCTCCGTAGAGCCATTCGCATGATTCGACGCGACCTACCTCCATGGTTGTTTATCGCCTTGGCCATCGGCGGGATCATCGTTCTGCTCGTGGCCTACGAATGGATGTCCCTGCGGCAGACCGCGATCAACCCCAAGCAAACGACCATCCCGTCGTTTGCGAAATTGGCCGAGGGAGTGCAGCGCGTCTTTCAGATGCAGGGGACTGCGGAGAATCCCAAGCCTCCAATGTTCTGGAGCGATGTCGGGGCGACCCTCTGGCGATTGGCTGTCGGGCTCACCATCGGGGTGGTCGCCTCCGTCCTCGTCGGCGTCTTGATGGGATGCTACCGATGGATCGAAGCGCCGCTGAGCCCGGTCATCATGTTCATGTCCAAAGTCCCGCCGATCGCCATCATGCCCCTCTACTTCGCCATCGCTGGCATCGGATTCCGGATGTATGTGCTGATGGTGGCCCTCGGGGTTTTCTTCTCCATGACCCAAGCCATCTTTCAGGCCGTTCGGGACAACGTCACCGACGAAGCGATCAGCAAGGCTTATACCCTCGGAGCCTCCGAGTTCGAAGTCATCGTCGAGGTGATCTGGAAGCAAATCCTTCCCAATGTTCTGGATTGCATCCGCTCCCAGATCGGACCCGCCATGATCTACCTGCTGGCGGCCGAGTACTCCATGGG
>JBKDPB010000074.1:0-21588 GCA_046342615.1 Planctomycetota bacterium | reverse complement strand
CTGCTGGGCATCCAGGGTGCCCGCCAGAAACGCGAGCATGCCGATCGCCCAGGAGACGCGAAGCGCTTTGCCCGTCGTTGCGATCACCCCACTGCTGCGTTGGCTTGTCATGTTTTCCACGTTTTGAAAGACATCCCCGGGAGGCGACTGCCCCATAACTTAAGGACCCACCATTTGTCAATTGTACTCAGTTGGCCACTGAGCCAGCCAGTCGAATACCCGCCGGATCCTCGACTCGGGATCAAGGCTGCTTCTTCTCAGGAGCCAGTCGATCCAGGCGTCGCAGCGCTTCGGGCCGGGCTGCGTTGATCACCTCGTCACAAAGGACTGGCACCCCACCGCGTTGGCCGGAAACCTGCGCGGCCTCAATAAAGGCCATGATTTCCAGAGATTCCGCGTTGGACCCGGGGTGGGGGCCCCCTGCACATAACTCGGCAACCCGGACGACCAGGGGCTCGTAGCCTTCGTACTTGGCATCCCCTTCCACGAAATCGGCTCCGAAGACCGTGAGACCGTAGCCGGAATGACCATTTCGAATCCCTCGAAAAACCCCGATCCTCCCGTCCTCCCACAAACCGACCGACACATCCGTTCCGTCGTTGTGCGTTCGGGCGACGGATCGGCACCCCGGCCCCATGGCCGTGTAGAGAGCCTCGATTCCGTGAATGCCATACCAAGCCAAATCGTCGTGGTGGGGCTCCAAGGAACAGGGACTCCAGGATTGGGCACCGAGCACCTTGCGTTGGGTATTCTCGCGATATCGCCAAATGCTGGGGGTGAAGCGGAGCGACGAGGAGGTGAACCAGCGACCTTGAAACCGCTCGGCGGCCATCTGAATCGCCAACGCGTCGGCCAAGTCAGCCGCCAAGGGCTTGTCGATGAAACAAGGCTTGCCAGCCTGGAAGACCGGGATTACCTGCTCCAAGTGAGTCCGTCCGTCGAGACTGGTCATCAAGACGGCGTCGACTTGGCCCAGCAGCTCGGGAATCGATTCGACAATTCGGATCCCCGCGTCGCGCAATTCCTTGGTGTACCCTTCGAGTCGACTTGCGCTCGACGGAATGTCGGGGCTGCCGCCGGGATACGCCGCCACCAACCTCAGCCTCGAAACCGCGTCCCCCCTGGATTCGGATTCGCGGATGATTTTGGCAAAGGCCACCGTGTGGGAGGTGTCCAACCCGATCATGCCCACCCGGATCGGCTGGGACGGCCGATCCTGTCCAAGGGCGGGATGGGTCGAAGCGAACCAAAGACTCAAGAGCAAGGCTGGGGTCCGAATCCGTGCCAAAGCGTGCGATGCGTGAAGGATCGTGCTGCGAACCATCGTCTTCTCCCGGGAGGAAAGCCTCCGGCAGGGAAGCCTCCAACGTTCTTTTCTCTCTCGTCCGTGAGCAAAAACCGATCTCCGCATGGAAATGTACCAGACGCGGCTCACCGGCGGATAGCTTGCAACTCAACCCGTGCGGGAAAATCAAGGGGTTTTTCGTCGCCGTTGACGCTTGGGCCTTCGGGAGAAATTTGGCGTTGCGTGGCGTCGAAGAAACGCTACGATAGTGCAAATTGAAAGACCCGATTGTATCAAGCCTTTGAAAATTCGTTGTGGGTAGGCAGTTCGCTACATGACTGTTACGAAAGAGCGCAAGCAGGAAATCGTTAAGGACTTCAGGAAGCACGAGAACGATAGTGGTTCGGCCGATGTGCAAATCGCTGTGCTGACGGAGCGGATCAACAGCATGACCGAACACATGCGAGGTGCGGTGCGTGATTATTCAAGCCGCCGCGGGCTGCTGAATATGGTCAGCAAGCGTCGATCGCTCTTGGACTACGTGCGGAAGCATGAGCCCCAACGCTATCTGGATTTGATCACTCGGCTTAATATTCGGAAGTAAATCCGAGAGATTCCTTCGGCGGACGCAATGGCGTCCGCCTTGTTTTTGGTGCACGTTAATGATCCATGGAATGGTTTGGGCTCACCCCTCAGTTGGGTTGGTGGCGCAGCGATGGCATGGCATCGCTTCATGGTTTGCCGCGGGACGGTTTTCCCCGGGTCATTGGCATCGTGTTGTTTCATAGTCTGATAAGAGGTTGATGCTGTCGTGAAGATTCGAGTTGAAAAGCAAATTGGTGACTCCGTACTCTCTTTTGAAACAGGCCAGTTGGCCAAACAAGCGACGTCGGCAGTGCTCTGCCAGTACGGCGAAACCGTCGTCCTCAATGCGGCGACCACAGGTCCGTCCCGCCCGGGGACCGATTTCTTTCCGTTGACCTGCGATTACCGAGAACGGTTCGCTGCGGCAGGCAAATTCCCCGGCGGATTCATCAAGCGCGAGGGGCGTCCCACCACCAAAGAAACCCTGACCAGCCGACTGATCGACCGGCCCATCCGCCCCCTGTTCCCCGATGGATTCTTCGATGAAGTCCAGATCCAGTCGATGGTTCTGAGCAGCGACACTCAAAATGATGCGGATATTTTGGCGATGAATGGGGCTGCGTGCGCTCTGTTTGTCAGCACCCTGCCGTTCCGCGGCCCGATCGCCTCGGTTCGAATCGGACGCGTCGACTCGAAGTGGATCCCGTTTCCCACGGCCAGCCAGCTCGAGGAAAGCGATTTGGACATGATTGTCTCTGCGAACGAACGCGAAGTGGTCATGATCGAAGGCTTCGGCCAAGAAATTCCCGAAAACGAAATGATCGACGCGATCAAGTATGCACACAGCGTCTGCCGCGACATCATCGCGCTGCAACGCGAACTGCATGACAAGATCCTGCCCAAGAAGATGGAGTTTACGTCACCGGACGATTCGGCGCTGGTGCATGAACTCAGCAGCAAGTACTACGATCGTTTCCGCGTCGCCAAGCAGACCGAAGGCAAGCAGGCTCGCAATGAAGCTTGCAACGTTTTGCGTGAAGAAGCCCGGGCGGCGATGATTCCCGACCCGGCCGCCGAAGGGGCGCTGACCTCCGACGCCTTCTATCGGGCCTGGCACACCCTCGAGAACCGGGTCGTCCGCGATTTGATTCTCGCAGGGACCCGATCCGATGGCCGCGACACGATCAGCCTCCGCAATATCCACTGCGAGACTGACCTTCTCCCGCGGACCCACGGCACCGCCCTCTTCCAACGAGGAGAAACCCAAGCGTTCGTCACTGTCACGCTGGGAACCACCCGCGATGAACAGCGGATCGATGGCTTGATGGACGAGTACAGCAAGAAGTTCATGCTCGATTACAACTTCCCTCCCTTTTCCGTGGGCGAGTGCAAACCCAACCGCGGACCGGGTCGACGCGAAATCGGGCACGGCATGCTGGCGGAACGATCCCTCGAACCGGTTCTGCCCGATCCCGAGGATTTCCCCTACACCGTACGACTCATCAGCGACATCTTGGAGAGCAACGGCTCGTCGTCGATGGCCAGCGTCTGCGGCGGATGCCTGGGCTTGATGGCCGCCGGAGTTCCGATCACCAATCCGGTCGCTGGAATCAGCATTGGATTGGTCCGAGAAAAAGACGACCGATTCGTTCTGCTGACCGATATCCTGGGTGACGAAGATCATCATGGCGACATGGACTTCAAAATCGCCGGCACGCAGAATGGAATCACCGGGATTCAACTCGACCTGAAGATCGACGGGATCAGCGAAGAGATCATTCGCAGTACTCTCAAGCAAGCCAGGGAAGCGCGGATGGAAATCCTCCGCAAGATGCTGACCTGCATCCCCCGTCCTCGAAGCGAGATCAGCCGCTATGCACCGCGGCTCCTCCGCACCAAGATCGACCCAGACAAGATCGGTCTCTTGATCGGACCCGGTGGCAAGAACATTCGATCCATCCAGGAAGACACAGGGGCCACCATCGATGTGGATGATGAAGGCAACGTGACCGTAGCCAGCGCCGATGCGGACTCCGCTCGAGCGGCCCTCTCCCGAGTCGAAGCCTGCACGGCAACGGTTCAAATCGGCAAGATCTACGATGGTGTTGTGACCAGCATCCGCGATTTCGGCGCATTCATCGAAATCCTCCCAGGCAAAGACGGCTTGTGCCACATCAGCGAACTGTCCAACGGTTATGTCTCCAGCGTCGATACCGTCTGCCGAGTCGGAGACCCCATGAAGGTTCTGGTGATCGATATCGATGACCACGATCGCGTGAAGCTCTCCCGCCGCCGAGCTCTCGAAGAGCTGGGCATCGAGGACGATATCGCCACCGAGGAAGCTCCCGGCGAAGATGACTTCGGACTGGATGAAGAAGGAAATCGAGTCGCTGGCGATCGTCCCGACCGAGGCGACCGAGGGGACCGAGGCGAACGTCGACCACGCGGCGGAGATGGCGGTGGCGGCGGTGGCCGCGATGGATTCCGACGCCGCGGCCGAGGCGGCGGCGGTGGCGGCGGTGGCGGTGGCGGACGCCCTCGAAGCCGAGGCGGAGACCGCCGTTAGATTCCGTCTTTGCATCAAGGAGTTGCGCGATGCGCTGCTGCATGCCAAGCGAATTTCCGTTCCCTCGTCGTTGCTTACCGATCCTGGGCTGCGCGATCCTGGCGCTAGCCAGCTCCGGCCATGCACAGGATTCGGCCCTTGCCAAGCGAGGGGCCTTGCGGCCCACCGATAACCTCAAAGTCGATGGGATTCCGGATATTCCCCTCGACTTGGTCGAGAGTGTTCGCCTGTACACCGAAGCCCGCGGTGCCGCAGCGCTGGATTGGCACCCAAGCCAACGCAGTCTCCTAATCTCCACCCGTTTCGGGAACTCCAACCAGGTCCATCGCGTCTCGATGCCCGGCGGTGCCCGATACCAATTGACCTTCTACCAGGAACCGGTCGGTTCGGCCGAGTATCTTCCCAAGGATCCCAACGCTTTTCTATTCACCCGCGACACGGGAGGAAATGAATTCGCGCAGATCTATCGCTTTGACGCGCCATCGGGTTCCGCAACGCTGCTGACCGACGGCGGTCGCTCCCAGAACGGAGGATGGGTATGGGATCGAACCAAAACCAAAATCCTCTATGCGTCGACGCGACGCAACGGAGCCGATCGCGACCTGTGGATGATGGACCCAACCGACCCCTCCTCCAACCGGCTCGTCTTCGAAGTCTCCGGGGGCGGATGGTCGGTATCGGATTGGTCGCCCGATAACCAACAGGTCCTCATTCAAGAGACGTTGTCCGTCAACCAGTCGAATCTCTATCTCGGAGAAATCGCCACAGGAAAACTTCGCCCGATCACCGACCCGAACGAACAGGTATCGTACGACGCGCCCCGTTTCACCCGCGACGGCAAGGGAATTTGGGTCGGCTCCGATCGAGATGGCGAGTTCAGTCAACTTGTTCGCATCGATTTGGAGACCCGAGCCGTCGAGTCGATCACGAAAGACATCCCTTGGGACGTCGAAGCGAGCCAGCTCTCCGAGGATCGATCCAAGATCGCGTTTTCGATCAATCGGAACGGGATTTCTGATGTCTACATCTACGATGTGAATCGCAAGACCAAAACCAAGGTGGACGGGGTGCCCGTCGGTGTGGTCACCGTGGGACCATGGCATCCCGTGAACAACGAATTTGCAGTCACCGTTGCTTCGGCCCGCAGCGCTTCGGATGTCTACAGCGTGGATGCCGATACGTTGAAGGTCACGCGATGGACCGAGAGCGAGTTGGGAGGTATCTCACCCGATTCCCTGTCCCAACCGGAATTGATCGAATGGAAATCGTTCGATGGTCGAGTCATCAGCGGATTTCTCTACCTGCCCCCCGCGAAATACGCAGGGCCTCGACCCCTCATCATCAACATCCATGGCGGACCGGAAGGCCAATCCCGTCCTAACTTCTTGGCGCGGAACAATTACTTCATCAATGAACTCGGCTGCGCGATCATCTTCCCGAACGTTCGCGGCAGCACTGGGTACGGCAAGTCGTTTACCAAGCTCGACAATGCGCTGAACCGGCTCGATTCGGTGCAAGACATCGGCAGCTTGCTCGATTGGATTTCCCAAGACAGCCGTTTCGATTCCGATCGGATCATGGTCACTGGAGGAAGCTACGGCGGTTACATGACCCTGGCATGCGCCGTCCAGTACAACGATCGGATCGCCTGCGCCCTGGATGTTGTGGGCATCTCCCACTTCGGGACCTTCCTCAAGAATACGGAGTCGTACCGCCGCGATTTGAGACGCGTCGAATACGGCGACGAACGAATGCCCGAAGTCGCCGAGTTCTTCGAAAAGATTGCGCCGCTGAACAATGCCAATCGCATCACCAAACCCCTGTTCGTCGTCCAAGGAGGCAACGACCCACGCGTTCCTCTCAGCGAGGCCGAGCAGATCGTCGATCGAGTCAAGGGCAACGGCGGGAGCGTCTGGTACCTCATGGCCAGCGACGAAGGGCACGGCTTCCGCAAGAAGAATAATGCCGACTTTCAATTTTATGCCACGATCCTCTTTGTGAAGAAACACCTTCTGGGGACTCCATGATCGAGCCGTCTCCAGTCGCAGGGACGCAAAACTTGCCCCCCAAGGTGGAGGAAGCGCGACTGCTGGAAGTCGCCTTGGAGCAAATCGATTCGGCAAAGGGTTCGGAATCGTTCTCCGTTGCGGGATGCTCGACAGGTCGCGGCCAGGCTTGTGCTGCCATCGCGACCCGTTTTCCCAAGGCGGTCGTCGACTTGTGGTATCTGGATTTGCACCATACCGAACTGGCAACCCAGCACGCTCGGGATGAGGTCGGGCAACTCCCGCCCAATCTGACCATCCGATGCGCCGCCGATCTCGAACCAAATGAACTCCGCTGGACCCTCGTCCCGTTGTCCAGCAGCGGCGAACAGGAACTGGCCAGGGATCTCGTTCAGCAGCATTACGACGCGTTAGCCCTCAACGGATGCCTGATCGTCTCGGTCGACAACCCGAAAGACCGTTGGGTGCATGAACTGCTCAAGGGTTACGAAAAGAGGATCCGCGTCCGCCCCTTTGACAACGCCATCGTTTACGCCGTCGACAAGACGCACGCTCTCAAGAAACGGAAAGACTTCTCCTGCCAGCTTGCCTTTCGCGATTGCGACGAGCTGATTCAACTGGTGACACGCCCTGGCGTCTTCTCGCACCGGGAACTCGACAATGGAGCGAGGCAGCTGCTCGATGCGGTCGACGTGTATCCGGAAGCGCGATTGATCGACATCGGTTGCGGAAGCGGTTCGGTCGCGCTAGGTTTGGCAAAACGCGATCCGTCTGCTCGGGTCCATGCGGTCGATGCCAACGCCCGAGCCCTGTGGTGCCTCCAACGAGGCGTCGCCCTCAACGGGCTGGAGAACCTGACCTGGGAACTCAACGCGCGAGGCGACTACCGAGACCCGGGGTCATTCGATATGGCCCTGGCCAACCCTCCCTATTTCGGCAACTTCCTCATCGCGGAAAAGTTTCTCCAAGCAGCCCACCGCTCGCTGCGTCCCGGCGGAAGGCTCGTCCTCGTCACCAAGCAGCCCGCCTGGTACGAAACCAACCTGCCCCGATGGTTCGAGGATTGCGAGATTTTCTCCTCGAGGCGATACCACATCGCATCCGGGATCAAAGAAAAAGCCGCGGGTTGATTCCCGCGGCCAGCATGTTCAAAGAGGGTTCGATCTCGACCCGAGGACTTAGGATCCCGATCAGCCGACAACTTCCTTGATCTTCTGGAGGAAGTGATCGTTGCCATCTTTGCTCAATTCTTTGGCGTGCTTTTCCGCCTTCTTGATGTCCTGGTATTCAAAAACAGCAACTCGCTTGAGGTGTTGATTGAACACACCCCAGTAAAGCTTGATTCGAGGCTCAGCGACAGCCTTTCGAGTTCTCTTTGGTTTGACTTCGGGTGCGGGTGCGGCTTGGTCGACTTCCTTGGCGGCCTTCTTCGTACGAGCTTTCGCGACGCCTGCCATAATTGGGCTCCAACTGTTGGAAATGAAGAAAGCGATAAATAATGGAAAACATTCCAAAAACTTGCTGCACGGGCGGGGCAATCGCCTTGATCCCGACCCTGCGGGCCAGTTCCGGAAGTCTCATTATAAACCAATCAGTCGCCCTCTACACCCTTCTTCCGGAAGGTGTTAGGAAATTCCTTTTTCGCAGGTTGCGAAAGATAGGGTGCAAATCCCGGCCTATTAGTAGCGGTATTGCAAACCGTAGTTGAGGCTGTGCAGCCCCAAATTCGTCTCGGTGAATTGGAAGAGCGGACGGGCCGCACCCGTCAACGGATCGCTCAAATTCGAAGCCGAATTCGGATCGATCTGATCGTCGGCCCGGGCGACCTTGGGCAAGAGAAGGTAGTTGTAACCCACCGTTGCTTCCAGACGGCGCGTCAAACGATAGCCCAGGGTCACATTGGCTTCAGGGGACACCACGAAGGTATCGAATTGGTACATCCCGTTGTTGGTGGCGCGGGCCAATAGACCTTGATCCGAGACGCTCGTTACCGGAGGCGATCCCACCGTGATTCGCTGATCTCCATCGATGCCCACGTAGCGGTTCATATTCCCCAAACCCAGCTTGAACATGCCCGACACGCTCCATCGAGGTGCATACGCGATCCCCGACAGTCCAACAGCCCCACCATGAAAACGATTGCTCGTATCGAAACGATCCCGGAGATCGAGGAACGTACCTGCGGGTGCTTGAGTGACGGAATTCACAAAAATACTGTCGGTGAGCAATGCGGTTTGGTAGCCGACAAGGAAATCGAGTTTGCTGTAGCGGCTGCGATACGCGACCTGTTTCAAGAGGAGATCGCCGCCCGAAAGATCGCTCGTTGCGTAAGCAAGAACGTTCCCGCTCGAGGTGCCCGGCTCGCGCACCGAAATCGAGTCCTGCTGGTTTGAAACCGGATCGAAGTAGGGTCGAACTATGGAGGTGAGATTGGAGCCCGTCGTATCGAACGTCAGGGACTGCGCACCGGCATCAAAGAATCGAACGAGAATGCTTGTGCATCCATCATTTTCGAATCGCCATGCGGCTTCCCCTCGGTATCCTTGGGTCGTCTCATCCATCGCGACGGTGCCACCGAATAGATCGATCGAACCGGGCGTTCCAATGGCTGCCGATCGCACCAATGGTGGAATGGTTGGATCATTCCTCCAAAACGTGGCTGCCTCCATGCGGACCGACAGATTTTCGAATGCCCGGGCAAACGGAAATGCAAGCCGGATACTGATGTGGGGGAGCCCATCGCAGCCACAGTCGCCATTCGCGTCCCCGCACGCGCCGCAGATTCCGTAGAGCTCTCCTCGATCTCCACCCTCGTTCTCGACAACCCTCTCCGAGGACTCGACAGTTCCTTCGGCTGCGATCGTGTCTTGAACACAGGATCGGCAACCCGCTTGGACAACCTTGTTGTCGGTTTGACCATCCGTCTGGACGTCGCGGGCAAACGAAGCTTGCCGAGCATCCGTATAGAAATCCCGCGAGCCGCTGCGACCGGTTCGGAGCTGCCCGAAAGCGGTTGGGCATCCGACAGCACCTCCCCACGCAACCAAAACCCAGACCGCTACCCAATAGCAACGGCGATACGAAACGCGGAAGTGGATTCGATCCATGGCTAGCCCCCCAAAAGTAATCCGAAATCGCCTTGCCAATTGGCGAATCGGCAATCAATTCTTCCTTCTACATCGGGTAATCCGCTTGCGCGAGTTGAGTAAACTCGGGGGAATTTGACGACGGAATCGTCGAGTGCTAGCGAAGAAGCGTAGGAATATTTCCGAAAGCACCTGAGTTTGACGGCTAAAGAGAGAGAGGTCACTCCGGACGCGTCAACGGGACGATAGACAGATGTAGAAGACAGATCCACGGTGGGATCGACTAATCTGAAACAAGGGAATGCCGCAATGCGTCGATCGATCAATGGGCTCGCAGGTGCTCTGTTGCTGATGGTGGGAACTGGTGGTTTCGTGCAGGCGGATTGGCCGAGCTCGAAGCACCATGCCCACGTGGATATCGCCCGAAACAATGCATGGCCTCAACCCTTCCGCGGCCAGGACGCATTCTCGGTCGTAGCCCCGTTCGAGGTGATGAAGCGAAACGGCTGGCGAGACAACAACACCGTCGGCTCCATCTTGTTCACCAACAACCAGCTGACGGAAGCAGGTCGGTTGAAGGTCGCGAACCTTTTGACTTCCACTCCAGCAAGTCAGCGGACCATCTATGTGCAGGTAGGCCCGACCCAGGACGACACGGCGGCCCGCGTGGAAAGCGTTCAGGAGATCGTCTCCCAGCTCCTTCCCGAAGGACAGCTGCCTCCCATCCAGATCACCTCGGTTGCACCATCGACCTCGCCAGGTGCTTACCAGACCCTGATGCACCGAGCCATTAAGAAGACGACCCCAGCACCTCGTCTCCCGATCTACTCGGGCATGGCCCAACCTGCTCAGCCCCAGATGGCACCGCAGGAGAACGAGTAGTCCCGTGGGTATTGCCCTCTCCGGGGCCCCCCGGAGAGTCGCTTAGATCCTCACGTGCAGGCGGTGACGCTTGAGCCACCAGAGGACGTACCAGAAGATCGCAAGGGTCGTTGCTCCGATCAAGAACGATTGGAGGACTTCGTTCCCGATCTTGTCCACCAGCCAGCCGAAATGCCGCTCGATAGCGGCGTGAATTGGCTGTTCCAGAGTCCAACTCATCACGTACGCGACGATCGAGTTGGCTCCGATGACTTTCCAGAAGCCCCCCCAGCCGCTCACCCGACCGACATCGCAGACGGCGTGCAAGACCCATAGCCAGGCAAAGCAAATCCCCCCGCTCCAGAGGGTCCAACTCGGGGTCCATATCCGCTTGACGATCGGGCAAAGCCCTTGGCGATCGAGGACCCATGCGAGGAGCATGCAAGCGGCCGCCGCGCCGAGAAACCAGAGCGTTCTGATCGAGAACGACCCGGCCGCCTGCAACCACTTGCCTGCGATCAAACCCAGGATCATCGTCCCTAGGGTTGGAATAAAGCTCAACGTGCAGTATCCACCTCCGGAAAAGAGGAACGGAGTCTCGCGTGGAAAGAGATTCATCCACCAGGTATCCCATTTCCAAGCCAGGTTGCTGTTCTTGTTCCAATGCGATGCGAAGCCGGTGTAGTGTTCGGGCCACGCCGCTGGAACTCCAACTTGTTCGTAGACGAAGCTCGCATCCGGCAACGGATACGCGACAAACGCAGCCCAGTACCCAACAAGGATGGCGGCGCAGACGGCAAACAACCCACGCGGAGACAGCGGCGCGCACAAGAAAAGAAATCCATAACCCAAACCGATCTGGGTCAACGTATCGTCGAACGTAAAATTCGTTTGCGAATGGCCAAGGCTGCGCAAAAAGATCCCGAGGAAAATCAGCGCCAAACTCCGCCACAGGGCATGCAACCACATGCTGGACCATTTCTGGCCCGTGCCGATGCGTTTGGCGTAGGAAAAGGCGAGCGAGGTCCCGACGAGAAAGGAGAAACTGGGCTGAATCATGTCATGCAGCGAGCAGCCCGCCCACTCGACATGGGAGGTATGGAATGCGATCCCATCAAACAACCACTGCACCCAGTTCGGAAACCCTTCTTTGTGCGAGCTCAGCTTGTCCAGATGCAGCACCTCCGCCAGCATCAGGAACATGACCATGCCGCGATAGATATCGATGCTCTCGAGTCGCACGGCAGCGGGGGTGGAGGATGAGTTCGGTTCAGTTTCCACGGTCGGCTACCTGCTCCGGAAAATCGGAACGATGAAATCGATCAACGGACTCGCCGCGACGATGAGGAATCCCACAAACCACCAGACGTTATCCCAAACCCGCTCGGGCAACATGGCCGCGGCCGCAAGCAAGCCCAGGCCCGCAATCACGAAAAACTCAGGGTGAAAAGGCCGCTGCCAGGCGGAGTACCAAAGCAGGACCACCCAAAAAGCAATCGTCACACCGACGACCCCCATGGCCATCCATCCAAATCCGATCAGCAGCACCAAGTGAATCAAGTAGTAGTAGCTGATGCGAAACGAAAGCCAATCCTGCATCTTCGGAATTCGAAACAAACGCGTTCGACGCGATCGCGAGCTGTCGAGTTCAGTGTCCGTGGGTTTCATCGGTATTGCGCTTCGTGTTCCAACAACTTCCGTTTTATTTCCAAGCCACCGCCAAATCCAACCAGGGATCCGTCGGCTCCGATCACCCGATGGCAGGGAACGAGAATCACAATCGGATTGCGCCCCAAAGCAACGCCGACGGCGCGCGCACTCTGAGGCGAGCCGATTCGCCGAGCCAAGTCGGAATAGGAGCAAGTGCTACCGAATGGAATCTCGCACAGCACCTTCCAGACGCGATTTTGGAACGAAGTACCGCGCCATGTCAAGGAAAGAGAGAAGTCCCGTCGCTTTCCTTCGAAATATTCCGCAAGTTCGCGCTCGGCCTGACGGAGGACCGGGCACATGGACGCCGACGCCCGGTCGCGCGAATCGCCAGCGAGTTCGAGGCCAAACTGCACATCGCGCAGCTTTCCTTCCTCGGAAATCAACGTCAGC
Source organism: Planctomycetota bacterium (assembly GCA_046342615.1). Lineage (GTDB taxonomy): Bacteria > Planctomycetota > Planctomycetia > Pirellulales > Pirellulaceae > JBKCUI01. The sequence continues at coordinate 9,096 of JBKDPB010000074.1, read as the reverse complement.
GGCCCCACAGGGGAATCCTTGAACACCCTTCGCTGCATTCGAGTTCCGTTCTCGAGCATGTTCATGCCTATCCCGCTTGCCGTCCGGCAACTACCAATCCGATTTGCTCTGCATCGCTTTGAAGATCACCACCGCGAGAACCATCGCCCACAGGAGAACGGCGGCGAACAATCGCCATCCCCAGTGCTTTCCTGCCAGGCAAAGGTCGATCCCAGCGATCAGCGACGGCAAGAAGAGAATACCCGCGACAAGCCACGTCGGAGGGGGATCCGAGACGTAGAAGGTCGAGACGACGAGACCGGCTGCGGCCAAGACCATCAACCCCATGACCGCCGGAGCCAAAGGCCAACCATAATCGAACGTCTGGCCCGACGGGACAAACAAGGAGACCAGGGCGAGTCCGAGCGAAAGCCCCAGCGCCGCCAATACAAATTCACCCAGGGAAGCATACGATTGCAAGGTCAAGCCAGCGATGCAAACCAATTGGGCGAACAAGACACTCGGCCCCCAACGCCCGCCAGGTCGACTCGAGATGGCATTCAACGATGCACTGTTGAGGGACACCGCAGCGATCCCGATCGCCAACCATCGAATCGCGTCGGGCAACTTGTCCTGGTACCCCGAGCTTTGCGGCAAGGCGACATAGAGAATTCCCGCCGCTCCTGCCACGACCCATGGAAGACACCAAGTCGCAAACCGATTCGGCCTGGCCAGCAATCCTTTGGCGATCCCCAGGAACAGGATAAGACTTGGGACCAGCCACACCATCCACATCCAAGGCTCGCGCGCGTCCCACCTCCGCCAAGTCCACGGCTCGGCAATCATCCCCCGTTGCCACAAGTCCGAGGCGATCAATCCCGCCCCGACCAGCAGCGCACCAAAAAACGAGGCCGCGCCGACGCCACGCAGGGGCCCATCCCCCGTCCCAGCAACTCGGCGCTCGCAGCGTGACAGCACGAACCCTCCGATCAAACCCACCAGACTGGGCATGACGATCCGCTGCAACAGAACCTGAATTTCAAAACTCATATCCACAACGAAAACCCTCCGCTAAGATCCAGCTTAACCCTAGATTTTGAACGGGATAGGACGCGAAACCCAGATTTGGCGTCTTCGCAACCGGCTTGCTTCATGAACGATCCGCATTTTCAAACCCTGGATTGCGAAAAATCCGATCCCAGGATTCCGCCGTGTCGACCGCGGATACTCGGCTATAGTAGAGAAGTGTTGTTACCGAAATTGCTCTGATTCCCCATGGTTCGCCCCCTATGCCGAACTCCTCCTCGCCAGAAACCCAACCTCAGGAAACCGTTCCGTTGGAGTCGATCCGGGTATCGATGACCCCGCTGGCGCGCTACGAGGAGTTTCTGCAATCGCGGGGGCTGAGAAACACCCAGCAAAAACGCTTTCTCCTGGACCAGGTATTCAACCGCCATGCCCACTTTGACGCGGATCAGTTGATCGACCAGCTCCCGTCGCGGGGGGATCCCAACTATGTCTCCAGACCGACCGTCTATCGAACGCTCAAGGAGTTCGTCGATGCGGGATTGCTCCATCGGTTCGAACTCGACGGCCGGAGCATGTACGAACTGAACTACGGATACCCCGAACACGACCACTTGTACTGTTCGACGTGCCGACGATTGATTGAGTTCACCAGCGACGAACTGATTCGCATTCGGGACCAGGTCGCTCGCGACCACCGTTTTCGCGTTCGCGACCACCGCTTCATCATCCATGGGATTTGCGACCAATGTGCCAAGAAGCGCTCTCTAGGTCGCCGTCAGGATCGCGTTTGACTGACATTGCGATGGGTTGATCGATCTTGTATTGAAACAGGGACAGCGTCGACGTTTCGGCCGTTGGGGACGCTGAGTGTTCATTGCTATCGATCCGGAGGCACGGAATGGGTTATCCTCTTTATGGCCGCTCCCACCGAAGCTTGGTATCCAAGATTTGCCTTGCGCTGCTCGCCCTGGCATGCGTCGGGTTCGCCACCCATCGAAGCCTGGCGCAAATGGGCGGATCCGATGGGGCAGGAATGCCTGCATTTGACGACCCCTCGTTTCGGGAAAAATTGTACGAAGCTGGGGGCTTCGCGGAGCGTGAGGGGCGACAAGGGGCGGTGATCCTGTCGGTGACGATTGAGGGGAACCAATCGATCTCGGAAAGTTTCATCCTGTCTCAAATGCAATCGAGAGAGGATCGCGCCTTTGACAAGGAGACGTTCAATCGCGACATCAGCGCTTTGTATCGCACCACCCTGTTTCGCAGGGTGGATCCGTACTTCACGTCGACCCCCGAAGGGGTGCATATTCGGTTGATCATCAGCGAGAAGCCGATTATTCGATCGGTTTCGTTTTTGGGCAACGAGCGATTGGAAGAGGGCTCCCTGAAGAAACACGCTGGCCTGACCAACGGAGATCCACTCGATCCGATCACCCTGAACTCGGCCAAGTCGCGCCTGATCGAACTCTATCAAGACAAAGGGATGAACCAGATCGATATTCAGATTCGAAAAGGCTTGCAGCCCTATGAACGCGATGTTGAGTTCATCATCAATGAAGGCCCGGTGGAGCGAATCAACTCCATCCGCGTCATCGGCAACGAAGCATTCGGCGAAGATCTCTTGAAGGCTCGCATCTCATCGCGGGATTCGAGATGGGGGGTTACTCGATTTTTCGGCAACAAGTGCTCGGATACGAAGCTGGAACAGGATCGCGAAGGACTGCTCGGATATTACCGTTCGCTCGGTTATTTCGACGCGCGAGTCGACTTCCACAAGGCCTACAACCACGAAGGCGATTTCGTCGACGTCACGTTTGTCGTCTACGAAGGAAATCGCTACACGATCAATTCCGTGTCGATTGCAGGTATGCAACGCTATCAGCCCAGCGATCTGATGCCTTACCTGCACACGAAGGCGGACGAACCCTTCTTGCAAACCAACAAGCTCAAAGATGAGCGGCTGATCAGCGATGTCTTTGGCGCCCAAGGCCACATCTTTTGCGATATCGAGGGTGAGGTCGTGTACCAGCCCAACCACCGGGTGGACATCGTCTACCACGTGAAAGAAGGGGATGTCTATCGGGCGAGCGATATTCGCGTTCACATCGATGGCGACTTCACCAAGCGGCATGTGGTTCTTCAACCCTTGCGCAATTTGCGTCCGGGCCAGATTATTGATCGCAGGGAGCTCGAGGCTGGTGAGCGCCGTCTCAGGTATTCGACCATTTTTAATACGGATCCGACTCGCGGCGAAGTTCCTCGGGTAACCGTCAAACCCCCGGAAGACCTCGATTTTGTTCGCAAGTAGCGAGTTCTCATCCATGCGCACCATGTGGCAAGCCCTCCGCAACTTCATCCAGAGAGCCGGTTCCTTCGGATCGCTAGGGAACGCGTTGACGTTGACGTTGGGGATCGGATTTTCATGGTTGGCGACCGGTACGACCGGCCGAGCCCAATTCGGTGGCTCCCCCCTACCTCCCGTGACGCAGCCCGCTGCGCCGTACGCTCAGCCCGCTGCGCCGTACGCTCAGCCCGCTGCGCCGTACGCTCAGCCCGCTGCGCCGTACACGGTGCCGGGGGCTTCGTCCTATGGTGGAACCGTGCCGCCCCCCCCCCCCGCCAACACAACGCCGGCATCCATCGGTTTTGGGCAGCCTGTTGGAACGACTGCGACGCCGATTTACGGAGCGGGGGTTCAACCTCCCACGGTTGGCGCTCCGTTTTATCCTCCGGCCATGGCTCCCGGTTCGATGAATCAACCGCTGCCCCCGTTGAATCCGCCATGGCAAACCGATCCGAATATCGGATTCATGGGATCGTCACCCTTTGGGTACATGCCCAACTATCGCGATGTACCGATCGACGTCACGGTCTCCGAAGGTCAGACGGGCCGATTCTCGGTTGGCGGCTCGGTCAACAGCGACTTGGGAGTCGCAGGGAACATCATTCTCGAGGAACGCAATTTTGATTTGTTTCGCTTGCCTGGCCGACCGAGCGACTTGTTCAACGGAGCCTTTCGAGGTGCGGGTCAGAACTTCCGTCTCGAACTTGTTCCTGGCAATCTGGTGCAGCGTTACACCGTGAATTGGATGGAGCCCAGTTTGTTCGGCTACTCTCCGTTTAGCTTGGCGGTCGGAGGTTTTTACTTCACCCGCTTCTATCGCGACTGGTCGGAGCAGCGGCTTGGCGGTCGGGCGGCATTGGGTTATGACATCACGCCCGACTTGTCTCTTTCCACCGAACTTCGCGCTGAAGACGTCAAGGTGTTCAATCCTCGAAACAACCTCGTGGCATCGCTCAACGACGCCTTGGGCAGCAACGATGTCTACACCGGCAGGTTTCGCCTGGCGCACAACACGCGGGACAGTCCATTTCTTCCGACCGAAGGCCACTTGTTGGAAATGATTTACGACCAAGTGTTCGGCGAGTATGACTTTCCTCGCGGCCAAATCAATTACAGCCGTTACTTTCTTGTGCGGGAACGGGCCGACGGTTCTGGCCGGCACACGTTCACCACCGCCTTCCGAACCGGATTTGCGGGAGTCGACCAGCCGATCTTTGAAAACTTTTTTGCCGGTGGTTTCTCGACGATTCGAGGTTTCCAATTCCGAGGAGCCAGTCCGGTCGAATCGGGAATTCAGGTCGGTGGTCGCTTTCAATTTTTGGGTAGTCTCGAGTACATGTTTCCCGTCACCGCCGACGACATGTTGCGCATGGTGGCGTTTGTGGACTACGGTACCGTGGAGAAGAATATCGAAATCAACTGGAACAATTTCCGTGTTGCTCCCGGTATAGGTTTCCGGATTGCCGTCCCGGCGCTGGGTCCTTCGCCGCTCGCGTTCGACTTCGCTGTGCCCGTCACGTATGCGGATACCGACGATCGCCAGGTCTTCTCGTTCAACGCAGGCTTGACGCGGTGATGTCCGAGACGGCTGCGGTGGATTTCGATGTGGATTTACCGATCTACCACGGTCCGCTCGACCTGTTGCTGTACCTGATTCGCCGCCAGGAAGTGGTGTTGGAGAACCTCTCCCTGGCTCGCATCACCGATCAGTACATCGAGTTCCTGACCGTTCTCAAGGAACTCGATTTAGACAACATCAGCGAGTTCATCGAAATCGTCAGCTTGTTGATCGAGATGAAGGCCGATCGCATTCTGCCTCGAACCGCCGAAGAAGCCGAGGAATCGCAAGCCGAACAAGAGGTTCCTTCGTCTCATTTGATCGAGCGGCTGATCCAGTACAAACGTTTTCGGGATATCGCATGCGCGCTCGATGAGCAGAGTCGCGTATGGCAGTTGCATGTTCGCCGTTTGGCCCCCTCGCCGGTGCGCCGCCGAAGCGAGTCGGAGGATGCGCCGATCGCTCGCATCGAAGTTTGGGATTTGGTCAGCGCCTTCGGACGAATCCTGAAAGCGCGCCAGGCATCGCCGGCGGAGGCCATCCGCTACGACGAGACCCCCCTCCAGGTTGATATGCATTCGAGCCACGATCGGCGGCGGGATGAGGATCGACTCGAACTGCATGATCTCTTTGAACCGGGCTTGCATAAGAGCGCCTTGGTCGGGATCTTTTTGGCGACCCTGGAGATGATCCGCTACCACGGGTTGGTCGCCGAGCAGGAGGTTTCCGAAGGACCGCTTTGGCTCCGAAAAGGGGAAGAGTTCCCCGAAAGCCTGGCCATGCTCGCCGCGACAGACCGGAACGATATGCCCCTCGAGCCTGGACAAGGCTAAAATAGGGAGGTGTCGTTCGACTGTCTTTCCCCGCCCTCGCTGAGAGTCCATGATCCGCCCAACCGAAACGGGGAACATCCAACGCATTGTCGCAGCGACTCCGGATCCGCAACTCCGTGAACAGATCGAGCGCGGCATCGCATCGGAATTGGAAAGACTTCGGCATCGCGAGATTTCGACGGAGCGATTGGTGCGATTTGTCGAGCGTTCGCGCGCTCCGAATACGCTTTTAAGCCAATGGGAGCGATCTCCAGGGCTCTTGGGAAGCCTGTTGCAAACGTTGGATATCGATAGCCCCGCGGTCGAATGGTTGATCGACGATCCGGACAGCTTCGAATTCCTTCGGTTATCCGCCGGCCGCGAACCATCCGCTCGCGAGATCCAGGATCGATTGCTCGCCGAGGTGCAGTGCTTGGATGATACCTCCCAGATCCGGTCTGCGCTCAAACGGTTTCGAAAGCGGGAAGCATTGCGAGTCGCCTTTGGAATCGAGTTGCACGGCATGAGCGGCTCGTGGGCTCAGCAACAATTGACCTGGATCAACGACGCGGTCATCGCTGCCGCGTTCCACTTCTGTTTTGCATCACCGCAACGTCAGGAGCACGCCGGCTCGATCCCTATCGCGGTGCTAGCGCACGGGGCATACGGGTTGGGAGATACCGATTTCTCTTCGACTTGTTCTCTCGTCTGCATCTCATCCGGCGCGACGGGACCCTCGGAAACTCGAAAAGGAAACTTGCTCGACGAAGAAGACTGGAATCGCCGTATCGAGCGGTTCAAGGAGATTCTCGAATCCTTTGATCCGACGACTTTCGCGGTCGATTTTCAACTCCATCAACGTTATCCTCCCGAAGAAGAGCGACGGGTGCTGGATATGCAGCGTTGGTTCGAATGGGCGCAGGTCCAAGGGGATGCGGAACTGGAATCCTCGTTCATGCAGATGCGCCTGGTCGCAGGGAACCCTTCGATCGGAGACGCTTTCCTGCAGCTGTCGACCTCTCTCTTTCTCGATCGATACCGCTCTCGTCCCGAGCAAGCAGCCTTGGCCAGCTTTTTGCGCAAGCGGGATCGCGTTTCGCGATCCAGGGAGCCGGGGGCCACTCGCTGGACACTCGCCATGGCCGAGATCGCTGCGACTCAACACCAAATCGATACGATTCTCGTCGTTTTGCAGTGGATCCACGGATCGCAGGTGTCCGACGCACGGTTCGGGAACACTCCCGCGCGGATTGACGCGTTTGCAAGGCACGGATGCCTGTCCAAGGCGGAGCACGACCTGCTGCGTCGAGCCTGCGAGAAAGCGCGCGATTGCAAGCTGCAACTGCAAATCCAAGGTGGCTGCACGAAGTCTCCAATGCTGGAGTCCGCGACGACGGCCTCGGAGAACACGCGTCTGGCCGTCGAGACTCCTATCCTCGACGCGCTGCGGGACGATGCCTCGCAGCTACGCATGTTGGCAAATCAACTCCGCGCGAGCCATCTTGGCGAAGAGAGCGAGGGGGACGAGGAAGCCGATCTGGTACTCGACCCGCTCCCCGACCCGGCTTGGGCAGCTCATATCTTGTCCCGTTATGGTTTTCAGGATCCTTCGCGGTCTGCGGTCTTGGTGCGGGATCTCGGCGTCGAGGACTTTCGCGTCCTCTCCACCCGCCGATGCCGCTACTTTCTCTCGACGATCGCAGCGAAGCTCTTGGAACGTATCGGACAGACACCGACCCCTGACCGCACGCTCGAGAACTTGGCCGATACCTGTCGATCCATCGGCGCCAAGGGTGTCCTGTGGGAGCTCTTCAGTCTTCATCAACCATCGATGGACCTCTACATTCGTTTGTGCGGCACAAGCCCTTACCTGGTTGGTATCCTGACCAGCAATCCCGGCATGGTCGATGAGCTGGTCGATTCCTTGATGTTGGGCAGGCTGCCATCGGAAAACCATTTGAGCCGAATGCTGGACGAATTGTGCCGCGGAGCTCAAGAGATCGACGCGATTGTTCGCTCCTTCAAGAATGCGATGCATCTATCGATCGGCGTCCGCGATATTCTCGGCAAAGAGAGCATCTCCGAGACGCACCGTACCCTTGCCATGGTCGCCGATGTTTGCCTGCAGCAGTTGATTGAATTCCACTACAACGCGTTGGTGCAACGGTACGGCGAACCGATGCTTGAGGATGGGGGTCCATGCCCTTTCGCCGTCATCGCTCTGGGCAAACTCGGGAATCGAGAACCCAATTACCACAGCGATGTGACGGTCTCGTTTCTCTACCAGGGCGCGGGTGCGACGCGCCCGATCGGTCCCGTTCGACATCCGCAGACGATTCCCAACGACTACTTCTTCCATCAACTGGCCCAGCGCGTATCTCAGGGTGTCAACCGATTGACCCGACACGGACGGCTCTTCGAGCTCAGAAATTGGGTCTTTTGCCAGGAACCGACCGCCAATCTCGCATGGTCGCTCGACCGATTCGAACTTGCGCTGATCGATGGCATCGGTGACACCTTGGCTCGGATGCAATTGCTGTCGGCTCGCCCGATCGCCGGGGATCCCGCGTTCCAAGATCGAGTGCGTGAATCGGTCCAGCGAATCTTGGTCTCGCGAAACTGGACACCCGAAGACAAGGGCATAACCCTTCGAGAAAGGCGGGTTTTGGAGGAGAGCGCTTCCGAGCGCAATTTGAAACGGGGGCGAGGCGGAACCATGGATGTGGAAACGATCGCCCAGGTCCTCTCGCTCCAATACGCACACACCTATCCCGAGCTCGTCGCGCCGGGAACCATCGATTCAATCGAACGCTTGCGTCGCTTGGAACTCCTCTCCGGCGACGATGCCCTGCGTCTCAAAGATGCCTACAACTTTCTGCGCGGTGTCGAATCGGGATTGCGATTGATGAACACCAAAGCTCGGCACGATCTTCCCGATGCGTCGATCGACCTGGCTCGATTGGCATTTGGATTGCACATCCCCGACGCGGAACAATTGTTGGAGTCGTGCCAATATTATCGACGGGAAGCCCGCCAACTCCTGATTCGCTACGTGGGCGATCCCTCGAATCCTTGATCGGCGAGGCTCTTACTCGGCGAGTTCCGGAAAACTGTCCTGAGTCGCCTGCCGGCTAATCAAGGAACGCGTGCGATTGATGAAGTCCGATTTGTAGTTTGCGACTTGCTGTTCGGTGATGGCCAGTTCCTTGGCGACGTCCTTGTTGTTGGTGCCCGCGACGAACAGCGACTCGATGCACTTCAGTTTTTGATAGTCTCCTCGCGACTTCCATTTGGCGATCTGATCCTGCAACGCGAGGGCGAGGGCTTTTTCCTCTTGCGATCGCTGCTCGACGGAACGCGCCATGCTACTGACC
>JBKDPB010000073.1:0-17539 GCA_046342615.1 Planctomycetota bacterium | reverse complement strand
ATTCGTGGCATATTGGTATGTCGTGTTGGAAATGGATGGTCCTGAGAGACTGGAATTTTCGAATCGGAGCAATTCCGTCAAGAACGCTCCTGCGTAGACGAAATCAACCGATTTGGGTTTCAAGCCGGTTGCAGAGTTCGTTGTCTCGGGAACGGAATCCACCCGCCCAAGTGGATCGAACTGGGGACGCAGAGTCGGACCAACATCCCACACGGATGGCTACTTGGGATCCATCGGAAAGGAACTACTCTTTTCTCCGCGTCTTTGCGTCTCCGCGAGCGCTTCGGCTTCTTAAGCCTGGAGGGCTGGCATAGTGACTGCCGTGGCTCATCGAGCCACGGTCTGGTCGGCATAGCATTCGCGAACGATCACCCTGCCGCAGCAAAGACTCGACGCACCGCCCGCTGGCCCCGTCGCCATCGATGCTGATGCGCAGCCGCATGGGCCGCCATGCTGTCGGGCATGCCTGCCACGCTTCCTTGGTAGTATTTCTTGAACTTCCACACCAAGTCCAACCGAGTGAGTGGTGCGTAGACCGTGGCTCGATGAGCCACGGCAGTCATTGTGTCAGCCCGTCGGGCTTAAGAAGCCGAAGCCTCGGCTCGATGAGCGATGGCTGCCACGTGCCTATCCCGACAACCTGTTCGCTAGCAAAACGTTGCGTGGGTGGCACGTATTAGCCCTGGCACGCATTAGCCCTGGTAACAGGGAGCGAATTGGGGAGATGCCAAGGCGATGCATACTTGCTGTTCGGACTTGACGACGGCGGAGCGTCGTGCCACGCTGGGCGCATTACGGTTTTGACGGACATCACGACGGCGGAACGTCGTCCCACACTGGAGGCGATTGGGGAGTGAACATGCGGAAAAATGCGCGATCGATTCGATCGATTCTTCCACTCGCTTTGGCGACACTCGTTTGGGAACTCGCTGCCTGGGAAGCCAACGCGCAGGGTGATTCCAACGCGATCAATCCAATCTTGATCGAAAACCGATTGCCTGGAAATACCGACTGGCAGTTGACCCGAGTCCGAGTGGACGGCAGTCGCTACCGTTCGCCATGGATCGAAGGTTATTGTTCCAAGCAGAGCGTTCGAGCAGGCGAAACGATCGATATCAAGGTATCCACCAACCCGGCGCGTCGATTTCGTCTCGAGATCTTTCGAACGGGGTATTACGGCGGCGCAGGAGCGAGGCTCATGGAGAGCGTTGGTCCCCTGCAAGGCAAAACGCAGATCACTCCGGAGCCAGGGGAAAAGGATCTGCATGAATGCCGCTGGGAAACGAGTCACTCCTTGACGATCCCCAACGATTGGCTGAGTGGAGTGTATCTTGGTCGTTTAACGACGATGCCTGAGACCGAGCAAGAACCCTACTGGCAGAGTTATGTTATTTTCGTGGTCACCGATGATCGCCCATGCGATGTGTTATTTCAGTGTTCGGACAACACGTGGCAAGCCTACAATACGTGGCCTAGCCATTACTCCGTCTACACGCATCCCAAGGGGAACCAGGGGCCGTGGGCGGACGTCAGTTTCGATCGGCCTTACGGTCGAGAGGCTCAATACGACAGCGTGGTCAATGATCCGCTGACGGTGGGGGCGGGCGAGTATCTGCCGCTCGAATTTCCGCTTGCCTACTGGCTCGAGCAGCATGGATACGACGTGTCGTACTGTTGCAACAGCGACATGCTGACGCCCCATCGCGGGTTGAAGAGCCGAGCGATGATCAGCGTCGGGCATGATGAATACTGGGATATCCGGCAATTCCGAAGCGTGGAGAAGATGCGGGACGAGGGAGTCAGTTTGTTGTTCCTATCGGGGAATAGCGTTTGCTGGGTATCGCCGTATCGCAACGGTTTCGACGGGCGTCCCAACCGGATCCTCTTTCGTGGCGGACCGTATGGCGGCGATCGCCCGGTGGCCCAAGCACGCGCGAAAGAGCATGGGCCATTTCCCGAACGCGGACCGGACGAGGGGTTCCTCATGGGGGCTCGAAATGTTGAGCCCGTCAATGGTGGAGGAGACTGGATCTGTGTCATGCCCGAGCATTGGATTTTCGAAGGGACAGGCATGAAGAAGGGAGATTCGATCCCCGGGCTGATCGGTTGGGAGTATCACGGGGATCCCGCGGAGATCCCAGGCTTGCAGATCGTCGGTGCTGGTACGGCGTGGGTCAGCGGTGAAAAACCCCAGCAATGGACAGCGACGGTTTATGAAGGCCCCAAGGGGAACGTCGTGTTCAATGCTTCGAGCATCTTCTGGGTCCAAGGGTTGTCGGATCCGCCAGGGCATACGCTCCCCTGGTCTCACTGGAGTCGGCCTCACGGGCCCGATCCGCGAGTGCAAAGAATGACCCAAAACGTACTCCATCGGGCTTTGAAGGGACGTTGATCGGATGACCACGATCAACCCCATCGACGGATAAGCCTTGTGACGAACCCCTAGGATCCCCCATCTTGAGGCTTGGCGTCGGATTTCGACGCGGGCTTGGTTTTCAGACGCCCTGCCTTGCGGAGGGCGTCGACCAGCACCATTTCGATCTGAGCGTTCATGCTTCGAAACTCGTCCTCGGACCATTGGCGCAGTGCATCCATCATCTCGGGACTGAGTCGAAGCAGGAACGAATCGCGTTTGGACACGGAGCGTGGCCCTTTGTCTTACTGGTAGATCGAGCCGGTGTTGACGACAGGCTGGGCATGTCGGTCGCTGCACAGGACCACGAGCAGATTGGAGACCATGGCGGCTCTGCGTTCGTCGTCGAGTTCGACGATCTTGTCGCGGCTGAGATGGTCCAAGGCTTGCTGCACCATGCCGACCGCACCCTCGACGATCTTGGCACGAGCTGCCACGACGGCGGAGGCTTGCTGGCGTTGAAGCATCGCAGCCGCGATCTCCGGAGCGTACGCCAAGTGGCTGATCCGTGCCTCGAGGACTTGCACTCCCGCTTTCTCAAGCCGTTCCTGGATATCTTTCTTGAGTTGTTCGCTGACTTCTTCGGTCGAGCTGCGCAGAGACATCTCGTGGTCTTCGCTGTCGTAAGGATGACGGGTCGCCAGATTGCGAAGGGCCGCTTCGCTCTGGACTGCGACAAAGTCCTCGTAGTCATCGACTTCGAACATAGCTTCGGCGGTATTGACGACTTTCCAGACGACCACCGCCGAGATTTCGATTGGATTGCCATCGCGATCGTTGACCTTGGATGGCCGTCCGTGCGTGCGCGACTTGTGCTGGATCACGACTCCAGCCTCATTCTTCTTTTCTGCGACGTTGGACGATCCGGTTTCAAAGTTGCGGACGCGCAGCGAGATTTTTTTCTTGCTGTAGAAGGGATTGACCCAGTAGAAGCCGGACTCGTTGACGGTCCCGACATATTCGCCGAACAGGAGCAGCACGCGGGCATCGTTGGGCTGAACGGCGAGAAACCCAAACAGTCCGACAAATCCAGCCACGGCAGCCAGAGCGCACCCCCCCATCCCCGCAAGTCGCAGCAACGAGGGGTTTTGCAGCCCGCTCGCGAGCATCACAAACAACAGCGGCCCTGCAATCAAGGCCACCAGACACAGCAGGAGCATCCCCCAACCCTTCATCGGAACCAGCGTTTTTTCGACCAAGTGCGAATGAGTCATTCTTCCAATCCCCTTTTTGCAGAAAAGTCCGGTGTTCGGTACCATCCCAGCGATCTTTGGTAGATCAAAATGATATCACTTTGATAGCTGGCATGCAAGTTAGGGCTGAAAAAATAGGGGATCGAGGCGCGCTGGGGCAGACAGGATCCGATCCTTGGCGGATTGCCGAGATGCAAGTTGCCGGCACCGGCACGGGCGGATCTGCGACGCCGATGGGGGCTCAGGGTTTCAGGGAGGTTCTTACTTGACGCCGTGCATCAGGCGATTGATCCAGGGGGCGGCGATGAAGAACAATCCGCCGATGATCAAGCCCAACCACCAGAGCTGGGAAAAGACGGTGGCGTATTGTCCGATGGAGCCGGCAGCCTCCCCGTGCCCGCCACCTCCGCCACCGGATGCGATGGCCGCGATGACTCCCGCAAAGTAATTCGCCATGGCCGTCGACAAGAACCAGCCCCCCATGGCGAGCCCAACTTCCTTGGGTGTTGCCAGCTTAGTGACCATCGACAAGCCGATCGGAGACAAACACAGTTCGGCAACCGTGTGGATCAGATAGGTCAACGCGAGAATCAGCCAAATCACTTTCCCGCCATCGCCGACACCCCGGATGGCGAGGACCAAAACCAAGAATCCTAGCCCGACCGAGATGAGAGCGATCGCGAACTTGCGCGGGATTGAAGGGTTGACGTTCCTTTGTTCAAGGTAGGGCCACAGGGAGGCGAACACGGGCGCCAGAAGAATGATGAACAAGGCGTTGAAGCTTTGAAACAACGTGAAGTTGAACGGCGACTCGACGAAATCCCGAGCAAAGAAGTTGAGGGAGGATCCAGCTTGTTCAAACAGAGCCCAGAACAAGATGTTGGCCAGGAACAAGATCAACATGGCGATGTATCGGTCGCGTTGGACGGAATCCCCGCTCTTGATCCCACTTCCCACAAAATAGACGCACAGGCCCCCCATCAATCCCATCAACACGTAGCCGAGAATGGCGCTCTGGCTCAGCAGGAAGTAGATCAGGGGGACGAGTGCCAAGGCACCGGCGAACGTAATGGCAATCGGTGAGAAATCGGCGTAGCCGACGGGTGGTTTACCGACCTCGCCCAACATCCCTTTCTTGAGCTGGAACACGATCAACCCGAGGATCATGCCGATCCCTGCAACCAAGAAGCCGTACTTGTAGCCGTACAGGGCACCCACCACGGTCGCGCACAGGATCGGCGCGAAGAAGGCCCCCGCATTGATCCCCATGTAGAAGATGGTGAAGCCGGCGTCGCGGCGCTGATCGCCCGGCGCATAGAGTTTTCCAACCATCGATGAAATGTTCGGTTTGAACAGACCGTTCCCCGCCACGATCACGGACAAGCCGAGCAGGAAGAAGTTCAGATTCTCCACCAACAGCATGAACATGCCGATCGCCATCAGTAATCCACCGGTCAAGATGGAGCGTTGATATCCCAGGTACCGGTCGGCGACAAAGCCTCCAAGGATTCCTGTGGCATACACGAGTGCGGTGTAGCCACCGTAGGTCAGCGAGGCGGCCTCTTTTGCCTCGCCATCGGGTAGGGCTTTGAAAAACGTATCAGCGACATACACCGCGAGAATCGCCCGCATCCCGTAGTAGCAGAACCGCTCCCAGAACTCCGTGGAAAAGAGCATCCACAGCGATGAGGGATGTCCCAGCGTTTCTCCCGGCGGAGGAGGCACCCAATCCTGAACGACTTCCGTTTTCACAGGCACGTTGTCCGTCGAGATTTCGCGAGGTTCATACGGATTCTGACTCATTCAAGTCTCCTCAAGACAGGATTGGTTCGATGCGAAAATAGAAGGGGCGGGAGTGCCATTGGAGCGGTGCCATATTACTCCAATCGCAATCGCCATGGGATAGACCTCAACGCCTCTCGTCGGAAACCTCTGGTTTTTTACGCAGAGGCATCAGCGCGATGAGGGTCGCCGACAGCAGACTGGTGCATGCCAGGAAGCAGAGCCCGTACTCGTAGCTGCCGATATTTTCCTTGACATATCCGATCACGGTTGGGCCCAGGAATCCTCCCAGATTGCCGATCGAGTTGATCAGGCCGACGCTCCCCGCTGCCGCAGTTGAAGTCAGGAAAAAGCTCGGTAGCGACCAGAATGCGGGCATATACGACTTCATGCCCGCCGCGCCGATCGTAAACAAGATCATCGTCAGCCACAGATACCTGGGGCAGAAGGCGGTCAATGCGATACAGATTGCCCCGAGCGCGACCGGCACGACCGAGTGCCATCGCCGCTCTTGAAAATGATCCGACGACCAACCGATCCCCAACTGCCCGACGATCACCAGCAGCGACGGGATCATCACCAACCATGCAACGCGCGTTGGCTCCATCGAATACCAATCTTTGAGAATGCTCGGCAGAAAGAACTCGAGCCCGTAGTTCGCAGTCACGATACCGAAGTAGACGATCGACAGCAGCCAGACCCGCGGATTGGTAAGTCCCGAGAGGAGCGAGTGATGATGAGCCGCACCGATCGCAGCGCGATCTGCGGCGAGTTCCTCCTCGAGCGCCGTCCGTTCTTCTTCGGTCAACCACTTGGCGTGGCTCGGTTTGTCGGGCAGCAGATAGAGGACTGCAACCCCGACCATCACTGCGGGGATACCCCAAAAAATGTAGATCCACTGCCATCCTTCGAGTCCCAGGAGTTCGGGATAGGTGATCGCGACTCCGTCCTTAATGACGGTGTGACCGATATCCAAAAACAACCGCGAAACGGCAGGCCCGATGATCATCGCAATCGGGGAAGCAACCAAGAAATACGACATGGCTCGCGCGCGATCTCGAGCCGGAAACCAGTGGGTCAAATAGACCAGAACGCCTGGAAAGAAACCCGCTTCGGCCACTCCGAGAAAAAATCGGACGATATAAAACTGCGTGGGTGTTTTCACAAAGGCGGTCAAGGCCGCCATGATTCCCCAGGTCACCATGATGCGACAGATCCATTTTCGCGCGCTCCAGCGTTCCACGATCACCGATCCCGGGATCTCGAGCAGGAAGTAGCCGAGAAAGAAAATCCCTGCGCCGAATCCAATCACGCTTTCGGTAAAATCGGGCATGTCTTCCTGCATCGTCAGTTTGGCGATCCCGACATTGGTTCGGTCGACGTAGGCGATGATGTAGCAAACAAACAGAACAGGGATCAGCCGCAGATACGCCTTGAACCGCGCGGAATCCAAAGAACGGAAAGGCGAGGAGGTGCTCGGTGTCGGCTCGTACGGGTTCGAAGAGGATGCGGCCATAAAGGTGTGACTTGGGAGAGGTGGGGTTCGGGCGGGAGTAGGGTTCCAGCGGGGTAGCAGGTACAGCGGTGACCGAGCACTCAGTGTAGCAGGCTCGCACCGACGGGGCGCTCGGTTCACGCGCTGCTGACTTGGTCGAGTTCCCGTTTCGCGCCGGCATCCAATTCGTAGTCCAACGCCCCGGCAACGCCAGCGACTTGTTCGGCCGATCGCACGCCGACGATCGCGGCGGTGATGCCGGGGTGGCTGAGAACCCATGCCAGCGCGATCTCGGATGGGGATCTACCCGTTCGATGGGCGATCTCGACGACTTTGGCGGCGATGCCTAGATTGCGGCTCAGCAGCGGCTCTTGGAAATGGACACTGCGAGTGCGCCAGTCATCGCTCGGGAGGTTGGCGATTCGCTCGCGCGTCATGGCGCCGGTCAACATGCCCGAGCCCATCGGCGAATAGGCTAGCACGCCAATGCCCTGCTGCAACGTGTATGGAAGGATTTCGGCTTCGATCTCGCGTCGCATCAGCGAATAGGGAGGTTGTAGCGAGGTGATCTGCGCGATCGGTGCGATCCGCTGCATTTGAGCGACATTGAAATTCGAAACGCCGATCCATCGCACCTTGCCTGCCTTTTGCAACTCGGCCAGGGCGCTCCATCCCTCTTCGATGTCTTCGTCGGGTTCGGGCCAGTGGATTTGGTACAAATCGATGGTGTCGACTTGGAGCCGTCGCAGGCTGTTTTCGCACTCCTCGCGGATCGCGTCTTTCTTGAGCAGTTTGACGATTTGGCGGTTTGCGTCCCAGTTGCGAGCGCACTTGGTGAAGATGTAAGGGCGTGGACCCGAGTAGGACTTCAGGGCTTGCGCGACGACCTCCTCGGAATGTCCCAACCCGTACACCGCTGCGGTATCGATCCAATTCATGCCTGCATCGAGTGCCGCATGGATGGCTCGGATGCTGGCCGCATCCTCTTGGTGGCTCCAGGAAAAAGCCCAACCGCCACCCCCCATCGCCCAAGCCCCAATGCCAAGTCGTGTGATTGCTAAATCGGAACAGCCAAGCAGTTTGGTTGGAAACATCTTCTATGTGTCTTCAAGGAACATCCATTCAGGGTGCGATAATCGAACGACATTCTAGTGAACTTTTTCGAACCTTGCTCTCCAGCGATAGCGTTTGTTTCGAAGTATTGGCTAGGTTTCAGTCATTCGCATGGCTCTCTGAAGTAGCGTTGGGCCGTGCTAGAGATGTTTCGCTAACAGGGACTCCACTCTACAATGCATCGGGTGATCCACAGTGCATTCGGCGTCGACCAGCAATGATCGTGCCTCTGGACGGATTTCCTCGTACTCGTACTCAGTGCAACGGTACTCGTACTCGAAAGGATGCAAATGACAGAGCCAATCTTCGACCACGAACGACTCGACGTTTATCGACTTGCGATCGAATACGTATCATCGACTTATCGAATCGCGAAATCACTTAATGGTCCGGAACGCCACGCTCGTGATCAATGGCTGCTCGCTGCCCAATCGATACCCCTCAACATTGCCGAGGGTAATGGGCAACAAAGTCTGAAAGACAAGAATCGATTTTTTGAGATTGCGCGTGGCTCTGCTTTGGAATGTGCTGCAATTCACGATATACTCTTTTCGTTCGAGGCGATCGATTCTGAACTTAATCGGATTGGAAAAACCAATTTGAAACGGATCGTGTCGATGTTAACTCGGTTGATCCAACGAACTGATACGGTTTCCGAGGGATCGATCGAGTACGAGTATGAGTACCGCGATGCTGAGTACGAGTACGAGAAGAAGCACGAACAAAGCATTGGACCGAAGTGCTCGATCGAGCGTTTCTGACTTGTGTTGAGTCAATTCCTCGCACTCGGTGAATGCGGTCGATCGTCGCAGAGATGCGGTGGCCAAGATCAGAGTACGAAGCTTGGGAGTTTGAATAGGACATGGCGCGATGTTTGGTGACAGGTGGCTGCGGTTTCATTGGATCGCATCTTGTTCGGGCTCTGCTCGAGGCAGGGCACAAGGTCCGTGTGCTCGATAATCTGTCAACCGGCAAGCGAGACAATCTCGAGGAAGTGTCGCACCGCATCGATCTCATCGAGGGTGACATCACCGATCCGATCGCGGTCAAGGAAGCTGTCTCGGGGGTCGAGCGGGTGTTTCATCAGGCCGCGTTGGCGTCGGTCCCTCTTTCCCTGGAACGACCGCTCGACACGCACCATGCCTGTGTGACCGGTACGTTAACCCTGCTGCACGCGAGTGTCGCTGCGAAGGTCAAGCGATTTATCTATGCCGCCAGCAGCAGCGCGTACGGCGATCAACCCACGTCGTCCAAGCGTGAGACCGATCTGCCCATGCCCCTCTCGCCCTACGCGGTCGCCAAGTTGGCTGGCGAGTATTATTGCCAAGCCTATTACCACTCCTTTGGATTGGAGACCGTCGGTCTGCGGTACTTCAATGTCTTTGGTCCTCGCCAGGACCCCGACAGCCCGTACTCGGCCGTGATCCCCTTGTTCGTCAGTCGCATCTTGACCGGGCAACCTCCCAAGATCTATGGCGATGGATTGCAGTCGCGAGATTTCACCTTCGTCGCCAACGTGGTTCACGGCAATCTGCTGGCCAGTGAGCGTCCCAATATCGGCGGACGCATCATCAACGTCGCCGACGGCGGCCAAATCACCTTGTTGCAGTTGCTGGAAAGCTTGTCGAAGCTCTTGCGCCGAAGCATTCAACCGGAGTTCCTTCCCGCGCGCGTGGGTGACGTTCGAGAGAGCCTGGCCGATATCACGCTCGCCAGGCGATTGCTCGGTTACGAACCCCAAGTACGCTTGGAAGAGGGACTGAAACGAACGATCGAGTACTATCAAGGTTTGGTAACCGGATCGGTCCGGTGAAGCGGGTGTGGCACTCTATGGCTCAACGAGTCGAATTATCCAACGCCGCAGAGCAGGCCGAACACTTGGTTCAGGCGATCGCACCGTACCCATCCTGCGTCGTGGCTTTTTCGGGTGGCGTCGATAGTGCGGTGGTGGCTGCCGCCGCCCATCGAGCTCTCGGGGACCGCGCCGTTGCATGGACCGGCATGGGGCCTGCGGTACCTCAGTCGGATCGAGACGATGCCGCTGGGCTTGCCCGCGCGATCGGCATTCGCCATGAACAAATCGAGACCAGCGAGATCAACAATTCAAGCTACGTCCGCAATGGTCCCGACCGCTGCTATCACTGCAAAACCACCCTCTACGAGACGATGCGAGCGTGGGCAGACCAGCATGGGTTTTCCGTTCTCGTATCCGGGACCAACCGCGATGATCTCGGCGATTACCGACCAGGCTTGAAAGCAGCCGAGCAGTGGGGAGTGGTGGCTCCCCTGGCGCAACTGGGGATCGGTAAAGCAACTGTTCGGGAAATCGCCCAACATTGGGGACTCTCTGTCGCAGACAAACCCGCCAGTCCATGCCTCGCGAGCCGGATCGCTTACGGGCAAATTGTTACCATTGGCAAGCTGGCTAGCATCGAATCGATCGAGCGATGGCTCCGGGACCGAGGCTTTGCCGATATCCGGGCTCGCGTTCACGGAGATGGATTACTGCGGATGGAATTGCAGCCGTCCGATTGGAGCCGATTCCTTCAGGGCGAACTTCGCGAAGCATTTCTCGAGGTCGCTCGGGCCAAGGGTTTTCAATTCGTGACCCTCGACATCATGGGCCGGTCCAGCGGGTCGCTGAACCGAGTTCTGAAGTTGGGACCCTCGGACGAACCGCGTTCCTAGGATCGCCCGAATCGCCGCGCCATCCCTACCAAGTCAACTCGACCCCAGCCGTCAGACCGTTGTAGACGATGTCCGACTTGTTGCTGATGGACGCCACTCGCCCGGAACCAGGAAGGAACAGGGATGGCGGAGTGGAATTGAAGTTGTTGACCGCCAGCGCCACATTGTCGATCCAAATCACCTCGTAGGAGGTACGGAATGCGACCGATTGGCTGATTCGGTATACAAGCTGTGGAGACAGCTGCGTAACGAACGCTTCGGTGTTGCCAAGGACCGCCTCATTGACCACCACGGAATTCGCGGTGATGTTGGACCGCTGCTGAGCGCGGTTGTTGTAGATACCCGTCTTCAGCTCGCAACCGACCTTCACGCCGGGGACCCAGTTGTACCACAAGTCGCCTCCGACCTGCCAACCCACCAATGAATTCGTCGTGCTGACGGTGTAGTCGAGGAATCTCGCGCCATTGTTGGCAGCCCCGTTGTTGTTCAACCCTCGCGCACTGAAGACGCTTCGCTCGTCCAAGTCGAGGTAGCGAATACCGGTCAAGAAACTGCCTTGGAAGAAGCCGTAGGGTTCCGCCCATCGACGGCGGAAGCTCAGTTCGCCGTTGTGCAATTCGGAATTGTAGCTCAAGGAGTGCCGCAACGATCGATCCGAATCATCAAAACCACCAGCGGGCAATACCCCGAAGTTGCTGATGAAGGAATACAAATCGGCTTGCTGGCGAAACACCGTGGCGGTTTGGTCCCAATCGTCGAGGCCGAAATACAGGATCTCGACGTTCGAACCCGGGCCGCAAGCAATGTTGAGCTGGGTCAGCAAACCAGCGTTCATGGTATCGATCGGCACACTGTTGCTTCCCAGGACGAAATTCCCGGAAGCGATACCGATCGACGATGTGTTGAAGGGATCCGCTCCCGTCGTTCGGGCCAAGCCGATGACGGAGAACGACGCGTCATACCAGCGCTGAGTAGCGATGCCACCCTCGCCGTACGGGCGAATCGAAATAGGAAGACTCGAGACACAGCCTCGGAGATGGGAAAGAAGATCGGGAAAGCTTCGGCCGAAGCCGTCGCAATGCGATCCGCCACACCCAGCACATGGACCACCGCACTCGGGGCATGGTTGAGGACCACCCATCATCGAGGGATCGACCATGCCGGGGTCGTAACCGGCTGCATAGCCCATCGACGGATCAGCAACCGCGGCGGGCATCGCTCCCTCGTCCATCCCGTAGGACACGGGGATCGCGCTGTTTCTACCGGATCCGATGAGATCGCCGCCTAGTGAGCCCGGCTTTTGAGCAAACACTTGCCCACTCGCCCCCACCAGGGTCACCCCAGCCATTAAAGTTAGTTTCCAGCCTTTGAGCAGACTCATCGAATTCACTCCAGCGCCTGATGCAACCGGTCCTGTTAGTCCGATCGCAATGCGAAACGATCGGAATACCTCATACCATCGGCTTTATCGGCAAGCGCGTTAGGAAACGTGTATCGAAAGGGAGTTTTTCTCGTCACACCCGGCAAAATTGGACTGTTCGCACCCCCTCGAGATGCTAGCAAACCCCCAGCTTGAGGGACACCTTACGAAATTCGATCGGAGGGTGAAGGGTCAGCGCTTCTTGGTTTTCGAGTGGGTGGCGTTGAAGCGTTCCATGGCCCGGAGCGTGGATGGTCCGACGTGATGTTCCATCCCCTCGGCATCGTTGGCGGCATCGTCGGGTGGAACCCCCAAGGCCAGCAGGAAATCGTAGACCGTTCGATGACGCTGCTTGCATCGGTCGGCGAGCCGTTTTCCAGCGGTGGTGAGAACGATGGGTCCGTACGGTTCGCTCTGGACGAATCCGTCCCGTTTCAATCGAGCGATCGTTCGGTTCACCGTCACGTGGCTGACCCCGAAATGGCGAGCGATCTCTGTCAAACGACAGGCCCCATCGGCTTCGATCAAGTGCGCGATCGCCTCCACGTAATCCTCCGCAATTTCCGTAGAGTGGTCTTTTCGGACGCTGATATGCTGACTGGCTGGCGATGATTTCTTAGGCACGAGTGCGCTTTCCCAAGCGGAGGCGTTCAAGGCGGCGACGGCGACAACAACGATCGTTCTCTTCCTAGTTTAAATGACGCAAAGTCCCTTTTCCAGGCGGCATTCGCCCACTTTGGTCTTCCGATTCCAAAGACGGAGGAAATACTCGCCGAGGACTTGACACGGATTTAGCCATGGCTACACTTTTTGTAGCTTAGGCTACATTTTGACAAATCGTCTACTTGGAAAATGCCGCACGAGACGCAGGAGCAGTGCTATGCGGGCAAAACGCGCTGGGTTCACGTTGGTCGAGCTGCTGGTGGTGATCGCCATCATTGGAATTCTGGTCGGTCTATTGTTGCCTGCGGTTCAGAGCGCGCGAGAGGCGGCCCGTCGCATGAGTTGCCAATCCAACATGAGACAGCTCGGTCTGGCTCTCTTCAACTACGAGAGCGCCTTCAAGACCTTTCCACCGGCGTACCTTTCGGAGACTCGGCACCCGCTGCGAGATCCCGTGACGCTCGATGGCCCCAATGGCTTCGCATGGGGGGCCTTGATCCTGCCGCAGATCGAACAAACGCCAATCTATCAACGCCTGGTTTTCACCGAGCCCTGCTGGACATCGATCCAAGGAAACGCGATTCAAGCAAGGATCTCCACCTTTCTGTGCCCTTCGGCGAGTGAGAGTGACGGTCCGGTCGGGGTGCGCAATGCCGCTGGAGCGGAATTCCTTTTCGGTCGATCGACCTATGTGGCCAGTGCTGGCCAGGAGGAGCCGTGGCGCTACACGTTGGACGACGTCTCGACGGTGGCCGACGGACCGTTGTTTAGAAACTCGCGCGTTCGCGTCCGCGACGTGACCGACGGACTCTCGAACACGGTGTTTCTCGGTGAGCACGCGTCTGTGTTGAGCGACAAGACGTGGGTCGGCGTGGTTCCAGGTGCCCTGGTCTGCCCGAATCATCCTCGGCGGTTTCCGATTACCCAATGCGATCTAGCCGCGACCCTGGTGAATGTCCACAGCGGTCCCGCCGCCTCCGAAATCGATCCCGTGACCGGCTTTGCTCCCATCCATCCGCCGAACAGCCCGCTCGCTCACGTGTGCCAGATGTACTCCGAACATGGTTCGGGGGCCAACGTTAGCTTTGGCGACGGCGGTGTCCGGTTCATCTCCGCTCACATTCATCAGCCAACCTGGGCCGCGCTCTCGAGCCGCAACAAGGGAGATTTGGTTTGGAATCTCGACGACTGAGAAACATCCTCTTCGGTGTTGGAAGCCTTCTGCTATTGCTCGTCGGCGGATCTTTCGCCTGGCAATTCTGGACCCGACCCGCCGTCGTCCATTACGACAACCTCAAATACATCCAGCTCCTTCGCACCGCATGCTCGAGCCAACGCCCCGATCAATTGGATGGGGTCGAACGAGCCGTCGGCCAGCGACGGGAATCGGGGGATTTGTCCGAGGCCGAGTGGAAAGAATTCGAGAAGATTTTCGCACTGGCTCGCCAGGGGGACTGGCGGACCGCCGACCGGCAAGCCTATCGTTTGGAACAGGGGCAACTCAGCCGAAGCCGCCCTTAGTCCCCTGGCACGTTTTCGGAGAGAAAGCCATGTATCCGTTCCGTTTTTTGGCCCTGCTCACCCTTGCGCTCCTGGCAGGTAGCAACTGCCCTCTCCATGCGCAAGAAATCCAACCTGGCGATGAACAGCTGCGGCTGAACCAAATCCAGGTCATCGGTACCCACAACTCGTACCATCTCGCTCCGACCCCCAAGGTGATGGAGCTGATTGCGATTAGCGGTGCCGAGACAGCCCGCGGGATCGATTACACGCACCCGCCCTTGCCGAGCCAGTTCTCCGAACTGGGCATCCGACAGATTGAACTGGATCTGTTTGCCGATCCCCACGGTGGACGGTACAGTTCCCCCGGTGTCTGGAAATTGCTGGGAGCACCGGTGGAAGATGAGCGGATGAAATTCGATTTTGCCGAGGTGATGCAGCGGCCCGGATTCAAAGTCATTCACGCTCCTGGCTTCGATTACGCCACGCATGTTCCTACGCTCGAAGGGGCCCTCCAGCAGGTGGTCCGGTGGTCGGAATCTCATCCGGACCATCTGCCGATTCTGGTCCTGTTGGAGTTGAAGGACTCCGCTCCACCCTTGTCGGGGGTC
The DNA here is from genome assembly GCA_046342615.1 of Planctomycetota bacterium. Taxonomy (GTDB): domain Bacteria; phylum Planctomycetota; class Planctomycetia; order Pirellulales; family Pirellulaceae; genus JBKCUI01. The sequence goes on along the minus strand of JBKDPB010000073.1, from coordinate 2,661 downwards.
AAGCCGCATCCGTTCGATGCGTCAAGCTTAGACGAATTGGATCGCGTGGTTTTGTCGACCGTGCCCGAGCAGCGGCGATGGATCCCGGATACGATCCGCGGCAAGCACACGACGCTCCGCGATGCGGTGATGCGCGAAGGATGGCCGACCTTGATGGAATCGCGCGGCAAGATCCTCTTTGCGCTCGACAACACCAACGGCCTTCGCGATCTGTATCTGAAAGATCACCCGGGACTCGAGGGGCGAGCCATGTTCGCCTCGGTCGCCGCCGACCATCCGGCAGCGGCATGGATGAAGATCAACAATCCGATCGGTGATTTCGATCGGATACAGAGTGCGGTCAAGCAAGGTTTTCTCGTGAGGACGCGTGCGGACGCCGATACGCGTCAAGCTCGCTCCGGCGACACGAAGATGCGCGATGCGGCGATGGCCAGCGGAGCGCAGTTCATCAGCACCGATTACCCTGTCCGCGACGACCGCTTTACCGACTACCAAGTTCAATGGCCCGACCGAGCCGTCTATCGCCGCAACCCAGTGGCTCTGCCGCCGATCGGCAGGTGAACACCCAGTCCCAAGGCACGGGTCGCCGCCATGCGACCCACGTGCTCGGCAACAAAGGCAAACGAAACCCGAATCGCAAGTTGCTTCATTCATTGCGATCCGTTACAACGAAGGAGGCTTCACCCTTCGCAGCATGAGGTCGCGATATTTCCGAGCAGGATGCAACCGAGCTGCTCGACCGTTGAGATTCGATGCTCTCCTTTCCGGTGACCCAAGACACAGTCGATATACGGTGAAGCGATGCAAACACGTTGCCCGCGATGTTCCTCGAGGGTCGAGATCGAAGAAAGCAATGAATCTTCGAGCTTGAAATGCAGTCAATGTGGGCAAGATTTTGACTTGCTCGCGGAGACAACGGTTATGCCTGCTGGCGATGGCAAGATATCGATTGGACAATTTGATCTGATCCGGTCCGTCGGAACCGGTGCATTTGGCGAGGTTTGGAAAGCCAAAGATACGCAGTTGGATCGTTTTGTCGCCATCAAGATTCCTCATGCCAAGCAGCTCGTTGGAAAAAACGCTGAGAAGTTCTTTCGCGAAGCCCGGGCTGCTGCACAGTTGAAGCATTCGAACATCGTGCCGGTGTTCGAGGTTGGTCGGCATGAGAGCGTGCTGTTCATCGTTAGCCAGTTTATCGAAGGCGTTTCGATGGAGGACTTTCTTTCGGCGAAGAAACTAAGCGTACAAGAATCAGCGAAGATGGTAGCGACGATTGCAGAAGCTATCGGTTACGCGCATTCGGCTGGAGTGATTCACCGAGATTTGAAGCCCTCCAACATCCTCTTGGATGACACCGGTAAACCCTACATCGTCGATTTCGGACTGGCTAAGCGGGAAACCGATGAATTGACCGTGACAATGGACGGAACCATCCTCGGAACCCCATTGTACATGTCGCCCGAGCAGGCGCGTGGAGAATCTCATGATGTCGATTCTAGATCGGATGTCTACTCGCTCGGCGTGATCCTTTTCCGGTTGCTAACGCATGAGCTTCCGTTTCGTGGCAATCGTCCGATGCTGTTGCATCAAATCGTCCATGCAGAGCCTCCAACGTTGCGGTCGCTCAATTCATCCATTCCGCGGGATATCGAAACCATCGCGCTGAAGTGCTTGCAGAAAGAACGAGAAAAACGCTACTCAAGTTGCGCCGAATTGGCCGATGACTTGCAACGCTTTCTCAACGGCGAACCGATCAAGGCTCGCCCGACGGGGACCTTGGAAAAAGCTGTCCGTTGGTGTCAACGAAAGCCGCTCGTCGCAAGTCTGATTGCGGGACTTGCACTCTCGTTGTTGACGGGCTTGATATCTGTCTCCGTGTTATGGCAACGGGCTCGTCTCAGTGCTGTGAATGCCCAGGCCAGCAGTCGAAAGGCAACTCAGGAGGCGGCCCAAGCCCTCGCTCAGAAGAAGCTTACCAACCAATACCTCTATGTCGCTCATATGAACATGGTGCAAGAGGCTTGGGATCGCGGTTTGGTTGGTCTCGCCTCCGAATTGCTTGAGAGGCAATTGCCGGAGCTCCGCTCGTTTCCGTGGTACTATTACAACCGTATGGTCAGCGCGTCTCGTTCCACTCTAACTTTCGAGCACGAAGGGATTATCACCAGCATTGCATTTTCGCCATTCCAGCCCCATTTGGCGATCAGCGGGAACGAAGGTCAAATCGCGGTTTGGGACTTCGAGAACAATGCTCGTTTATTTCGTTTTCTCGCCGACGAACGGCAACTGACTGCGTTGATGGCATATAGTTCTGATGGAAAGTATTTGATGTGGACCGGCCGCGATGGCAAATTGGCCTTTTTTGAAACAGACAATTACACGGCGGTCGAACCATCTCGAAAAACGTCTGCTCCATGGGAAGTCGTCCTATCCAGCGATGCGTCGCATTATGCATTCCTAAATGAGCAAGAGAGACTGGTCGTATGCGAAATCGGCACCACGAGAGATCGAATCCTGGAGCAATTGGAGAGCGTTCTTTGTCTGGAGTTTTCGACCGATGGATCCAAGCTGCTAGTCGCTTTCGGCGATCGAGAATTCAGCATGATCCGCGTCGATGACGGAACAACGGTTCGCACATCGCAGAGCCCTGTACCCATCGAG
>JBKDPB010000072.1:0-6497 GCA_046342615.1 Planctomycetota bacterium | reverse complement strand
GATCACCAATCGACCATCCTCGCAAGCGGTTTCGATGATCGCGAGCAGATTTTCCTCTCCCGTGATACTCAAAGACGGTTCCGCATCGTAGGAGATCTCTACTTGAATCGCGCCAGGGACTTCGATCGAATGAAAGTCTTCGATCGCTCGCTCCTCAGTGACAACGACACCGTTGCCGCGGACGACCTTTCCCGAGCCTAAGCGAGGAATTCGGATATCGCACCCGAGGACTGAAATAAAGACGACTCCGACCAAGAGCAGCAACGTAGTGCAGAAGGGCTTGCGCATCGTGGGGAACTCTCCTTATCGCATAAAGAAATTACGGGTTCTGTGCATTGCCCGAAGGGTGAATTGCCTGCCTTGCCTGCGGAAGCGAGGGTTCCGTTCGAACTCTCGGGCGAAGTTTGTATTGTACTATTCGCACGAACTTCGGAGTTCTTGGAATCCATCTTGCCGCGATCCTGGAAATGCGAGGATGCAATTCCCGAGGATGTCGCAGATCGGACTCGTACCCGCTACAATCTTCCCAACCGTGACATCCTCGTCAAATTGACGCAACACTTGTGAGCGACCGAGAAAGGCATGCATCATGTCGAGATCGACCCATCGTTGTCGCTGTTCCCATGGGTCTGGGTTCGGCACACTTGTTTTCGTGGGGCTGGCTCTGTGCATTGGTCCTGTTTATTCATCTGAACCTTCTTCCGATCCTAGTCCATCCGTGAACACCGAATCGAGTCCTGACGCCGCTTCTGAAACAACGAAACCCAAATGGTCGATCGCGATTCACGGCGGTGCGGGTGGGGATCTGGATCGATGGGACGCCCAACAGCGACGCGCGCGAATCGTCGGGTTGCAAGCCGCCCTGAGCAAGGGGAAGGAGATGCTCGAGCAATCGGCGTCGGCCGTCGACGTGGCGGAGGCGGTCGTGCAGGTTCTCGAAGACGATTCGAATTTCAATGCGGGCCGCGGTACCGTCCTGAACGAGATCGGCGAGTATTCGCTCGATGCTAGCATCATGGATGGCTCCGACCTGTCGTGCGGTGCCGTAGCCAATGTCCGCCGCTCCCGCAATCCAATCCGTCTGGCGCGTGCCGTCCGAGATAAAACCCCACACGTCTTCCTGTGCGGTCATGAAGCGGACGAGTTCGGGGAACAACTCGGATTGCCCACGGCCCTGCCCGAGTATTTCAAGACCGAAGAACAATTGGAAAGCTGGCGAAAATGGAAACAGCGGCAGCAGGCCAAGAAGGAAGCGACCTCCAAATTTGACCATGATCGAGGGGAAGATCGACTGTTCTATTTAGGAACTGTCGGTTGCGTGGTGATGGACTCGCACGGTAACCTCGCAGCCGCGACCAGTACCGGAGGGTTACTGGGCAAGAAATATGGCCGGATCGGCGACACGCCCGTGATCGGAGCCGGCACTTATGCGAACAATGCAACCTGCGCGATCAGTTGCACCGGAGTCGGCGAATTGTTCATCAAGCATCACATCGCGTCGGCGATTTCGGCTCGCATGGAGTATCTCCACGAGAATCTCGAGACGGCGGTCGGACACGCGGTCGACAAAACCCTGCCCCTCGATTCGGGGGGAGTCATCGCAGTCGACAACCAGGGCAACATCTCGACGCTGTTCAATACCCCGATCATGGCGCGAGGCCAAGCCAACAGCGACGGACTGTTCCGCGTCGGCTTAGGGGACTGGGAGCCCTGATCGATGTCCCTTTCGGCGTCTTGGTCTGCACTCCCCGAGGATGCATGTCCGGTCGAGGACAATCATCCAAACGGACCTCTGGTCGTTGAACCGGAAGTGTCGCGGCTGGCGGTTGCGATCGTTGTGTTGATTTTCGGCCTCATCTTTACTTCGGTTCCAGCGGCCATCGTGATCGGCATTCTGCAGAGCGGTTTTTCGCCGGGCATCATTTGTCCGGGACTTTTCCTGCTATTCAGTTTGGCCATCGATGCGTTTGCGGTCTACTTGATCCTGAAATGTTTTAACCCGAAGCCGACGTTGGCTCTGAGTCAACGCAATCTCTACCCTGGTGACGAATTCGAAGTCAGTTGGATGTTCAAGGGAAAGGCCAGCGCGATCCGCAACTTGAAAGTCACCCTCTTGGGCAAAGAGGTCGTGAAGTACCAACAAGGTACCAACACGCGAACCGAAGAATCGGTCTTCCTCGAAAAAGTGTTGATCGAAACGGAGGATCCCAACCAGATCGCCAAAGGGTACTCCCTGGTGGAGCTACCTCGCGACACCATGCATTCCTTCAAGAGCAAGAACAACGAGATTCTGTGGGTCGTGCAGTTGCACGGCGTCGTAAATTGGTGGCCTGATCTCGACGACGCGTTCCCGATTCGTATCTTGACCCCGCCTGTGAGTGAGCCGAATCATGCTTGAAGTCCAGGTTGATCACGCAGGGCGTGCTTATGCGCCTGGCGAAACGCTTCATGCCCAGGTGCGATGGTCCATGGTCAGTCTTCCGCGCGCGATCCATCTTGAACTGCGATGGGAAACCGAGGGCAAAGGGACCAGCGACCACCAAGTCGTCGGCTCGGAAAAATGGACACAGTTGTCCCCGAGCGAGGAGCGCGCTTGGTCGGTCGTGCTGCCGCGCGGCCCAGAGAGCCTCCAAGGGCAATTGATTCGAATCCAGTGGTCGTTGCTGTGCTGGTACGACGGGTCCGAACCGATATCGATTCCGCTGGTGGTCTCTCGAACGCGAGAGCCGATTCGACTGGGTGTGGCCGACGCCTGGAAAACATGAATCCAACAACCCAAGCCAGCCAATTGCTCGCCCGCATTTCCCAAGGAGACCGCCTTGCGAGCGAAGCGTTGTTTCCCTTGGTCTATGAAGAACTCAAGCAGCTCGCCCAGGCCAAATTGAACCGGGAATCGGCAGGGCAGACTTTGCAAGCGACCGCGCTGGTGCATGAGGCGTTTCTGCGCATGCTCGGGCCCGAAGCCCAATCGCCCCAGTGGGAAGATCTCGGGCATTTCTTCGGTGCCGCGTCTCAAGCCATGCGGAGGATCCTGATCGATCGCGCGCGGCAGAAAGGGGGACGGAAGCGGGGTGGCGGGATGATTCGTCAGGCAATCGACGAAGGGGCGCTATCCAGCCCGCTGTCCGATGCTGAGGCCCCCGCGTTGCTCTTGGCGCTCGAGGAGTCCATGATCGCCCTGGCCAAGCGGGATCCGATGGCCGAGGAACTCGTTCGGCTTCGCTTTTTCGCGGGTCTGACGGTTTCGCAGGCGGCCCAGTGCCTCGGGATTTCGGAGCGTTCGGCCCATCGGCTTTGGCAGTTCGCACGGACTTGGCTTCTGCATACCATGACGACCGACTAGTCTTTTTTCGATTTTTTTGGCAGATCCCCCTCCGTTTCCACGCATGAGGATCCGGTTGAACTCCCATTGGCCGGACCATGGAAAGCCATGATGAAAGAACGCGTACTTTTCCTGCGTGCCATCGAAATCTCCGATCCTTCCGAACGTCGTGCCTTCCTCGAAAAGGCGTGCGCGGGGGATCGCGAACTCATCGGACGGATCGAGTCGCTTGTCGCTCTGTCGGGTAACCTAGGAAAGTTTCTGGATTCCGAACCCGACAACGACACCGCGAGCCAGACCAGCGAGTGGAAGCCGTTGTCGGCCGAGGTCGATTTGTCGTTTTTGGCGCCAGCGACGTATCCTGGGACGCTGGGCAACCTTGGTCATTACGTGATCCGCGAAACGCTCGGCCAAGGCGCGTTTGGCGTCGTCTTGGGAGGCTGGGATACCAAACTGGAGCGGGAAGTTGCGATCAAAGTCCTGCTTCCCCATCTGGCGAAAACTTCCCCCCCTCGCAAACGCTTTCTTCGCGAAGCCCGCGCGGGAGCCGCGATTCGGCATCCCAACGTGATCCAGGTCTTTGCCGTGGAAGAAGAGCCGATCCCGTACATTGTCATGGAGCGGGTGCGGGGACGTACGTTGCACGAGTGTATCGATGACGAAGGACCGCTCGACTGTGCGCAGATTCTTCCCATCGCCGTTCAGTTGGCCCAGGCACTGGCGGCAGCGCATGCGAACGGATTGATCCATCGCGACGTGAAGCCGACCAATATTCTGATCGAACCAGGGCGAGAGCCGCGCGTCGTACTGACCGACTTTGGGCTTGCCCGGACCGTCGATGACGCGAGCTTGACCCAATCAGGTTTCGTCGCGGGGACCCCCATGTACATGTCGCCGGAGCAGACGCAAGGCCAGAGTCTCGACCCTCGAAGCGACCAGTTCAGTCTGGGAAGCGTACTGTATTTGATGATTACGGGGCGACCACCCTTTCGCGCTAGCAGCGCATTGGGAGTGATGCGCCGTGTTTCCGAGGCCAATCCGCGGCCCATCGCCGAGATCAATCCCGACGCGCCAGCATGGCTGTGCAGCGTGATCGATCGGATGATGCGGAAGAATCCGGAGGATCGTTTCGAATCTCTCGATCTCGTGGCAGGGGAACTCCAAGGGCTTCACAACGAGCGAAATGAGCGGGACAAGACACCCGAAACGAGGCCGTCGATCATTGAACAAGTCGATGCACCGACGTTTTCGTCGATCGATCTTTGGAGGCTCGCTTGGCTGGGGGCTGCAATCCCCCTGGCGATTGTGTTGGCCCTGGGCGTTTGGCTGACGCAAGGGCGGAAGCGTGAGACGGAGCCAACCGTAGAGAAAGAGAAATTTGCGGTGGGAACCCCCGATCGGCAAGCGACCGAACCACTCCTGGAGCAAGCCAAGATGGAGTTTGCAAAGCACTGGCCATCCGATGCGCCAGCACCTGCGATCGTTCCTTTCAGCGCCCAACAGGCGTCGGAGTTGCAACAGCGATGGGCCGATTACGTTGGTGCTCCCGTTGAGTATGAGGACCCGCTCGGTACTCGATTTCGATTGGTTCCCCCGGGGATATTCTTGATGGGGAGTAGTCAGAAGGAGATCGATCGCTCTCTCGCGATCGCAGCGGACAACGGCAATTGGGCGAGCAGGATTTTCAGCGAAGCTCCGCAGCATTGGGTGGTGATTACGCAGCCGTACTATGTTTCGACGACAGAAGTTTCCCAATCGCTGTTTGAAGACATCATGTCATCCAATCCGGCCTACTTCCGAGCCGGCGGGCCGGGGGCCGGTTCGTTGAAGGATCGGGATACGCGACAACTTCCCGTCGAAAGTCTTTCTTGGAAGGACGCAGTCGATTTGTGCAAGCGATTGAATTCGCGACTTCAACTCCCCTCGATTCCTTCGGAAAATGAACCGTGGACGATCGCAGGATGGCCGGGAGCCTACGGATTGCTGACCGAAGCCCAATGGGAGTTCGCTTGTCGAGCAGGGACCTCGACGCGGTATTGGACCGGAGACGATGAAACGGATCTAGCGGCGAGCGAAAACGTCGGAAGCGTTGTCCAGCGTACGGTACCTGTCGGTTCGTACCCCCCGAATCCGTTCGGGTTGCACGACATGCATGGCAATGTTTACGAGCATGTATTCGACGCTTACTCGCTGTCGTCCTATCAGGAACGATCGGTTACCATCGCGGTCAATCCCTCCGGGCCAGCGGTCAGCGGATATGGAAAACGAGTCATTCGAGGAGGAGATTGGTATTGGCCCGCCGCAACCAGTCGGTCAGCATCTCGCCTCGATGATGATGCGGAACAAGCGCCGGGAATCCATACCGGCATCCGACTTGCGCTGAGCCTATCGGCCGTCAAGCGATTGGCGTTCGATCCGAAGAATCGTTCAAAGATCGAGGCTACGGAGATTCACGGGGTCGATTTAGCGAGCTGCCGCAAGTGGCTCGAATCGCTAAAGGATAGGTACATTCCGACGAGCATCAACGTTCGAGCCGGATCGAATCCCCCGGTGTTCGATGCGGTTGCTATCCGAAATACGACGGGAGTGGACTGGCAAGTCCATGAATTCAAGGATCACGATGCTTCCCAATTGGATTTTGAAGCGATGAATGGTACGCATGCCTGCCTTTGGCGGATGTATTTTTACGCAGAACCACCCCCTGCGGACGAGCCTGGTGGTCTCATGTTGTGGGTTGCTTCGAACCAAAACTGGCAGACCTGGTGGGATGATTCGGATGCTATGTTGAGGGAAATCAAGCAAGACAGCCTTGCGGGGTGGTTGCCGACATCGATCAGTTTGGCTCGAAGCGATCGCGGCGCCCGTGTCATGCAGTCGCGCCTCTTTCAGCCGGGGATCGGCCATCGCGTCCACTTCGATGTCTCGCTCGACGAGCTGCGCACTTTGGTGAAGGAGTACCGTGAACGTGGCTGGCGTCCGCATTTGATGCAAGTCCAAGTTGGATCGAGTGATTTCCGATGCGTCTGTGTTTTCCGGGAGAATCGCGCCGGTACGCAATGGGATTTTTCCCTTGGGATAAATCAAACTGAACTGGAGGCCGAGATATCCAAGCGGCAAAACGATGGCTTCTATCCGCATAGTATCGGTTCCTTTATGGAAACCGATGGGAACGGAC
>JBKDPB010000071.1:0-9166 GCA_046342615.1 Planctomycetota bacterium | reverse complement strand
GATCTGGCCGTTCCGATACGCATCGAGGCTTGTGAGACGATTCGAGAACGGGATGGGTTGGCCATGAGTTCCCGCAACCGCTATTTGTCCCAGTCGGAGCGGGAGAGAGCCTTGGGATTAAGCCGAGCCTTGCATCGAGCCCAGGAGTTGTTGGATGCTGGTTGCACCAAGATCTCGGAGTTGGAGGAAGCCATGCGCGAGGTGCTCTTGAGGTCGCCTGTCGACTCGATTGACTACGCCGTCGTCGTGGACACCGAGTCGCTCGAGCCATTAGAATCGGTGGAACGCGAGGGAGTGGCGCTCATCGCTGCCCGCGTAGGTACGACCCGCTTGATCGATAACCAGACGCTGGTGCGACGAGCATAACGGCTGCACGGAAGGAAGTCCGCTCCATGCTTCAAACCCTCTTTTACTTGCCTCATGCCATCGGACCACTGCCCGTGGTTGGATTGGTCAGTTGGGTGATGCTGGGAATGGTCCTCTACGCCACCCTGATGATCGCGATGAGCGGAACCAAGGCCGATCCGTGGAGAGGCCTGAGAGAGGATTTTCTTGGATGGTGCATTTGGGGGGGCATCGTGACGTTCATGTTCGGTGTGGTCGCTCCACAGTTTGAAACGACCATGTTTGCGGGGACGCCGGAGGAAGTGCGTCTCGGTGTACCCATCCGAGGCTATGGCGTCATGGTCGTCATCGGAATATTTTTTGCCGTGCAAATCGCAAGCCGGCGGATCCACCGGCTCGGGATTTCCGACGATGCATTTTTTGTTCTTTCGGTCTTGGTCGTCGTATCCGGAGTGATCGGAGCGAGGCTGTTTTATGTTGTCCAAAAGTGGAACGAATTGGAGGGGACGACATTTCGCGAGAAATTGGGCGTCGCTCTGCAGTTTACCGAAGGGGGGCTGGTCGTCTACGGAAGCGTGCTCGGAGCCATGGTCGTTATCCTCGCCTGGACTTTGTGGAATCGCGTTCGTCCGATCCCGCTTTTCGATGCGGTGGTTCCCGCTTTCTTTATTGGTTTGGCGTTCGGTCGGATCGGTTGCCTGCTCAACGGTTGCTGTTTTGGCGGAGTCTGCGAGTCGCACTTGCCGTCGATTGCGTTTCCGCCGGGGGCGCCAGCCTACATGGATCAACTCGAACATGGCCGATTGCTCGGAATGCGCACCCGAAAGGGGAGTGGCGATTCTTGGGAGATTGAATCGGTCGATGCCAACGGTTGGGCCGCGTCTCGAGGATTGAAGGCCGGGCAAGTCCTCGACGACATGAAAATCATCATCTTGCCACCTCCCCCCGATAAACCAACTGCATCCCCTGAGTTTGTGGCAAGCTTGATCGTGGACGGCAAGAGAATGGGAGTGCCTGTCCAGGCCTTTCCGAAACGAAGCTTGCCGGTTCACCCGTCCCAGATCTATGCCTCGATCAGCGGTCTCGTGTTGTGCCTGTGGACTCTGTCGATCGCACCCTGGCTGCAGCGACCCGGTCTCGTCTTTGGAGCAGGGTTGGTCGGCTACGGGATCATTCGCATCCTCGAAGAGATCATCCGCGTCGATGAACAAGGGGTTTTCGGTACTCCGCTCAGTATCTCCCAATGGATTAGCTTTCTAGGTATCGTTGCCGGTCTGGTCATTCTTTTTTGGTCCTTTCGATACGGATTCCGCCCGCAAGTGGCTAGCACGCCAGCTTGAGCCCGCAACATGTACCAACTTACCAAAATCGCATCTCTCAAAAGCATCGCGCAATTTCGAAGCCACGCGCAGCGCGTCGGGGCCGATATTCCGATCGATGATGAAGTCCACACGCATTCGGAATCGAGCTTGCTGCAACCCATTTCTTGGGGAAGCCGCACGATCGGCAATCGGATCACCGTCCAGCCTATGGAAGGTTGGGATGGGACGCTCGATGGCGGGATCACCGAACCGATGTTGCGGCGTTGGCGACGATTTGGCGAATCAGGAGCCAAACTTGTCTGGGGAGGTGAGGCGATGGCGGTTCGACCCGATGGACGGGCCAACCCAAATCAACTCATCTTGGTCGATCGAAATCGCGACGGAATTCAGCAACTCCTCCTCGCCCTCCGCGAGGAGCACCGAAAACATCTGGGCCGAGACGACGACCTGGTCGTCGGATTTCAGTTAACTCATTCCGGGCGTTTTTGCCGTCCTCGGGATCACCATCGATGGGAGGGCCGTGTCGCGCATCGCCATCCACTCCTCGACCTGCGTTTTGGCGGTGTATCGGATGCTCAACTGCTGACAGCCTCGCAAGTTCGAGAACTGATCGCCGACTACATCGCTGCGGCCCGTCTCGCGCAGGAAATCGGTGCCGACTTTGTCGATGTCAAGTGCTGCCACGGATATCTGTTGCACGAGTTCCTGAGCGCGCAGACTCGAGACGATGAGTACGGAGGTTCCCTCGAGAATCGAGCGCGCATCGTTTTGGAAATCATCGCGGGGATTCGAGCAGCATGCCCTGGATTAGGGATCGGGGTTCGTATGAGCGCCTTTGATACCGTCCCGTTTGAGCCCGATCCCTCCACCGCGGTGGAGGGGCGACTCGGTCAAGGCCGTCCGACGGCCCACAACCATCTGATTCCCTATCGCTGGGGTTTCGGTGTCAATCCCGAGAAACCGACCGAAATGGATCTGGACGAGCCACTTCGGTGCATCGGGTTGTTCAAAACAGCCGGAGTGAGTCTGCTCAATGTTTCGGCCGGGAGCCCGTATTACTCCCCTCACTTGGTCCGGCCTGCGGCGTTTCCTCCATCGGATGGTTACCAACCGCACGAAGACCCGCTGTTGGGTGTGGCCAGGCATCTGCGAGCAACGCGTGCGATCAAGGAGAGGCATCCCGAGCTGATTGTGGTCGGTTCCGGTTATTCCTACCTGCAGGAGTATCTTCCGCATGCGGCGCAGCATGCCGTGCGCGATGGCTGGACCGACTGCGTTGGGCTTGGCAGGACAATGCTCTCGTATCCGAGGGTGCTGCGCGATGCGGCCGAGGGCAACGCTGCGGCGCGCAAATTGATTTGTCGCACATTCTCGGATTGCACGACCGCCCCTCGCAATGGGTTGCCATCGGGCTGTTATCCGCTCGATGACTTCTACAAAGGGACGCCGACGGCGGACGCGGTCAAGGAAATCAAGAGTCGGCTTTGATCCTTGTCCATTCGACGGTTACAGCTCAAACGAGTCTTCTTGGGCTTGTTCCGCGTACAAAGGCATATAGCGGTAGTAGACTTCCAGCATCATCGTCTTCATGCAGGTAACGTAGAGTCGGCCCCCTTGCTCGGAGCTGATGCTCTCCTCAACGAACCAGCTTCCTGCTGCGTGACCGGATTGGACCTGGGTTGACAGCAACAGATCTCGCATCCGCGTGTTCCAACTCTCCCACTCCGGACCTCCGTGCTGTTTCATCACTTGCGTCGCATAGTAGTTGTAGTAGCTGTTGGCGGGTGAGGGACCGTCGGTTGCAAATTTTTGCACAGCCGCCTTGATCGTCGGGTCTTCTTTGCTCCAACCGGAGTACATTCGGCACAAAACGCCGCAGGCGGTCATCGCAGGGTTATAGCCTGCGGGGTCCTTCATTTTTGACTCGACACTGTAGTGGTAGCCGAATCCTCCAGGCACCATCACCGAATCCAAGAAGAAGTTCGCTCGGCGGATCGACTCCAGATCGTAATCCAAGCCGGCCATGGCGGCACTCTTGACTGCCATCATCTGCCAGCCCACGACCGAGGTGTCGCCGGGCAACTTGCCGAGCGGGAACGGGGAGTAATGCCAGCCTCCCGTGAGTGGGTTCTGCGCATAGGACAGGAAGTTGATGCTCAGTTGTGCGGCTTCGAGCAAACGTGGATCGCGGGTCATGCCATACGCCTCGCACATGGCGATCGCAGCGATGCCGTGCGCGTACATGTCGTCAAGACCTTGACCGTGGCCGTCGCCTCGATACCAGCCTCCGATCCCTTTTTCCACGCGGATACTTTGGATGAGAAAGCTCAGTCCCTTGAAGACCGTCTCCTTGTATTCGCCTTCCAAGTGGGTTTGGCCTGCCCCGAGGAAGCACATGAGCGCCATCCCGGTTGCGGCATTCAAGCTTGCGGTGCGGCGTCCCGGATGATCGCACTGGCCGTTGCAGATCAGCGAATGGGCCAAGGTCCAGGCCCCGGTTTCCGGATTTTGGTGCGCGGCCAGCCACTTCAGGGCTAAGGCGACGGCGCGTTCGGTGTCGTCGTTCCCCCCAAACTTCTTGAGCATCTCGCGCTTGGCTTCCTTGTTGGAACGAGCGCCCATGGCGGCGCGCATTGCGGCATTGCTTTGCGCGGAGATTCCCGACGAAGGAGCCAATGCCTGGCTGAGGGAAGGCATGGAAACCTCGGGAGCCGATGCAACCAAATTGCTGACGTCCAGGGTGACTTCGGTCTCCACCATGCTGGGTTCTACGACGGGGGCATCGCTCGGCGATTCGTCTTCCGACTCGCTGCTCAGTTCTGCAGCCGCATCGTCCATCGCGAATTCCTCTAGCCCGCTGTCCTCGGAGACAGGCTCGCCAACATTCAGTAGAAGTTGGATCTCCTTTTGAATGGGCTCGATGTTCCAGGCGGCCAAGGCGAGAAGGGCGATGATGTGAACAACCGTGCTGACGGAGAAACTCGACAAAGAACCCCAAAAGGAATTCTTGCGGTGAGTCTCATAATTCACGGGTCCTTCAGGATCGGGGTGACTCGCAGGTGTCGAGGAACCCGCCTCGACCTTTACCACAGGCTTGCCCGCCGCAGGCTTCGAGGGGGGCGATGGTTTTCGAGTCTCCTGCAAACCCGGAAGCCGGGTGTTCAGGGAATCCTCTTTTTCTCCCGGATTTGCCATCTTCATCCTCGAATTTGCTGAATGAGAGTCTCCATCACCTTGACAACCCCTATGGTAACAATTCACAACACATCCGTGTACTCATTTCCGTGTTGAAATTCCGTTCGGGGCGGATGTCCTGCTCCGGCCTGATCCCAGAGTGAATACTTGCCTTCATGAGTTGGAACCCTCGTTCATGCGCCCTGTTTCTCGGGGTCGTGTTTGCCGCATTAGGCTGCGATTCACCGCATCAGCCCCCTGCCGCCATCGCTTCCCCGGACACCAATGGTTCGGAAGGCTTGCCGGTCGAAGTAACGATTTCTGGCTTTGAGAACCACGAAGGGAAATGCCGCGTAGCGGCGTACGAATCCGCTTCGAGCTTCCAGGATCCCGAGCAAGCGGTGGACCGCAGCGTCCTCGCTATCGAAGGAGAATCGGTTCGCTGGACGTTTCGGTGGCGTGGCGGGAACCGAGACCAAGGCGATAACCAAATCGCAATTTCGGCCTACCATGATCGAAACGACAACGGCCGACTCGATAAGAGTCTGATCGGTATTCCGACGGAACGCTATGGGTTCTCGAATAATCCCAAACGGGGTTACGGTCCCCCAAAATTTGATCAAGCGGCCATGGCCGCGCCCGAGGACGCTTCGCAACGATCCCCTTGGCGCATCGAAATCACGGTGAAATGAACTCGGTTCCATGAATTCGGCTCCATGAACGCAGTCCAAGAGCGAAACTCCATCGACAATGCCAACGTTGGCCTGCGGCTCAGTTTCCAGGCCGCGAAAGCACCCGATCAACTCGCGATCGCGACTCCGATCGGCTCGCATCGACAGGGCGCGCAGCGCGCGTATACGACGATTTCTATGGCCGATTTGGATCGCCGTTCCTCGGTCATCGCAGCGGGGCTGCAAAGTATGGGGATCGGACCGGGCAAGCGGATCGCCTTGCTCGTTCGTTTCGGGGAGGACTTCATCACGCTGGTTTTTGCGCTGCTCAAGTCCGGTGCGACTCTGATTCTGATCGATCCGGGGATGGGGCGCCAACATATCTTGACCTGCCTGTCGGAGGCTCGCCCCGACGGCTTTGTCGGAATCCCGCTTGCTCAGGCGATCGTCAAAGCCAAGCGTTCGTTGTTTCCCGAAGCGCGGCTCAATGTCACCGTGGGACGACGCTTCGGAGTCCTCCCCTCCCCGACGCTCAACGATTTGGAACGGCGGCATCAGGCGACCGATTTTCGCACCCCGACCACGCACATGCTCGATCCGGCAGCCGTGATCTTCACCACCGGCAGCACCGGTCCACCCAAGGGAGTCCTCTACACACACCAAACCTTCCAAGCCCAGATCGATATGATCTCGACCCACTACCGCATCGCGCCGGGACGAAAAGATCTGAGTGGATTTCCTCTTTTCGGTTTATTCAATGCGGTGATGGGGACGTCGACGATTCTGCCCGATATGGATCCAACACGCCCTGCGTCGGTGATCCCCAAACGCTTGCTCGATGCGATCGAACAATGGGGGATCGATCAATCGTTCGGCTCGCCGGCTCTGTGGACGCGCGTGGGCGAGTATTGCAGCGAGACCGGTCGCCGCATGGAATCGCTCCGCTTGGTTCTCTCGGCAGGGGCTCCTGTTCCCGCTCGCGTGTTGCAACAGATTCGCGCCGCCATGCATCCCGATGGCATGATGTTCACTCCCTACGGGGCGACGGAAGCCTTGCCGATCGCATCGATCGAATCCCGCGAAGTACTCCAAGAGACGCGCGGAAAGACGGAGAAGGGTGCCGGTACATGTGTCGGCAAGCGATTCGCCGGCATCGACTGGAAAGTCATCGCCATCTCCGACGAACCGATTGCAACCCTCGCCGAGGCTCGCGAACTTGCGACGGGCCAAATCGGCGAACTGATGGTCTCTGGGTTGCCGGTGACTCGGGCCTATGTCACACGCACCGATCAGAATGCGATCCATAAAGTCGAGGAACAGGTCGGAACGCTAACAACACCCAAGATCTGGCATCGCATGGGCGATGTCGGCTACCTCGATGAGCAGGGTCGTTTCTGGTATTGCGGACGAAAAGGCCATCGCGTCACGATGCCCCATCGAATCCTGTTCACTGAACCGATCGAGGCGATCGTCAATTCTCATCCGGATGTCTTCCGATCGGCACTGGTACCCGTGGGGCAATCCCCGAACCAACGACCATGCCTGATCATCGAACCATGGTCTGCACGGCGGAGCCACATCAAGGGCAACCAGTCGCGATGCGAGTCCCAATGGCGCTCCATGATTCGCGCCGCCATGCCCAACGTCGAGATTGAACACTTCCTGATTTACCCGCGTTCGCTGCCGACCGATATTCGCCATAACGCCAAGATTTTTCGCGAGAAACTCAAGCCGTGGGCTGAGCAGCAGCTGTTGAGCAAGACTTCGCCTTGACTCAGTTCCGCTCGCGAGCGATTCCAACCACTTGCGGTTCTCGTTCGCGCAGCCGCCGCAATTGTCCGCACGCCGCCTGGATTTCGTCCCCTTTGCGCTGACGAAACATGACGTTGATCCCGCCATCGAGCAATGTTTTGCGAAACGCATGAATCGCGTCCGCCGATGGGGTTTCGTAGGGAAGCCCAGGCACTGGGTTGTAGGGGATGACATTGAGCATCGCCGTGCGTCCTCGCAGCAGCTGTACCAGTTCCCGAGCGCAGTCGATGGAGTCGTTCAATCCCCCCAGGAGGACATACTCGAAGGTTAGTCGGCGACCCGCGCGGTCAAAATAGCGGTCGGCTGCATCCATAATCGCTTCGATACCGGTGTTCTTGTTGACCGGCACGAGCCGATTGCGAAGCTCGTCGTTGGGGGCATGCAAGCTGATCGCTAACTGATAGGGCGCATTGGACTCGGCGAGCTTATCGATCGCAGGGGGAAGCCCCACGGTGCTGATGGTAATGCGACGCGGGCTGATCCCCAAACCGAATTGGCTGTCCTTGGCGACGCCCAAGGCTTCCAGCACGCGAGGCAGATTCGCCAGCGGCTCCCCCATTCCCATCATAACGATATGGCTGAGCCGATCGTCGGGTTCGAGAAGCCGCTGCAACTTGAGCATTTGTTCGAGGATCTCACCCCTCGATAGGTTGCGTTCGACGCCATCGAGACCACTGGCACAAAATACGCAGCCCATGGCACAGCCCACTTGGCTCGAGACGCAGATCGATCGGCGCGGACCATCCCGCAACAGCACACATTCGATTCGACCGCCGTCGGCGAGCTGCAACAAAAGTTTCTCTGTCCCGTCGGCGGACTTGTGGTGGGCTGCGGTGACCGTTCGGAAAATCTCGAAGTTCGATGCCAACTGAGCCCGCAATCCTTTCGGCAGATCGGTCATCGCGTCGAAGGAGTCCGCTCGCTTTTGATAAACCCACGTCAGGATTTGTCGCGAGCGAAACTTGGGCCAACCTCGCTCGGTCAGCCAATCGCACAACTGCGATTCACTCCAATCCAGGAGGTAGTGGTGCTGGGGAGCATCGGTTGTTGGTTCCAGTTCGTGAACGGGGTCGATGGACATGCGTTTGAATGGTCGGTGCTTGCGAGGATTCTGCGTTGGCAAGGCGTCCTCCTCATTAGACTCTCTTGCACCGATACTCGTCGAGCCGCAATGGGTGCGGCTGGATCAGCCATCGGAGTCGATGATTGACGGCGAGCTCGCCTCGTGTTCGTACGGTTCGTTTTCCTCGGACACATCCGAATCGGACTCCCCGGTCCACACATCGTACGCATCCTCGGTTCCCGACAAATCGGACTGGATGGTCAGATTGGGGTCGGAGACGACCCGGAGTTCCTGGGCGTATTCTTTGCCGTCGACGGTCAGCGTGACTCGGTAATTGCCTGACGGGACCGCTCGGGCCCGGCCGCCGCCTCCACCGCCGCCTCCACCGCCGCGAGGTCGCCGTGCGGCAGCTTCGCCACCCGTCGCTCCTTCGCCACCGGATTCCGAGGATGTCGATCCACTTTCGCTCGAGGAAGCTTGCCCCCCCTCGCCGGCCGATCCCTCGCCGCTGGTACCTCCGGGTGTGGGGCGATCCCCGCTGGGCCGATCGCCAACAGGCCGATCGCCGGGCGGCCCGCCACGTCCAGCGCCACGGGCTCCACCGCGTTCACCGGCACCGCGTTCACCGGCACCGCGATTGGGTTGGGCGGGAGAGGCGATCAAATCCCACCCCGCTCTATGCTGGCCGGCATGGCGGTTGGCGCGGATTTCGGGGAGGTTATTTCCGTGGTCGTGTTGGATCTTGTTCGGCACGTGTTGGGCGTGGTTGGGGAGCGAGT
>JBKDPB010000070.1:0-7718 GCA_046342615.1 Planctomycetota bacterium | reverse complement strand
CGTTGTGGCCGGAGTCGCTGCATCCGCCTCGACGGGGACGGGGACCTCCGTGGCGGGCACCTACGGTTCGATCGTCATCAACGCTGCTGGTGCCTATACCTATACCGTCGACAACAGCAACGCCGCAGTTCAGGCACTTCGTACATCTTCGAATACATTAAACGATGTCTTTACGTATACGATGCGCGATACAGGGGGGCTGCCTAGCACCGCGCAGATCACGGTGACGATTCAAGGAGCGAATGACGCGCCAAATAATATTACGGGTTCCTTAACCATCGCCGAAAATTCGGCCAACGGGGCAGTGGTGGGTACGGTGACCAGTCAAGATGTCGATACCGGTGACTTGTTCACGTACCGTTTGACCGATACCGCTGGCGGCCGCTTTGCGATTAACACCTCGACCGGCGAGGTCACGGTTGCCAATAGTAGCTTGATCGACTTTGAGACCAGTGCGTCGCACACGCTTACGGTTCGCGCGACGGATTTAGCCGGAGCAACGTTCGATCAGGTAATCACTGTCTCGATCACGAACACTAACGACGCGCCGGTACTGAACGCGAGTGCCAGCCCAACCTTGGGATTGGTGCTGGAAGGCGCGACCAACCCCAGCGGCGTGACGGTCGCTGCGCTGGTCGTCGATGGCAGCATCACCGATCAGGATGGTTCGGCGGTGGAAGCGATCGCCATCACCGGGCTGAATACCACTCTCGGTACCTGGCAGTACAGCCTCAACGGCGGGACGACTTGGTTGACGATCGATGCGAACCTGATCAACAGCAGCACCAACGAACTCGCGCTGCTTTTGGGACCGACGGCGCAGCTCCGGCTGATCCCCTTCGGCGATCTCAATGGAACGGCCAGCGACGCGATCATTTTCCGGGCCTGGGATCAGAGTAGCGGCACGCAAGGCCAATACGCGATCATCACTAGCACCGGTGGCGTCACGGCGTTTAGCACCGACAGCGATACGGCCTCGATCACGGTGACGGCGGTGAACGATGCTCCGACGTTCCTCAGCGGGGATGGGACTGTCTCGACCGCGTTTGGCTCGTCCAACGATATCGGCTGGAGCGTCGCGGTTCAGCCTGACGGCAAGGTGCTGGTCGCGGGTCAGACGTGGAATGGTAGCAATGACTTTGCGCTGGCACGCTACAACGTGGACGGGTCACTCGACATTTCCTTCGGCACCGGCGGAAAGGTCACCTCCGACTTGGGCACGAGCACCGATGCGGGGCGAAGCATCACTCTGCAGTCCGACGGCACGATCTTGGTCGGAGGTCGCTCGAACACGAGCGGCACCCAGGACTTCGCGCTGGTCCGCTACAATGCCGACGGTTCGCTCGACACCTCCTTCGGCACCAACGGCAGCGTCATCACTGCCATCGGCACAAGCCTTGCAGATGGCTACAGTGTCACAGTCCAACCCGACGGCAAAATCGTGCTCGGGGGCGGGGCCCTGCTAGGCGATTGGGACTACGCACTGGTCCGCTACAACGCGGATGGTTCACTCGACACCTCCTTCGGCACCGGCGGCAAGGTCACCTTCGACTTCGGCGCGGGTAACGACTGGGGCTACAGCGTAAATGTCCAGCCCGACGGCAAGCTGCTGCTCGGGGGCTACGCCTCAGATGGCAGCGACAATGACTTCGCGCTGGTCCGCCACAACGCGGACGGTTCGCTCGACACCTCCTTCGGAACCGGCGGCAGGGTCACGACCGCTATCGGCACAAGTAATGATCAAGGCAACAGCCTCACGGTGCAAGCCGATGGCAAAATTATACTCGGGGGGGGTACCTGGAACGGCACCAGTTGGGACTTTGCACTCGTCCGCTACAATACCAATGGCTCGCTTGACAACACCTTCGGCAACGGCGGCACGGTCACGACCGCTATCGGTACGAATAACGAGCGGGGCAACAGCGTCACGATTCAATCCGATGGCAAGATCGTAGTCGGGGGCTATGCCCGGATGGGCAGCAACAATGACTTCGCATTAGTTCGCTACAATGTGGACGGCTCGCTCGATACTTCCTTCGGCACCGGCGGTAAGGTGACCACCGCGATCGGCACGAGTGACGAACAGGCCTACAGCGTAACCATTCAGCCCGACGGCAAGATCGTGGTCGGGGGCAGTGTCACGATTGGCAGCAGCAGCGACTTCGCACTGGTGCGCTACAATGCCGACGGTTCGCTTGATGCACAGTTCGACCTCACCAACACGCTCGGTGGCAGCGTTTCGTATACCGAAAACAGCACGGCGATCGTCCTGGACGGCAATGTCCGGGTCTTTGATGCCGAACTGAGCAACACGAATTTCGGCGGAGCGACACTCACTCTGGTTCGCAATGGCGGAGCGAGTGCCCAAGACCTCTTCTCCGCCACCGGGACGCTCGGAGCCCTGACCCAGGGCGGTAGCCTGATTGTGGGTGGCACGACGATCGGCACGATCACCACCAACAGCGCCGGGACGTTGGTATTGACCTTCAATAGCAGCGCAACAAACGCTCTGGTCAACTCGGCGATGCAGCAAATCGCCTATGCGAACTCGAGCGATGCTCCGCCAGCGAGCGTGCAGATCGACTGGACCTTCAACGATGGCAACAGCGGGGCTCAGGGAACCGGCGGAGCCCTGACTGCTACCGGCAACGTCATCGTCATTATCACCGCCGTCAACGATACTCCGATCGCAGTTACAGATCTTGCTACCGCTAGGGAAGCAGGTGGTGTCGCGAACGGAACGGCTGGAACAGACCCCGTTGGTAATGTTCTCGCCAACGACACGGATGTCGACTCAGGTGAAACCAGGACCGTCATCGGCGTCGTCGCGGGATCTGTCGGCAGCGCCTCGGGAAATGTTGCCACAACCGTCGTCGGCACCTACGGCGCCATCAACATCGCTTCTGACGGAGCATACACGTACAGTCTGGATAATAACAATGCGGCCGTTCAGGCTCTGCGCAATACGAGCAATACGCTCACCGATATCTTCACCTATACGATGCAAGATACGGTTGGAGCAACAAGCTCGACTCAGATCACCGTCACTATCCAAGGCGCAAACGACAATCCCTATGACATCACAGGCTCCCTCGAAATCGATGAGAATGCGAGCAATAGCGCTGTCGTTGGAACCGTTGCCGGCCAAGATGTGGACTCGGGCGATGCGTTCAGTTATTCGTTGATTGACAACGCGGGAGGGCGATTCGCGATCCACAGCGGTACGGGCGCTGTGACCGTTGCGGACGGCAGTTTGTTGAATTTCGAGTTGTCCACCAGTCACAATATCACTGTCCGCGTCACCGATAGCTTGGGCGCATCCTTCAATAAGGTCATGCTGGTAACTCTCCGAGATATCGACGAGTTCGATGTTGGAGCCGTGAGCGATACCGATGCTGCCAGCAACAATGTCACTGAAAATGTAGCCGCAGGAACGGTCGTTGGCCTTACTGCAACGGCCTTCGATGCCGATGCGACCAACAACACCATCGCCTATACTTTGATCGATGATGATGGTGGCCGATTCGCGATCGACAGCGTCACCGGTGTCGTTACTGTGGCTGGCGCAATCGATCGGGAAGCCGACGGGGCGACGCGTATGGTCACCGTACGAGCCACCTCCAGCGACGGTTCGTTCACCGATCAATCCTTCTCGATCGCGATCAACGATGTCGATGAGTTCGATATCGGTCCATTGACCGATATCGATTCCACGAGCAACAATGTCGATGAGAACGTTATTGTCGGTACCGTCGTTGGCATTGCGGCATCGGCTACCGATACGGATGCAACCAACAATACCATCGCGTATTCTTTGGTGGACAATGACGGCGGCCGATTTGCGATCAACAGTGTCACCGGGATCGTCACAGTGGCAGGCGGGATCGATCGAGAATCCGATGGAGCGATCCGTACGATTAGGGTACGAGCGACCTCCAGCGACGGATCCTTTACCGATCAAACCTTCTCGATCGCGATCAACGACGTGGATGAGTTCAACGTCACGGTACCGACCGATACCGACGCTACGGCCAACAACGTGACCGAGAACGTCGCGGTCGGGACGACGGTCGGTATCACCGCCAACGCGTTCGACCTGGACGCCACGACCAATACCATCACCTACTCGCTGACCAGCAATCCGGACGGCTTGTTCCAGATCGATATCAACACCGGGGTGGTGACGACCGCTACAGCGATCGATCGGGAAGTGGTCGGGGCGACTCGCTCGATCACCGTACGGGCCACCTCCAGCGACGGTTCGACGGCCGATCAAACCTTCTCGATCGCGATCAATGACGTGGACGAGTTCGACGTCACCGTGCCGACCGATACCGACGCTACGGCCAACAACGTGACCGAGAACGTCGCGGTCGGGACGACGATCGGTATTACCGCCAACGCGTTCGACCTGGATGCCACGACCAATACGATCACCTACTCGCTGACCAGCAATCCGGGCGGATTGTTCCAGATCGATGCCAACACCGGGGTGGTGACGACCGCTGCGGCGATCGATCGGGAAGTGGTCGGGGCGACTCGTTCGATCACTGTGCGAGCCACCTCCAGCGACGGTTCGACGGCCGATCAAACCTTCTCGATCGCGATCAACGATGTGGACGAGTTCGATTTAGGTATCGTGGGCGATGCCGATATCGCAAAGAACGCGGTCAATGAAAATGCACCCGCCGGAACCGTTGTTGGGATCAGAGCTTTGGCGGTCGATGCGGACGCGACGACCAATAACGTCACCTATACGCTAGTCGATAACGCAGGAGGACGCTTTGCGATTGATGCTGCTACGGGCGTTGTCACCGTTGCCAGCAGTAGCCTCTTGGACTTCGAATCAATGACGAGCCACTCCATCTTGATCCGTGCTTTGAGTACGGATGGATCGGAATCGTTCGTCACTTACTCGATTGAAGTCTTGAATGTCAACGAACGACCTCTCGCTCAAGGCGAGTTCTATCAGACAGACTTTGTGACTCCCGTTGTAATTCCATTTTCAAGAATCTTAGCAAATGCCTCCGATCCCGAAGGCGATGTTTTGCGGCCAGAACTTATTTCATCGCCAACGTACGGGAAGCTCACGGTGGATCCGAATGCGGCATGGTCCTACCAACCGGAAGCGAATTTCGTTGGTGTGGTGACGATCGTCTATGCCGTTACCGACGGTTCGCTCTTCTCCGAATCACAAACCATTCAGATTTTGGTCCTGCCTCCCTTCACCACGGTAATTGCTCCCCCCGAAAGCCGGGATAGCCCTGCCGGGGCGAGCGGTCAAAGCTCATCTACCTCGATTAGCAAAGACTTTTTCGCAGGTGCTGCGGTACTGGACCCCCTGATCGGGTTGAAGCGTGACCAAGAAAGGGACTTGGTCCAGGAAATCGTTTCCAATATCGAGAGTTCTGCGACGATGTTGAGCGATACCGATCGTTCGCGGACGAAAGTGGATGTCTACTCGAAGTCAACGGCGGAAACCGCGATTCAAGACTCGAACTTGCTGGTGGTTAGGCAATTTGCCAACGTGGATGGAGTGCAGCGATTGCGATTAGAGGATATCGCTCGAGTCGGCTTGGTAACCGAGCAGGCTATCGGCAAGCAGTTTGTCCCTCAGGAACAACGCGACTCGCTTGAGAATCGAAAAGAGCAGTTCGTCTATCAGACAGCTGCTCCAGTCGTCGTTGGAACGATGCTCGGAGTGGGGGTTTCCTTGCATGTCTTAGCTAGTGCTTCCGTCGGAGGCACGCTCCTTTCGCAGTCACGCATCTTCACGCCACTCGATCCTTTGACCGTTCTGGAAGGCTCATCCAAAGTCAAAAAATCAAGGACGCAAGAGGATCTTTTGTTTGATGCAGTTTCCATGAAAAACCATGGTGTAAATCATGAAGCGAATTAATAAAACCTACAAGCTTGCCTTTGCACTGGCGATGGCCTCGACCGCGCCGATTATCGGTTATTCACTTTATGATTCCATGGTGAAAACTCGCTCAGCCATGGAAGCTCGCATTCTATCTTGCGAGCAGTTTTCGTTGGTCTGCGCTCTTTGCCTTCAACGCGACGACCCTTCCATTCTCCGGAAAACGGCATCGGATTTGTTAGAACGGGACAGCTCGCTTGCGGGGATCAAAATCGACAGGGCCGATGGGTTTCAAGTTTGCAGTTTGGGTGATCTCTCGGATTTTGATCAAGAGGATTCAAAGGGATCTAGCGACGACCGCATCATTAGTGCGAAACTGTTTCGGTTGCAAAAACCATGGGGGACCGTCGGCTTCTACTACCGGAGCTCTCCGAATCAGTCCAATAGCAACCAGGTTTTTGCGACTACATTGATTGCAATCCTGTTCAACCTACTCGTTTTCTCAATCATTCTGAGACGATCCTTGTCGGTGCTGGATACAACCAAAGTCGTGCCGACGCGTGTTAGAAACACCTTGAATACCATTCCTGACGGGGTGGTCATCATCGACGCCGAAGGTCGCATCATCGTCGCCAATGAAGCATTCCAGAAGAGCACCGGGATGGCAGTCGAAGAGTTGATCGGTTCGGGCTTAGATCGAATTCCGTTTGCTCCCTTGGATTCGTCTCTTCCCTGGATCGATGCCGAAAAGTCCTCCAAAACCAAAAACGGCGTGAAGGCTTTCTTAAGCATGCCGGAAGGAGATCGATTCTTTATGGTCGGTTGCTCCCCTATTTTCGATGCCCAGGAGCGCCATGCCGGTAATCTCGTCAGTTTTCAGGACATTACCGAGCTTGAAAATCATAAACAGAAGATCGAGTGCACACTCAGCGAACTCAGCGAATCGAAAGAACAGCTTCGACAGCAGAACGAAAAGCTGCATGAATTAGCTTCGAAGGATATGCTTACCGGCGTCTTCAATCGTCGCTATCTCTTCGAACACCTGGAGAATTATTGGGAATCAGCAGTTGATCAATGCCATTCGTTGAGCGTCGTGATGTTGGACGTGGATCACTTCAAGAAACTCAATGACGGATACGGCCACTCTGTTGGGGATCAAGTGCTGCGAGATGTGGCGGCCGTCATTCGTGCCAACGCTCCTGAGTTCTCTGTTGTGGGACGATATGGTGGCGAGGAATTCTGCGTGGTGTTGCCGAACATGGACGCATCGCGAGCCGGCCAAGCCGCCGAGAAGATCCGGCATTCGATCCAAACGCAGCTGGAGCACCCCTATCGAGTCACTGCAAGTATCGGTGTGGCTTCGAACCTGCCGGAAATAGGCACCTACCAAATCATGCTCGATCGAGCGGACAAGGCGCTCTATTCGGCAAAACGATCGGGAAGAAATGCAGTCCATTGCTGGAGCCCGAGCCTCGAGAATGGCGAACCCAGCAAGCCCAGCAGTCGGTCCGCCCCCGGCCGGCTCACCAAGGCCGCGCAGCCTTCACCGAGTTCATCATCATCCGTCAATCCAGATGCCGACCTGTCCAATATGGTCAAGGAATTGAAAGAAATCTCCTTGAGTCCGCAAACACGGAAGAGCGAAACACCCGCAAATATCCGTTGAGATTGAGGAGGGGTAGAACAAAGCCGGAGTCGCCCCAAACAAGACCGAGGTTCGGTATTCGGGTGGCTTCACGCGAAACGAAAGCTTACACTCAGGGGGTTTGGCGAACGGTCGACTTCGATGAATCGCCGATGCTAACCCGCGTTGCTTTCGACTCCTGCATCTGCCTTCGAGGTGGAGTCAGGGTTTGGA
>JBKDPB010000069.1:0-33328 GCA_046342615.1 Planctomycetota bacterium | reverse complement strand
CGATTGGTCCAAGATGCTTCCAGAATACCGCGAAGTGATCCTGGACAAACTGGAATCGACCGGCGGCATGAAGGGGATTCGAGATCGCATCGTCATCGAAAACGCGCTGACACCCGAAGGAATCCATAAACGCTATCGCGTCCTCAACGGGGCGATCTACGGCTTGGCAAGCCACGGTCGCTTCGTCGGTGCGTTCAAACCTGCGAACCGCTCTCGGGATCTGGCGGGACTCTACCTGGCGGGAGGAGCCGCCCACCCCGGACCGGGCATGCCGATGGTGATGATGAGCGGTTGGATCGCAGGGGACACGGTCGACGAAGACGCCCGCGCCGCGAAAGCAGGGACGTAACCGATCGCTATGAAGATCCCAGAATCGAAAGCCTGGTTGGTCGATGGGTTTTGCCGCTATACCCATCGAATGGTCAAGGGTCGATTCCACGCGTTCGCAGTTCAGTTCGCTGAGCCGCCTCCGACGATCGCCCCCAATTCGCATGCGTTGGTTGTCTACGCCAACCATGTCAGCTGGTGGGACCCGATCGTCGCCATGCTCCTTCGGAAATCTTATTTTCCCGATCGCGTTCTCTATGCGCCGATCGACGCGGCGGCACTCAAGGCGTATCGGGTCTTTTCCAAGATGGGTTTCTTTGGCATCGAACTCGATCGGTTCCAAGGTGCGGCCGAATTTCTCAAGACCTCCCGGGCGATCCTGTCCAATCCGCAATCGAGCCTGTGGGTCACCCCCGAAGGCAGGTTTACCGATTGCCGAGACCATTCCCAACCCTTGATGCCGGGATTGGCCCATTTGGCAGCCAGTTTCCCATCGGTTTCCCTCGTTCCTCTTGCGATCGAATACCCTTTTTGGGAAGAACCCAGGCCGATGATCGCGGTCCGATTTGGACCGCGTCAATCCTACGAGGGTCACCTGTCCAAACGGGAATGCGGCGAACGGCTTCACGAGGCGCTTCGCCAAACCCAACGGGATCTGGCCAGTGCGGTCATGCAGCGCGAGGCGGAGGCGTTTGAGTATCTGATCGCGCCCCGAGCTGCAAGGACGTCCTGGTATGACACGATCCGAGCCTGGACGGCATGGTATCATGGCCAGCCCTTCGATCCGAGACACTCCGCCGTTACCCGCAATTCGCAGTCGTAGTTATTTTCTTCATGCTCATTCTGGCCCTGATTGCACTTGCCTTGGCCGCCTTGCCGGCCTGGATGACCCATCGCAACCTCCGATGGTTTCAGCCTGCGTGCCGCGACGCATCCATCCTGGAATCGGCGAGATCCGAACGAGTCAGCGTCCTGATCCCCGCTCGCAATGAGGAATCCAGCATCGGCGGAGCGCTGGCATCCATTCTCCAGTCGACGCATCCCGAATTGGAGATTGTCGTTATGGATGACGCGTCCGAGGACGGAACGGCACGTATTGTCCAACAGGTTGCTGCGACCGATCCCCGCGTGCGACTGATCCCTTCGCAAGGATTGCCGGAGGGTTGGAACGGAAAGCAGAATGCGTGTTGGGCCTTGGCCAATCAGGCGCGTTTCGACAACCTTTTGTTTCTGGACGCCGATGTTCGATTGTCTCGAGATGCGCTGACCCGGATCGTCGCCGAAATGCAATACCGGCAAGCCCCTTTGGTGAGCGGCTTTCCGCGACAGGAAACCGTTACCTGGTCCGAGCAGCTTCTCATCCCCTTGATGCATTACGTCCTATTGGGATTCTTGCCCGTCGATCAGATGCGGTCCTCCACTCAACCGGGCTTTGCAGCGGGTTGCGGTCAACTGTTTCTGGCTCAGCGCGAGAGTTATTTTCAAGTGGGAGGCCATTCCGCGATCGCGTCGTCGCGACATGATGGCATTCAATTGCCGAAGGCTTATCGAGCCGCAGGCAAGAAGACGGATATCTTTGATGCCACCGACATTGCAACATGTCGCATGTATCAATCGCTCGGCCAGGTGATCCGTGGATTACTCAAGAACGCTACCGAGGGAATTGCCAACCCGCGACTGATTCTCCCTTTCACCATCTTGCTGCTGGGTGGCTCGGTCCTTCCTGTGGTCCTGCTGGTGGCGTGTCTCGCGCGAGGTCCCTCGTGGCTGACTCTGGTCCTGCTGTCGCTCGCCACGGCGTTGTCATGGTACCCTCGAGCCGCCGCATCGGCGAGGTTTCGTCAACCTTGGCTGGGAGTGATCCTCCACCCATTCACCGTCGCCTGGTTCACGGCATTGCAATGGATCGCCCTGGGGATGGCGATGTTCAAGGTCCGCATGGCGTGGCGAGGCCGCACGGGTTAGAGCTTACAAATCTTCCCTGCGAAAGACCCAGGGAGTCACAGGTATCCTCCCTTGCCAGTTGGGCTCGGCCCGCAGCTTGTCGAGAAGTTCTCGGGCCGTCAGCGAAACGCCCCTGGGCACCCAACCCAGGGACCAAGCCAGATAGCCTAGCAGCCTCTCCGGTGCAACCTTTTGTTCACGAAGGGATGCCAAGCGCGTATCTCCGTGGCGTTTGGCCAATCGCTTTCCGTCGGTGCCGACGACCAGAGGAACGTGGAAGTATTCGGGAGCTGGCCAATCGAGCGCAGAGCACAAGGCGAGTTGGCGAAAAGTGCTGTAGATCAAGTCATCCCCTCGCACGACCCGCGTCACTCCCTGATCGTGATCGTCGACAACCACCGCCAGTTGATATGCGGCGGGACTATCGTTTCGACCGACAATGAAATCCCCGAGTAGCTGCGAAGGGTCGAGCGATTGCTCGCCTTGCAACCTATCGTTCCAGGTTCGGATCCCAGATGCAACGCGAAACCGCCACGCGTAGCGCGTCCCCTGTTCGTTCAGCAGGTTCTCGCTGTCTCCCTGGCGAGCGCGGCATGTCCCTGGATAAACCGCGCCATCGAGGACGCTTTCATGCGGTGCGCTGGCTGCCATTTCGATTTCGCTGCGAGTGCACGTGCATGGGTAAAGACACCCATCGCGCCGCAACCGATCGAGGATCTCCGCATAGCGATCGATCCTCTGCGACGCATGAGGAACTTGCCGATCCCAATCCAATCCCAGCCATTGCAGGTCTTCGATGATTTGACCCGACGCCCACGATTTGGTCCGCGGTGTATCCAGGTCCTCGATGCGCAGCAGCAACTCCGCGCCGCTGCAGCGAGCATCCAGCCAGGCCACCAGGAACGTTCTCGCATTGCCGACATGCTGCGCCCCGGTCGGGCTTGGGGCAAGTCGCGAACGGGGAGGAGACATGCAATCCGACAACGAAGAATTCGGGGATGGCGTCATCCTGCTACCCAAGCCCAAGCTTCACGGACAACGAGAATGTGAGCAAACTCCGTTCCAATTTTTCGAAAACTTGCTTTTGTAGGCTGCACCATGCCCGAACTGAGTGATACAGTAATAGAGAGGATCCTCGCAAAGGGTGGGAAAAACCTGGAATGCGCGGGGAAATTGGCGAGAAATTCAGTGGGAACCATTTTTATGCGTCTTTCGTTCGGACTCGAAGCGCGTCAAGTACAAACCCAGAAACTGGCTCCACGGATGATCCAGTCGATGGAGATTTTGCAGTTGCCTATCCAGGCATTGCAAGAGCGCATCGAGCAGGAAATGGAAGAGAATCCGATGCTCGAAGTCGCCGATCGGGATGAGACGCTACCCGACGAGGAGTCGGAAGCCGACGAAACCAGTCCGGTCTCCCGCACCGAGGACGAGAAAGAACTCGTGGTCAAGGACGACTCGTCCAACGCCGACGACTTTGAGCGCCTCGCGAATATGGACAACGACATGCCCGACACATTCGATGATTTTCGTCGGTCGAGCAACCGTTTGCAGGAAGACATGGATCGCCAGCACGACGTGATGGCCAATGCGATTGAGCGGCCCGAGTCGCTGAACGATTATTTGATGCATCAACTCGCCGAGATGGATATCGACGACTCCGTCGAGCGGGTTGCGGAACGGATCATTTCCTGTCTGGACGCGCGCGACGGCGGTTACTTTAAATCCTCCTTGGCGGATATCCTGCCTCCGGATCACAAACCGTCGGATGTCGCGATCGCCGAAGAGGCGCTTCGCGTCGTTCAGTCGCTCGATCCCCCTGGTATCGCAGCGAGAACCCTCCAAGAGTGCTTGTTCAATCAACTGCGCGACGACATGGATATGGTCGATGAGATGCGCGTACTGATTTCCAATCATCTGGATGATTTGGCCGAAAATCGAATGCTCGCCATCCAAAAACGCACCGGCTACTCGATCGAGCAGATCCAGCGCATTCGAGAAGAGCTCCATAAGCTCAATCCGAAACCCGGGGCATCGTTTATGGAAACCTACGTGCCCTTGGTCACACCCGACATCCTCGTCGAACAGAACGACGAAGGGCAATACACGGTTCGCCTGGTAGACGATTACCTTCCGAGCTTGAGAATCAGTGAATACTATCGCAAGCGGCTGATGGACACCAAAGCCACCGAAGAGGAGAAGGAATTCATCAAGCGCAAGATCGGAAGCGCCCAGTGGTTGATCGAATCGATCCAACAGCGGAGGAGAACGCTGACCCGAGTATCGCAAGCCATCGTCGACTACCAGAAGAAATTTCTGGATGAAGGGCCCGAAGCGATCGAGCCGCTCAAGATGCAACAGATCGCCGATCAAGTCGGAGTGCATGTGACGACCGTCTCCCGCGCCGTCGATGACAAATGGATCCAAACACCTCGCGGTATTTTTCCGCTTCGCCGATTCTTCGTCTTCGGAACGCAAAGCGCTGACGGTGACGACGTCGCTTACGAGACCATCCGGCTCAAACTGCAAGAGATCATCGACAAAGAAAACAAGAGCAACCCGCTCAGCGATGACGAGTTGGTCGACGAACTCAAGAAGCACGGCTTGGGCGTCGCCCGCCGAACCATCACCAAATACCGCAAAAAAATGGGGATCCCCAGCAGCCGTCAGCGTCGCGACTGGACGCGGCATAGCTAGCACTCGTCGGATCTTTTCCTGCCTCGCCGTCCACCCGACGCGCGGAAATCTGTCTTGCGATCTCCCACCCGGAAGACCTATCTTGCCTGAAGCCTGATTCTCAGGCAGAGGCGGCACAGAAGTTATCAGGCCACGGGCCAAGGAAAGGTATATGAGAAGGGCATTTGCGGTAACGTTGGTCCTGTTCGCGTTGACGGGATGCCAAGGAACCTTTCCTGCCATGAACGGGCTCAGTCAGCCGGGGCGTGTTCCACCACCGCCGACGGGATCGTACCAGGTCCCTGGGACCTATTCGAGCACGGCCAATCCGTTGGTCGATCAAGTTGCCGCTGCGCAGAATCAATTGAAACAGGCGACCGACGAGGCGCGGGCTGCGGTGATTCAATCCACCCAGAATCTTCAGGGACAAGTCGAGCAAGCGGCGACGCGAGCCGATCGGATCGGAGCGGGGGTGGTGCAGGCATCCCAAGTCTTGAGCGATGCCGCGACGGGCCCCCTCTCGTCGGGCCCCCTCTCGTCGGGGTCCAGTGCGTCGGCCTCGAGCGGTTCCAGCGCCCCACCGGCGATCGCGACCGACCCGAACGCTCAATGGCGAACGCCTCGACCGCGATAATCGGTTGGGCTACAACGATCGCGATCGGTTCATTAGACTGGTGGGTCGTGTGGGAACGGCCGCTTGGTGAAATTGGCAGACACGCAAGACTTAGGATCTTGTGCCGCAAGGCGTCGGGGTTCGACTCCCCGAGCGGCCACTATTTGTTCGAAGGGGACGATGGTTGCGTTACGAAGTGATCACGAGCCCGAGCAATCCGCGTCTTCGGCGTGCGATCTCGTTTCGGGAGGCGAAGTATCGCAAACACGAAGGTCGCGTGTTGATCGATGGTTCGACACTGATCGACCGTGCGATCCAGTCGGGAGTTGCGTGCGAAGAAGTCTTTGTTCGCCAAACCTGGATCGAGGGCTTGGAAGCTGCGGGCTTGAGTCGACTCCCATCATGGCTTGAGCGATTGCCGAGCATGCGTATCTTTGCGGTAGGCCCCGCAGCATTTTCCAAATTGCAATACGGGCAGAAGGATGAAGACGCGATTGCGATCGCGATTCCTCCCGAGACCGGCATGGCAACTGCCTCTCAGCGCGTGGCGCGAAGGGAGCGAGAGTTGTATTTGGTTCTCGACCGAATGGAGAAACCGGGGAACCTTGGAGCCATGTTGCGATCCGCCGATGCGGCTGGGGTCTCGGCGGTATTGGTCAGCGACCCGATTTGCGAGATCTGGAATCCCAACGCGATTCGCTCGAGCATCGGGGCTGTATTTACGGTTCCCATCGTGGTTGGTGCGGAAGGGGAATTGGTTTCCTGGTTGCGATCTCGGAACGTGGAAATTTTTGCCGCTCGCACTGCTCAAGGGATCGATTACGCCTCCTTTGCCTACCCGAGGCAGGTCGCCATCGCCATCGGCAACGAGGCGCACGGATTGCAGGACCGCTGGTGCGGAGCAGGGATCGGGAACATCTCGATCCCCATGCAGGGAACGATCGATTCGCTGAACGCTTCGGTTTGCAGCGCCATCCTCCTCTTCGAAGTCGCGCGTCAGACCCGTTCTCCTTGAGGGTGGGTAAGGTGTCTGCTAGGCTATCAGCGTCGCACCGCACCTCGTCAGAGAATTTCCATGATTACGCGAAAACCCATCTTCCCGAATGTGATCGAACTCAACGTGCAGGCCGGGCATTTGATCGGCTGCAACGTTTATCTCCTTTACGATGCCGACGAATGGGTTTTGATCGACATCGGCTACGAGGATACCGTCGACGAGGTGATCGATCTGATTCGAGATCTGGATTTCCCCTTATCCAAGTGCAAAACGCTGATTGCGACGCATGCGGACGTCGACCATAGCCAAGGTTTTGCCAAGGCCAAGCAGATTTTGAAGACGACCGTCACCGCGCATCCTCGGGCCGCAAAACTCCTGGAATCGGGGGACCGGTTGCAAACTTTCGCCGAGATCGACGCGCAGGGAATTCGCGAACCGATGCCTCCCGTTACGGTCGAACACAAGTTGAACGAGGGGAGTTTCATCGAAGTCGGAGGATTGAAGATCGAGGTTTGGTCGACTCCTGGACATGCCGACAGTCAGTTGGCGTTTCGGTTGGGCAACCTGTTGTTGAGCGGTGACAACATCTACCGCGACGGCGGAGTCGGGGCGATCGATGCCCATCATGGGAGCGACATTCCCTCCTTCATTCGATCGCTGGAGAGGATCCGGGATTCGGATATCGAATGGCTTCTTCCAAGTCACGGGCCCTACTTCCGCAAGGACCCGTCCATGATCGACAAGGTCATTTCCCGTCTGAAGGGATACCTTCACTTGTCGGATTTCGGAACCTGCGCGATCGATTGGCCGTTGATCAAGCAATGGGAACAAGAGATCGCCGAAGGGCGGCTTCCTCGGTGAGTGAAACGATGGCGAGGGGAGCGAAGGAAGAATCGACGCCTCAGAGATCCCGCGGACGTTCTCAGTGGGCGAGGTTGCTGTCGAGTCGCCGGACGATTTTGCTACTCTTGTTCGGAGCGACCGGAATTCTCGGCTTGCCTTTGTTGTGGATGAGCCAAGTCTTCACATTGAGCGAAAAGATTGTTTGGACCGTCGTGAATACGGCTTACACCCTGCTTCTCGTCGGCTTGGCCGTCGGGGTCTGCTACTGGTGCTACCTTCAGATCCAGCAATCCGCCGGGATTTGAAGGTTTGTGGATTTCACGCGGCAGCAGCTCGAGAGAACAACTCTTGCCGAGCGATATGCACCACCGGCGCATCGATTTGTTTCAAATCCTGGGCATAGCCGATCATCAGCGACAGATCGCAGATCCGATTGATGCGACGAGGAACGCCGAGCGATGCCTCTTGAATGACCTCGATCGCGTGTTCGGTGAAAATCGGATATCCGGTGTTTCCGGCGAGGCGGAGTCGATAAAGGATGTAGTCTGTGGTTTCCTCGAGACTGAACCTCTCCAAGGCGCAGCGGACGGCGATGCGATCTTCGAGGTCGCCATAGCGGGCGATCTGGCCCAATAGGGAAATGCCTCCGATGAGGCAAAAAGTCCATGCCGATTCCGATCGAGCTTCGTCCGCCGCCAGATTCAGGAGCATGCGGAGCGCATGCAACGATCCGTGCGCATCGAGCAATTGCGATTCGTCGATGATCACAAGAGCATGCTGGCCCTTCGTCATGTTTCGGCGAAGGTAACGATCCAGGATCTCGATGGAGTGGCTGAACAGCGCGCTGGGTTCAGGCTGGATCTCAGGTTCGAATTGCCGAGCGATGTATCGGATCAATTGGTCCGCCGGCATCGCGGGATAGGGAATGCGAACAATCGGCGCTATCCCGTCTGGAATCCGCGCAAGACAGCTTTCGACAAGCATCGTCTTGCCGGTCCCCGAATCACCACACAGCACCACAGCCGGGCGACGTGATTCGAACGCATAGGAAAGCTTCAGCAGCACCGCTTGATGCGATTCCGATGGATAGTAGAAATGCGGATCAAATCGTTGATCGAATGGCTCCGACTTCAGATTCCAGTGTTCTTCGTACATGGCTCGATCTAGGGTTTCAGGATCGGAAATTCTCGACCAAACCGATGGAATGCATGCCGAGTGATTGCAGGATTGAAATCGCCGAATCGATTTTTTCCTTGATGCTCAACTCAGTGTCAAATACGACGATAGCGGCATCGACCGCCCGTTCGTTGGAGAGGCCGATGAGTTCCCGTTGATCCAGGTGCAATCTGCAACTATCCAAAATGACCAGATCAAACGCGTTCGAGATACGACGAATCAGTTTCGACATCCGAAGCAGGTTTGCGCGGACTTGCTGTGGCGAAACGACATCGGTCAAAGGAAAGAGGGTGATTTTGTCTGAGACCGCATGGACCGCCGACTCCTCGAGCGGCACGGCTTCGAACAAACAATCCTGCCATCCGTTTTGAACATCCAGGCGGAGTTGATCGACCAAGCTGGGGTTGGCCGCATCGGCATCGACCAGCGCGACCTTCAAACCTGCGGCAGCAGCCGACCTGGCCATGTGCATCGCGACCGTGCTTCGCCCAACTCCGCGTTCGCCACTGGTCACCGCCAAAACCTTGAGACCGGTTTGGTTTGCGTTGACGAGATGATGGCCCACACGCCGAAACGTCCCCGGGTCCGACTGTTCCAACCGGGTCACCACCTCAGGCCAGGAGAATGAATCCACTTCCCAAGCAGGAGCAAAAGCCGCCGGCAAAGGCAATTTCTGCACGGGTTCCTTCTCCACTCCGCGATCCGTAGCCGGAATCGGATGGGGGCCAGGCGCGCGATTCGAGATCGGCGAATCCAAACGTATTCGAACCTTTTCGTCGACCGGCTCAGGCGGCTGTGGAGGTGCGGCTGGCGCCTTCGGTTTCAAACCCTCCAGCGCGGGCGCTCGCTTTTTCGTCCAGGCTTGATTGAGCGACTCCAGGCTGGGGCTTTTGGCCCGCACCTGTGTGGTCTCGGGAGGGACCGCTGTGGTTGCGTTCCGCACGACCGCGGGCGGGCCGTCCGAAACCACCGACCCCTTCATGCCTCGCTCCACGCCCAACGCGGACCAAACTCCCGTCTTTACAGGAGCGGTCTTGATTTGCGGGGACACCTCGGTGGGTGCCTCGGCGGCGCGCGTCGGTGCTGTTTGGCTCGGCGGCGCATCGACCCGTCGCTGCACATCATCCTGCGGAACCGGCAAGGCTTGCTTGGCCGAGGGTATACCAGGTATGTCCACCGATTCCCCTCGGGATCGGCTTTTCACATAGGCTCGCAGAAAAGCTTGATTCACATCGCTCATGGCAAATTCCGTGGACTATGGGTTTCCGTCTTGGAACCCGGTGGTTTCGTTCGGATTGGGCAAAACGGGACTGAGAGGCACGTAAGGCTTTTGCGCTGGCGGCTGCGTGATCCTCGAGTTCGGGCCAGCGTTCGAGTTCGGGCCAGCGTTCGAAGGAGGGACGGTGTAGTTCACGTTGCCTGTGTAACGATTCCGCTTTGGAACGGCGTTTTCCTTAGGAAGATTGATCGGTTCGTATTGCGGTTCAACGGGCGGGTACGACTGTCCCGTCATCATCGGCATGTTGCCATCGGATGGGATCGCGCGTGCTCCGTTAGGCCGCGAGAGCGACTCCACTGTGGGTAGTTGAGGATCGGGCACACCTTGATCCAATCGGCGTTGACCGTTTCGGAGGAGAATAATGTCTCGAGTGTTCAAGGAAGGGGTATCGGTATCGATCGCTTCTTGGCGCACTGGAACGTTTTGGCGTACGGGCGACCCTGCGGCAGGTACCGGCGCGGAACGAATGGTCACGTTGGGAGTTGGGGCCGGCACGCTCTGGGATGATGTCAGACTGAACGGCTTCTGAGAAGAAGTCCCGTAGGGTCCCGTCGGAACGGTTTGCGGTGGTTGGGCGACGACACTGTCGCCCAGCTCGTTTTCCGCGTTGATTGGCGGGAGCAGCAGCGGAATTCCAGGCTTTTCCGGAGCGGATTTGGTTACCGCAGGCGTCTCGCTGCGGATCGGGTCGGCCGACGAGAGCTTCGCCGACTCCTCCTCGGCAGGTTCAGGTATGCCTAGAGGTTCGGGGGTCCCTGCTCCAGGAGCAGGCTCCCCGGCCAGCGATGGGCTGGACGGCGGGATAAGCTCCGGAGTTTGAACTTCGGCAACGTCTGCCGATTCCCCATTACTTGCGTCGCTCTGCTGTTGGTTCCGGTAGGCCAACCCGACGACCGCCACGACAAGGGCAACGATGGTGATGTTGGTCAGTTGGGACGTGAGTTTCGACAACCAGGAATCCGTTTTTGGACTCATCCCGACGGTCGGAGACACAACGATCGAGGAGGGCTCGTACCGGGCCTGGGTTGCTTCGGCCCGTTCGGTCGCGTTTCCAAGCGGGTTGGGAATCGATCGGGATCCAGCCTCGCGTTGTGCGTCCGGTTGGGGCGGGGCAACGGCCCCCTTGGTTGCGCCCGTACTGGCCGCGGCGATCAGTGGCTGGACATTGGGAAGCGAAAACAAGACCGGCACGGCGGCCAAGCTTTGCCCGGCAGAATGGGGGCCTTGCGTTTTTCGCGTATCTCGCATCGATTGGATTCCTTTCGCCGAGGGTTCCCATTCCGTTGGGAAATAGCGGGACACAGGACTCTATCGATCCTTGTCGGCAAAATCTATACCGACTCTTGAGCCTTTGCCGATTGGTTAAACTAGGTTTTTTGGGGATTTTCTGCCGCTTGGACGGGCCCCGGAACCCCCGCGTTGGACTTGTGACCTTTTTTCAATGGCCGTACACTTCTCGATTCGTGTAAATGCTTTGGTTTTCCGGTCTTTCCTTCCCATTTGATGGCGATCCCGATGAGACTGAGCAATTCGAGTCTTGGGAGCCTTGGACTGTGGCTTGGGTGGCTCGCCACTCAGGGCATAGCCCAGGAAGGCAACAGTCCGGGAACAACCTTGAGTTCGCGCGGGCTTT
This sequence comes from Planctomycetota bacterium, assembly GCA_046342615.1. Lineage (GTDB taxonomy): Bacteria > Planctomycetota > Planctomycetia > Pirellulales > Pirellulaceae > JBKCUI01. The sequence goes on along the minus strand of JBKDPB010000069.1, from coordinate 21,840 downwards.
GGACCGATTTGTTTTCGAATCCGATGCCCCTCGTGCTCCTCTCGGCCCTTGTTTTTTACCTGTTGCTCATTGTCCCCAACTATCGAGCCGGCAGGAGAACTCAGAAGGAGCTGGAGGAAAAGCTGGCAAACTTGAAGAAGAATGATCGGGTGGTGACATCGTTTGGCGTCCACGGTGTGGTTGCCGGGATCAACAGTGAATCCAAGACGGTTACCCTTCGCATCGATGAAAACACCAATGCAAAGATGACAGTGAATCGAGAAGCGATTCGCGTTGTAAACAAGGACTGATCCGCTCATGTTGGAATCGTTTTTAAGTTTCGTTCTGGCGCAGGCCACCCAAGGCCCCATGTTGGGTTCGGGCGATTCGACCGTCAGCGACTGGAAAGGCCTCGTCGATGTGGGCTTTTTCCTCCTGGCGGTCATCGTCCCCTTCGTGCTGGGCAAGTTCCTCTCCAACGGCCTCAAGATGCCCAGCCATTCGATGGCGTTCAGTTGGATCCTTCTGGCGATGATCGCAACGGGGATCGTGCTGGCGACCGGAACCTTGCGGCTCGGGCCCGACATCAAGGGGGGAACGAATCTGATTTACCAGATCGATCCCAGTACGTTCGGCAACACCGGCACGCGTGTGACGGCCAAGGACTTTATCGCGCCGCTGGTCAACCGCATCAATCCCTCCGGGATGAACGAGTCCGTGGTTCGCCCGCGCGGGGACGACCAAATCGAGATCATCATCGCTGCGGTCGATGACGCGGAAATCGACGATATCAAGAAAAAAATCACCAACGCAGGGATCCTGCAATTCCGAATCGTCGCCAACCAGAACGATCACGAAGAATTGATCAAGGTGGCAAAAGCCCAAGCCGAGGACCCGAGTGCGGACACGCGATTGCGAAGCGACGTGTACGTGACCAACAAGGTCACCGGTGCGAAGGAATTGGCTGGCGTTTGGCGGAAACTGGGCCGGGGTGCGGAACAGAATGGAGCTCGTCAAGTTGAGGGTTATCAGCCTGGCGATACCATCCGAAACGGTTTCACCGGTCAGATCCTAACCCCCATTGTTTCCGATCGGCCGGGAGAATTTGAACGTTGGCTTGAACGGGAAAAGATCCAGAGCGTCGACATTTTGCTGGCTTTGCAACGCAATGGAAATGTCTACGAGGAAGTCAACGGAGCGGACTTGTCGCGCGCGAAGGTCGCCTTCGGCAAGTCGGGCAACTACGAAGTGGATTTCACCATGACGGTGGGGGGCGCCGAAAAGATGCTCAAGCTCACCGGCGTCAATCAGCCCGACCCGAACACCGGCTTCAAACGCCGCATGGCGATCCTTCTGGACAACGTTGTCCTCTCGGCACCCAATTTGAACAGTCCAATCCGCGGCGAAGGGGTCATCCAAGGCGCATTCACGCTGAAGGATGTCGAGTTTTTGGTCCAGATCCTGAACTCCGGATCGCTTCCGGGTTCCATCAGCAAAGAACCGGTCAGCCAACATGTGATCGGTGCCAGCATGGGTGAGGACGCCATTACGAAAGGCAAGTATGCAAGCGCATTGGGACTGGCATCGACCATCCTGTGTGTTCTCGCCTACTACCGCTTCAGCGGTTTGGTCGCCACATTGGCCCTGGCGCTCAACCTGGCGATGATCCTGGCATGCATGATGTTGTTCCGACAACCGCTGACGCTCCCCGGCTTGGCCGGATTGGTTTTGTCGGTTGGGATGAGCGTCGATGCCAACGTCTTGGTCTTCGAACGAATGCGTGAGGAGCGGCAGCGCAACGCGACCACGCGCATGGCGATCCGCAATGGATTCGATCGCGCCTGGACGACGATCTTCGACTCCAACCTGACAACGCTCATCAGCGCCGCGGTCCTGTATTATGTCGGGACGGAGCAAATCAAGGGTTTTGCGATCACCTTGATCATCGGTTTGGCGATCAGCATGTTTACGGCGGTCTTCTTCGCCCACAAACTCTTCGAGATCGCCGAGCGATGGAACTTCATGTCGCTGGGCATGTCCGACTGGGTGAACTCGATCAAGACGAGTTTCTTCGGCGAAGGGGTGATCCGATTTTTCGATTACCGAAAGATCTGCTATGCGATCTCTGCCGCTTTGATTTTGATCGGATTGGTCGCTACGTTCCTTCGAGGTCGTGAATTCCTCGATATCGACTTCAATGGCGGCAGTTCCGTAGTGTTCGTTTTGGATCGAAGCGTCGAACCGGACAAAGTCCGTGCCCTCGCACAGAAGGCGTTCGATCTTGATGAGCAAGGACTGCCGATTCAAACGTCTCTGACAAACGTCGAGATGAAGGAATTTGACAAGAATTCTGTCTACAAGCTGGACGTTTCACTCAAGGACGAAGCCCAGGTGCGCGATCGTTTGCTGAAGAGTTTCACCTCGGCCAACGGCGCCGCCCTCGTCACCTACGACATGAATTATCGGATTGCTTCGGGAGATCAATCGCTGCGGATGCCGGAGATGCGAGCGAAGCTGGTTTCGTTCCAGGACCAGGGTGCGACCGTGGCCCCGCCAGCCGATGCCGCGACGCAAACCCTATCCGCTCCCACCCTCGAGCCGACCGTCTTCACCTCGGCTGAACTCACGTTCCAGGCCACCAAGGGCTCCGGTGGTGCCAAGCTGAACGCCACGCAAATCATCGAAGGGTTGATTGCTTCCGCGAAGTCCCTCGGACGAACCTTGGTGGAAGCCCAAGTCGAACTGGAACCCATCGGAGCGACCGACTGGACTCGAGAGTCCGACGTGGGGTACGCTTCCTGGAAAATCAAGCTTCCTTTTGATGCCGCCACCTCCAATACCCTGCTGAACAACATGCAGGAACAAGTCCGTGGCAAGCCGGTATTCCAATCGTTCAGCAAGATCGAAGGGCGAGTTGCTGGCGAGATGCAACAGCGTGCGATCGCAGGGCTCCTACTCAGCCTCGTCTTCATTACGATCTACATCTGGTTCCGATTTAACAAAGTATCCTACGGTATCGCTGCCGTGGTTGCTCTGGTCCACGACGTCTTGATCACCATCGCATTTTTGGCGGTCAGCCATTGGCTCTTCAGGCCTCTCGGCTTCCTGTTGATCGAAGACTTCAAGATCTCCCTAACAATCGTTGCGGCGATCCTGACCATCATCGGTTATTCGCTCAATGATACGATCGTCGTCTTCGACCGAATCCGCGAAGTGAAAGGCAAGTCGCCGAATTTGACTGAGGAAATGGTCAACAAGAGCGTGACCCAAACCTTGAGCCGTACCTTGCTCACCTCCTCGACAACGATCATCGCGATTCTGCTGATGTACATCTGGGGCGGAGAAGGAATTCACGGGTTCGCGTTCTGCCTATTGGTGGGGATCGTCGTCGGTACGTTTAGCTCCATCTTCGTTGCCAGTCCGGTCCTCCTCTGGCTGGAACGTCGAGAGCAAGCAGCAAAACTGGCAGCGAAAGTTTCCTGAGTATGCATCCGTATCGCACCCATTCTTGCGCCCAACTCAGAGCGGCTAACGTCGACGAAACGGTTCGGTTGTCCGGCTGGGTCTATCGCAAGCGAGACCACGGCAATCTTGTCTTCGTTGACTTGCGGGATCACTACGGAGTCACCCAGGTGGTCGTCGATCGCGACAGCGCCGCCTTTGGCGTCACCGAGTCGCTCAAACTCGAGTCGGTGATCCGGATCGAAGGAAGGGTCGCGTCGCGACTCGCCAAAGACGTCAATCCGCATCTGCCCACTGGGGAGATCGAGGTGCGAGCGTCGTCGGTCGAGGTGCTATCCGAATCGTCCGAGCTGCCCATGCCGGTGGCTGGCAATGTCGATTATCCCGAAGATGTGCGGCTCAAGTATCGATTCCTGGATCTGCGACGCGAAAAGCTGCACGCCAACATGGTGCTTCGCAGCCAAGTCATCGCCAGCCTGCGACGGCGCATGATCGACGAAGGATTCACCGAATTCCAAACTCCGATCCTGACCGCATCCAGCCCCGAAGGCGCACGCGATTTCCTGGTCCCTTCGCGACTGCATCACGGCAAGTTCTACGCCCTACCTCAAGCGCCTCAGATGTTCAAGCAACTGCTGATGGTCGCAGGTTTCGATCGCTATTTCCAGATCGCCCCGTGTTTCCGCGATGAAGATGCCCGCGCCGATCGCTCTCCCGGAGAGTTTTACCAGCTCGATTTCGAGATGAGCTTTGTCACCCAAGAGGACGTCTTCGCGGCGATTGAACCTGTCCTCTATGGGGTCTTCGATGAATTCTCCAAGGGACGCGCGGTCACTCCGCCGCCGTTTCCTCGCATCGCCTACAGGGACGCCATGCTGCGGTACGGTTCGGATAAACCCGACTTGCGCAACCCTCTCGAAATCGTCGATGTCACCGATGTGTTTCAAGGAGGTCCGTTCGCGGTGTTTGCCAAGTCCATCGACGCCGGATCCGTCGTTCGTGCCATACCCGCCCCCAAAGCAGGAACCATGGCCCGCAGCTTCTTCGACTCCACCAATCAGTGGGCTCGCGACGAAGGATTCGCCGGCCTCGCGTACATCAATTTCAAAGGTGGCGAAGGGGGTGGCATCGCCAAGAACCTGGGGCCTGAACGGGTCGCCCAATTGGTGACGAAGATGGGACTGGGTCCCAACGATGGAGTGTTCTTCGCTTGCGATAAACCAGCCAACGCAGCCAAGCTCGCTGGAATGGCCCGAACGCGCGTCGCTCAGGAGCTGGATTTGATCGAAAAGAACGCGTATCGATTCTGCTGGATTGTCGATTTCCCCATGTACGAATGGGATGAAGTCGAACAACGCGTCGTTTTCAGCCACAATCCGTTCTCGATGCCTCAGGGAGAAATGGATGCGCTGCTCCACAAGGATCCGCTCGAGATCCTCGCGTACCAATACGACATCGTTTGCAACGGCATCGAACTGTCGTCGGGCGCGATCCGCAACCACAAACCCGAGATCATGTACAAGGCCTTTGAAATCGCTGGCTATGATCAAAGCGTCGTCGATGAAAAATTCCGAGGTATGATCAACGCCTTCAAATTCGGTGCGCCCCCGCACGGAGGCTCTGCCCCAGGCGTCGACCGCATCGTCATGCTGCTCGCGGACGAACCCAATATCCGCGAAGTGATTCTCTTCCCCATGAATCAAAAAGCCGAGGACTTGATGATGGGCGCACCGTCAAACGTCTCAGAGAAGCAGCTTCGCGAACTTCGCATCGCCATCGTCGGGCAACCCAAGTAAGGCGATTTCAAAGGCTGCGCATCAACGCCCCGCAGGGATGGTTGCCGACCATACCTCGAGATATTTTGCGAGTTGATCCTGCAACCGAAAAACCGTTTCGGCTCGCGAGCGATTGGCCAATCCCAGACGGTTTCGCAACGCATCGTCGCGGCCTATGCCGAGGGCGAGTGCGAGCCAGCCCTCCCAGTCCTCGTGAACGACGCTTTGTTCGGCGATCCCGTCCCCGAGAAGTTCTTGGATCCCCTCCACCCGAAAGGCGACCACTGCCATTCCATGGGCCATGGCTTCGAGAACGGCGTTGGGCATCCCCTCGTAGCGGGCCGGATGCAACAAGATCTCCGAATGACGCATCCAGGCCGAGACGTTATCGACTCGCCCCAGCAGCGAAATGCGGTCGGCCCATGGGGATGCATCGCGATCTTTCTTCACCGATTCCATGAGCGGACCGTCGCCCAGGATGACCAGTCGATGGCCCGGCAAGGCTTCCAACAATCGAGCAGCGCACCTCATCAGGCCATCGATCCCTTTCTGCGGGGTCAATCGGCCGACGAACAGCAAGACGCGGTCGCGGGGTGAGGATCGCGGATCGGAACTCGGCTGGTCGAAATCGATGGGGTCGATCCCATTGGGAATCACCACCAGTTTCTCCGCCGGCGCCCCCTCCACATGCTGGCACCATCGGGCGACATCGTGGCTGACACAAACAATCTTGCGGCTTTTGCGAATCCAGCTTCCTGAAAGCCAAGCGCGCCAGCGTCGCGGTTCGGTGACGCGTACCCCGGCCACGAAAGGGACCGACCGCGCGCGATAGGCTGAAGCCCCAATCCAATTCGCATGCCAAAGAAAGCCCTGAGCCATATCCGGTACCTCGATTGCGAGCAGAGCTAGCAAACGGCGGCGAACGATCCATGGCAGCGTCCGAGGGGTAGCGTCCAGAAAGTGGAGCGGAATGTCTTGGCTTTCGAGTTGACGAACTAGGAGATCCTTTCCGGGGCCAGGTCGTCGCCCCAAGGAAATCACCCGCACGGAGTGGTTTTGTTGCTGCGTGAAATGGGCCAAGGCGACGCAGCATCGTTCCGCTCCTCCCGGTTCGAGTTCGGTGATCAGAAGATCGATCTTCATGAAGGTTTTAGGGTACGGGGAACGCACGCGAGGAATCCATGTTGTGCCCATCTTACAAAACTTGTAAAGATTTCTGAGAGTCTCGGCAAGGAAGCCGAGAGAATCAGAAAGGATTGGCAGGATGCCAAATCAAGACGGGACGACGCTGGACCGATGCGTCACGGACCCTGCGTATGCGGCGGAGCATTGGGCATTTCTGCTCGACAAAGTCGCTAGCCAGGATGAGACGGAGCTGGAGCAGGCGACCGAGGCGCTCGAGAACTGCGGCCCCGTGGGCGCTGTCGCGATCCAGGAATTGGGCCGGCGTCTGCATGCCAGCCCAGCGGAGCTTGGATCCCAGCGGATTTATTGGATATGCACCCTTGTTGGGCGCGGTGGGGCTGGCTCCCAGAGCCTTCAGGATCGAGTCGCCGCGATCGCCTGCGATGCCAGCGTGGAGCTCCATGCTCGAGAGCGAGCGGCCTGGTGTTTGAATGAAATCGGCCCGTTGACGCCATCGGTTCGCGAAGCGCTGCGAGGGCAAGTCCCTTCGGCCCCGGACCGGATGAAACGCTTGTTGCAAGCTGCCTTGGGTCTGGTTGCCTTGGTGCTTTGCTTGGGGCCTCAGATTGGCTGCGACGTGGACCCCAACGCCATCAAGAACGCGATTCAGCAAAATGTGCCGCAGCAATCGACTCAACCTGCGGGTCCATCCGCAACCTCTCAAACGGCCTCGGCCCCTCCCTCGAGCGTTCCTGTGCAACTGGTATCCGCGAGCATCAGCCCTCCGACAAATCCCGGGATCCCCCAAAGGACACAGCAAACCATTCTCATCGCCAGTTTCAATATCCAGGCCTTCGGCGAGAAGAAGGTCGGGGATCGGGCGATGGCGGAAAGAATTGCAGCGATCATTCGCTTGTTCGATGTGGTTGGGATTCAAGAAGTCCGGGCCATCGATCAAACAGTGATTCCGCGGTTGCTCCAGTATGTGAACGCGCAGGGGGGAAGGTACGACTACATCCTCGGTCCGCGGTTGGGACGGTCCAATTCCAAAGAGCAGTATTGTTACATCTACGACACGAACCGGTTGCTCTCCAGCCCCCAGGCTTCGTACACCGTTGAGGATAATGCCGACTTACTGCATCGCGAGCCCTTGGTTGCCCGCTTTGTGACGCGAGTCCCGAGCGGCTATCCCCCGTTTACCTTTTCATTGATGAACATGCATACCGACCCCGACGAGGTCAAGCTGGAGATGCCCGTCATGCATACGGTGCTTCGGGGAGTCCGTGAATACGAATGGGCGACCGCAGGCGAAGATGACGTGCTCATGATGGGGGATCTCAACTGTGAACCTTCTCGTTTTGGCCCTTTGGCACAGGTACCTGGGATCTTCTGGATCATTCAGAAGGAACCGACCAACACTCGCAAGACCAAGCTGTACGACAACATTATTTTCGATGGCGGTCTGACATCGGAGTACACAGGCCGCGGAGGCGTGCTGGATTTCGCGGCATGGTTCGGGATTTCGATGGAGGAGGCGTTGACTCTATCGGATCACATGCCTGTCTGGGGAGAGTTCACCCTTTTCGAGCGCCCTGGTCCGGGATCCCCATCAATCGCCAATCAACCTTCGTCAGGGATTCCGTTTCGCTAAACTAGGCCAAGGAACTCGAGCCGTGCATGATGCGCAGAGCGACGTGTGCGGGCTCGAAGTCGGGGTACAGCCGAACCGATTCGTAGAAGCATTCTCGGGCGGCTGCGTTTCGGTTTTGATGCCAGTAGCATTGCCCAAGTGCTGCGCACGCTCGATAGCAGAACGGATCGATCATCAGCGTTTTCTTGCAATCCTCGATCGCGGATTCCCACTGGATATTGCAAAACCTGACCCAGGCTCGAACAAAGTATGCATCCGATCTCAGTTCCGTTTCCTCGACCAGTTGGTCGGCGAGGCAACTCGCCTTGTCAAGATCCGATGAGGCCAGCAGATCCTCGATTTCCTCGACGGTCCGCCGTTGCCAGGGACTTTGAGTTCGAAACAAGATACCGCGACGCGCTTCATCGGCGGCAGATCGAACTCCTCGCATTTCGTCCCGCAGGAGGTGCCCCAGCGACTCCAGGTGCGATTCCTGGCCGATCAATCCCAATCCCCAGGCCGCTGACATTCGCACTTGAGGTTTGGACGAACCGATCAGTCGGGAAAGCGTCGCGGGGGTGTACCAAGTCGCTACCTGAATCGCAGCCAAAGCCAGGGAAGCGCCTCGCTCGCTCAGACACGCATTAAAGAAATCCACCAGCTTCGGCAATCGGCTCATGGTTTTCTCAACGGGAAGAGGGGATGCTACAATACAAAGTCGAGGACATATCACTTACTCTAGTTAGAGCCCATCGTATTCGCAATCGCTTCGTTGAAATCATGAAATTCTTCCGCTTAGGCGATTGACAATGTACAGTGCACCAATTCCGAGCTTCTCGCGATTCAGCATGATGCTGATCGTGTCGCTGGTCATGGTATCTCAGGGCATCGCACAGGATACACATCCCTATCGAACGCCTCAGTCCATCGCGCTGGCGAGCGCTCTGCAACGCGACTGGCAGGCCACCCAAGGAAATATTCCGCTTTTGGATTTGGTTCAACAATGGAGGCTCGCGTACTCCGTTCCAGTCTGGTTGGACCGTCGTATCGCGAGCGATCGAGACATATCGATCGGCGAAAATTGGTCCACCATCCTTGACTCGTTGGTGGGTGCGGCAGAGCAAATCGACGCCGAGGTCGCATGGGTCGATGGGACCGCGATGCTGGTTCCTACCGGATTAGCTCGCCATCTCGAAAGTGCGTATTGGTCCTTAGCCCTGGACAGAATTCCCAGGAATTGGGTTCGTCAAGAAGACCTCGTCCTGTCATGGGAGGATGGCGCTGTCGCATCCGACGTCCTTCGCGAGTTCGCCACCCGTTTTCCGCTCGCTGATTTCCGACCTGAGCAGATCGACTACGACGTATGGCGGGCAGATCGCTGGGAAAAAACGACGCCGCTGGTCACTGCGATCGGATTACTGAGCGGTTTCGATCTGAAGCCCGTCCTCCAACAGGACGTTGTTTCGATTGAGCCAATTCGACCTGAAGCGATCTCCGAGTCGGTTTCCTGGGAATATCAAGACGAGATCGCCAAGCTTGGAAAAGAACGCTGGCTTCAGTGGCGAGAGCGATGGAAAGATGTGGAGGTCAGGCGATTGGACGGTGGAGCAAAACCCGCTTGGAAGATCCTCGGCCCCATTTCAGCCCATCGCGAGTTGGTGCGAGGGCTTGCGCCTCCCCCCAAGAGGTTGGCAACCCCAGACCGCGCCAAGACCCGATACACGGGGCGTTATCGAGGCGAATTGCAGATGATTTTGAAGAGCCTCGCGAAACAGCAAGAACTCGAATTGGATTGGCCGGATCTGCCGCCGAGCATCCTTCGCCAGGAATTGGACTTGTCTTTTGAACAAGCCACTTTTGACGAGATCTTGCAACGGATCGGCGAAGCATCTGGATTGCAATTGCAATTGAAAGAAAAACGATTGGTCGTCACCGTGCGCTGAGTGGCGACGCCGGCCCCGTCTACGCCGGTTCCGTCTACGCCGGTCCTGTTTAAATAATCCAGGTCTCCTCGCTTTTCCTCATAGAACTCTGATACACTTAACAAATTGGAAAGAAGTAGCGAGCGGTCGACTTCCTCGCAGCGTTCTCTCAACACGTCCCACACCTCATTTCATCCAAGTGGTGGTGTATTTTAGGTTGCAATCATGGTTCCGCGAGTAGTATGTGTCGACGGGAGCGCTTTATGCTTGCTCGGAGTTCAGCAAGCGTGTGAAGATGCTCGCTTGGAATGGAAGGGTGGTGTTCAATCGATTCATCAAATCGAGCCGATCTTGGAATCACAGCCGATCGATATTGTGATCTCTGAGGTGCGGGTCGGCAAGAAGGACCTATTGGACTATTGGCACGAACGATCTCTAGCCGAGTCCAAGACGAAGTTGATTGTGCACACGTACGACGAGAATCCAACGCATATCGCGAGAGCGTCTGCCTGTCGTGCTTGGGACTATATCGCCAAACGACAACCCATCCAACGCCTGATTCAAGCATGCCATTCGGCAATCCATTCGAATCGACTGCCGGACTCCGTCATGTTGAACGCGGAGCAGTTTTTAGGAAGCAGCCCATCCTACAACGGAACCGAGGCTGCAGTCTTGACAAAACGAGAGAGACAAATCTTGGCTCACTTAGCGCTAGGACTCAGCAATCGCGAAATTTCCTCGTCGATCGCTATCAGTATGGAAACCGTCAAAGAGCATGTTCAAAATGTGCTTCGCAAACTGAAAACCAAGGACCGAACGGCAGCGGCTGTATGGGCGATCCGAAACGGATTGCCTCACTTTACGAATTCAGATCCCGTCGCAGTTGATGGGGTTGCACAATCCGTCCATAGAACTCCGGACGACGGTCGGCCCATCGATCAATGATATGTTCCTTGGGGACCCGTACCAGCCTCTTGTTGCGGGCTCGTCCGAGATCGATTCTGGCTTTGATGATTGCCTCCTCCTCGTGGGAGGCTTCCGCCATAGGCAGTCCATTGGGATCGCAGATTCTGCTGTTGCCGATGAAGCGGAATCCTCGCTCGGTGCCAACGCGGTTGACGCTCATGAAGTAGACATTGTTCTCCAAAGCCCGTGCGTTGGGTAAATACCTCGCGAAGGTTTCGGCACCTGGCGGCCAATTCGTCGGCAGGATCAGCAGGTCGGCACCATCGAGCGCCAAGCATCGGGACGATTCTGGGAAGGAACCGTCGTAACAAATGTGAATTCCGAGCTTCATGCCATCCGCGTCATGCGATTGGAAGCCGCTATCTCCTGCGGTCGCGAAGCGATCAATCCCCAGAAAGGGCAGATGGACTTTGCGGTAGTTCGCAACCAACCCTGCGGGCCCTACGAGGGGGCAACTATTGAAGATGCGGCCTTGGGAGTCCTGTTCCAACATGCCGAATGCGACATGCATCGACCGCGCGGCGCATATCTGCTGGACCGCTTGCGTGGCAGGACCGGGGATCATTTCCGCATGCGGCATCGCTTCCTCGAGGCTCGAAAAGCAGTATCCGCTCAACATGCACTCGGGGAAGACAACGAGATCCATGCCGGCGGTGTCGGGATGCTCCAACCACTGCATCATGCGTCCGAGGTTGGCTGCGGTATCCGCGAAATCGACGTGGGTTTGCACGCCGCAGATATTTCGCATCCAAGGATTCTCCCCAGAGGATTCCGCCATCAACGTATGATCCTATTTGAATGGAATTGCGGATCGATTAACCGAATCGACCCGTGATATAGTCTTCCGTTTCTTGCAACTTCGGCCTGGTAAAGATCGTCGAAGTCGGTCCCATCTCCACCAGGCGTCCGAGGTACATAAACGCGGTGTGGTCGCTGATCCGGGACGCCTGTTGCATGTTATGCGTGACGATCAAGATGGAATAGTCCCCCTTGAGCTTTTCGATCAAGTCCTCGATCTTGCTCGTCGCGATCGGATCGAGAGCGGAGCATGGCTCGTCGAGGAGAAGAACTTCCGGGTCGCTGGCTATCGCCCTAGCGATACAGAGTCGCTGCTGCTGGCCTCCCGACCACCCCAAGCCGGACTCTACCAGCCGATCCTTGACCTCATCCCAAAGAGCCGCTCCGCGGAGCGACTGTTCGCAGACTTGCATCAGCGTGCTCTTGTTTCGTTCACCATCAATTCGCAGCGGGTACACAACATTCTCGTAGATGCTCATCGGAAATGGATTCGGTTTTTGAAAAACCATCCCCATGCGCTTTCGCAATTGGATGACATCGATCCCGGGAGCAAAGATGGATTCCTCGCCCAGCAGCATATCCCCTTCGATGGATACCGAGTCGATCAAATCGTTCATGCGATTGACCGATCGCAACAGTGTGGATTTGCCGCATCCGCTCGGGCCCACCAGGGCGGTCACCAACCCTTTGGCGATCGGCATGTTGATGTTGTAGAGGGCTTGTTTCCGACCGTAATACAGACTGAAGTTCCGTATCGACAGAACCGTTTCGCAGCTCATGACTTCATCATGAACGACGGCTTGGATATCTTGCCCGTCGGCGATCTCTTTGAGTCGGTTCATCGAGAGTCAAAATTGGCTGGACTGGAAACGCTTGCGCAATCGGGCCCGGAGCCAGATCGCCGTCAAATTCAGGAGTGTCACGATGGTCAGGAGGAGCAGAGTGGCCGTAAAGACCATAGGTTTCGCCGCTTCGCTATTTTGGCTCTGAAAGCCCAATGCGTAAATCTGAAATCCGAGATGCATGAACGATCTGGAACCATGGAGAAACGGGAATTCCAAATCCAAAGGCAAGTCCGATGTCATGGGGATGGCTCCGACGAGCATCATCGGAGCCACCTCTCCAGCCCCTCGAGCCATCGCCAGGATGAATCCGGTGATGATCCCCGGCCGGGCGTAGGGAAGCACGATCCGCTCGATGGTCTGCCATTTTCCCGCGCCGCAGGCGTAGGATCCCTCCCGCAACGAATTGGGAACCGCTGCCAAGGCTTCTTCGGTGGCGACGATCACCACGGGTAGAGTCAGGAGCGCCAACGTGCATGCGGCCCACAGCAGACAACCTTTGCCAAACGTTGGGTTGGGCAACCGGGCTTCGTAAAACCCGTGAAACATCGGTGTCTTGATCAACAGAAGGATGATGCCGGCCAGGGTGGCCAGCCACAGCAGACCCGCCGCAGTGGAAAACAGCCCCCGCCTGGTCGATCCCTGATCGGTATTTCGCCCGGTCAAGAACGAGAGAACAAAGGCGACCAGCCCGATCAACGCCAGGGTCGCCATGGCGGCGAACCAAGTCGCTTCCGGCCACGGAGTAAAGCCGGCTTTCTGAGGCCCCCCGTCGATGTAACCACCCACCGTGTAGCAAAAGAAGCTAAGTCCGAACACTCCGTAGACGATACTCGGTACGCCAGCAAGATTGTTGATGCTGATTCGAATGGCGCTCAGCAACCACCCCCCTTTTGCATACTCGCGCATGTACAACGCAGCCAACACGCCGAAGGGCATGACCACCATCGACATGATCAAAGTCATCACGATGGTTCCCCAGATCGCAGGAAACACGCCCCCTTCCACCCCAGCTTCGCGAGGTTGGCCAAACAAAAACTCCCACCATCGCGTTGCGTACACCCCGATCTTGCCAACCAGCGTCAACCGATTCGGTTCGATCAATCGCACGATATCGGACACCAGCACCTGATGCTCTCGAAATGCTCGCACCTCTGCGGACGATTTCAAGGGATCGAGATCGATCCACACGTAAACAGGCGGCGTCGTCCCGCGACGCAGCGACACCATGAATTGATTCTCGGCAACCTCAACCACATCCATCCCGTATTGGATCGGTTGTCCCTCAAGCCCCAATAGCGAGTGCAGTTGATCTGGACAAGCCTTGCCGTCGGAGCGGAAGATCTCCGCTGTTGCGGTCATTGCACCCAATGGGTCAAGGACCGGAAGCTGCATCGTCAAGGATCGCGATTGCATTTCCTGCTCAAGACGCGAGAGCTCCTCGTTGATGTGGACTTGCTCCGCCTGGACGGTGATGGCCTCGCGAGCGAGATATTCCAAAGCCCGTCGCGCCTTAGGGCCAGCGGATTCGATCAAGGGCTGAATGAGGCCGCCGAGCTTCTCATCCGCGGAGGAGAGATTCACCGTCGACGCCAACACGTCGTCGGTCATGCGTTGCAGATCGCAACCTTCCGCGAGTTCCGCTTGACGCACCGCCAGTCTGGCGTTCGCGAGCCGTCGGTCCAGGTGCTCGAGTTGCTTCTTAGCGGTTTCGATTTGGCGATTCGTCGTGGCGGCATCGCCCATGACCAACCGCACGGCATCAATGGCCGAGACTCCTTCGCCGACACTCCATGAGAATCGCTTGGGGAATCCGTAGAGATTGCCCCACTGTCGACGTTCCAACAGCCAGATATCCGACGGCATGCAGGGAGTCTCGGAGGCGATCGCGACTTCGGGCACAAACTGAAAGTGACGGTTGGTCACCTCAAAGTTGCCTGTTCGCAAATACCATTGTTGACTGTTCGCTTCCGATCGATCCCCGAGCAACGATTCCGCGACCGAGCGGCTTTCAGGAGCGAGATCGTCGAGGTTTTGACGGCTCAAGACATACGATCGTCGTTCCCAAAACTCGCCCGCGGCCAGATCGCCGTCGATTGTCCCAAGGAACAGGTAGCTTCTCGGCCACAGCGTCGCCAAACCCTGGTACAGCACAAATCCCAGCAGCCCGACGATCATGAAACAGGCGATGGCGAACATACCACCCGTCAGCCAGATCAACGGTTCCCCCTGGGCCGAGACATGGTTGCTGTTGCGCTTTCGTTGGATCGAGTGGCTCATAGCTGATAGGCTCGCTTTCGAAATCGAATTCGAACCCACTCGGCACATGTATTGATCACAAGAGTGAAACAAAACAGCAGCAGCGCCGCGAGAAACAACGTATGGTAATGCGTGGATCCTCGCGCAGCCTCGGGCAACTCGGTTGCTAAAGTCGCGGACAAGGTCCGATATCCATTGAATGGATTGATCTCCATCAAGGGGGTATTGCCTGCCGCCATGAGCACAACCATCGTCTCGCCAATGGCTCGACCGAATCCGATCATCAGGGCGCTGAACAATCCGCTCATCGCTGTCGGCACGACCACGCGCGTCGTGGTCTGCCATACAGTCGCCCCGCACCCGAGCGATGCGCTGCGCAAATGCTGAGGAACCGACTGCAGAGCGTCATCGGCTAATGTGTAAACCAATGGAATGATGGCGAATCCGAGAATGCCTCCCACCAAGAGCGCGTTGCGCTCCTGATACGGGCCCAACACGCTGCCGCGAGCATCCCATCCCAGAGACGACAGGATCGTAGCCGCCAGCATGGACAACAAAACGGTCGCAACACAACCCAACACAAAGGTTAACAAACTGCGCAAGGATTGCCTCTGAACCGGGAGCCTTTCCCATGCCCCCTCCGCCGCGGACCTCAACGGGCCGAAGAGTGCCCAAACAACCAACAAGGCCATCGGCAACAACGACAGCAGAAACCAGCCTGGCCAAACGCCCAGAGCAGGATTCCCCAACCATTCGGTCATCTTCGCCTGGAACAACCATCGCTCAATCGACGGCGATACTTGCCAGGCGACCAGCATCGCGATCGGCGGAACGCAGAACATCAATGGCAAACGATATCGCCGCAGAGGAATCGATCTCGCAGGGGGAATCAACATCCAAAGATGGGCTGCGAGCAGAAACAGCACCAAGGTGAGCAAAGCGGAAAGCAACACCCAAGCCAAATGCTCTCGCAGGAACGGAGCCAAGACCATCGCTCCGATGAAACCGAGCACAACACTGGGAATGCTCGCCATCAATTCGATGAGCGGCTTGAACCGCAAACGCCACGAGCGGCTCATGAACTCGCTACCGAAGATCGCGGCTAAAAGCGCAATTGGAGCAGCGATCAGCATCGAGTAGAACGTGGCCTTCAACGTGCCAAAGATCAACGGCCACATACCGAACTTGGTTTCTCCCTCGGAGCTTCCGGTACTGCTCTGCCAGATATGCCTTGGTTCAGGATAGCCTTCGTACCAGATTTTCGAGAAAAATGTGCTCCATGATGCTTCGGGGAACGGAGCATCGATATTCCATACGAGCAAACGATCCTGGTCGAGAACCGCCAACGCATTTCCGTTGGCATTGAACTGAGGCAGGAAAGGGCTCAAAGGCTTTGCCGGTTCGGATGCTGGCATCTCCCATCGAGCCAACTCCCCTTCCGAGGTCGCATACCGCAGCGCGATCGCCCCACTTTGGTTGATCGCGGCGAACATGCGGCTCGCAGGCGCACTGGCAACAGCGACGATCGGCGAACGATCGACAGGTACGCGATGGATCGACAACAACTCGCGACCGGTATCGGTCGCTGCAAAGGCAACCGACTCCACATGCCCCGACGCTCCTCCAATCAACCAAGATCCGCCCAGCGATGGGGCGAAACAGGTCGCCTGGCTTTCGCTACCCGTGATGGTGACGTAGGTCTGCTTGACGCTCAGTCGATCATTGTCGACCGGCATCCACCATGTAACTTCACCTTTCTTGTCGATCGATTGTAAAGCCTCAGCCCGGCTGCCGACCATTACGCCCGAAACCTTCGCGGCGTCCTTGGCTACCGACTCGTCGGGCTCGCTGCGCCAAATTTGGGTTTCCGTCTGCTCACTCCCGCCCAGCATCCCGGGCTTCTGAGCAAGGGTTCCCATGGCCACAAGCCTTCCCGAGCTTGCCCCCCAAACCCATTGGGTGGATTCCTCAAAACCCGAATCGTCCTTGCGGACCAAGCAATGGAGGGAGTCGATCGATGCTTCAAATAGGGAGATCGGATCCTGGACCTCGACGCGCGATATCCGAGTCTGCCGAACCAGGTTGCCCGCGGTCAACCGGTAAATCGATCCGTTCTCGACCACGGGACCCAGTTTGAGGGCTTTGGCGATATCGGTCGGCATATCGGATAGCTTTTGGAAGTCGACCTCGATCGGCAGGGCTGCTGGCCGGATCGAACCATTCGAGTACCCGAGCAATAGATGCGAGTTTCCTCCGTCGACCGCCACCGCGGTGATCTCCGGATCTGTCGAACCTTCGGTGGCAGCCCTGAGCGAAAGGTCCGCGAGAAGCTCCGAATTAAACGTGGCATGGACGGTGATACGATGATCTCGATGCAACAACCAGACGAGATCGTTGTACTCATCCAAGCCAAAGGCCATGACGCTTCCCCCCGTCACCGACGAGGCAGGAACGTCCAGTCGTGCAAGTGGCTTTACATCCGCTCCGCGAAAGAGGGGTATGACGTTCGCCAAAAGGACGACGACCACCATCAACACCACCAGAATCGTACCTATCCCGCCAATGGTGATGACGTGCTTGGCGATCCTGTCGGAGACCCGAACCATCGCCGACGAATTGCGATTGCGGCGATGCACCCGCGCCGAGGGAGCATTTGTGTTGGAGTCCGGTGTGGTCACGTAAGCAATTCCGCGGATGCCTTCTTTGGAACAACGTCCAAGCGGTCTCTAAGGATTAATCCCCACCATCTTCAACACCTTGGCCGCTGTCTTGGAATCGATCGGGAGCGAACCTTCCTTGGCTACGAGCTCCTGCCCTTCTTTGCTGAATACGAAGCGGATGAACTCGCGACGAAGGGGGTCCATGGTCGTTCCAGGTTTATGATTGACCGCGATGTACAAGTATCTTGCGAGCGGATACTTGCCGTTGTAAGCGTTGTCGCTGGATGCTTCGAATGCTGGCTCGCCCTTCTTCGATGCCAATGCTAGAATCTTCACCGACGAGGTCTTGAAACCGACTCCGCTGAAACCGATGGCAAAACGGTTCTCGCCGACCGACTGAATCACTGCGGTGCTGCCAGGTTGTTCGTTGACGGTGTTGCGATAGTCACCGTTCCCGAGAACCTTCTCTTTGAAGAAACCATAGGTTCCCGATGCCGCATTGCGGCCAAAGATGGTGATCGGCGCGGATTCGAAATCGCCCGTCACTCCCAACTGGCCCCAGTTGTCAATCGCTTCGCCACCCGACTTCCGAGTGCTTGAGAAAATTGCATCCAGTTGAGCCATGGATATCTCATCCAAAGGATTGTCGCGATGCACAACCACCGCCAACAGATCGATCGCTGTAGGAAGCAACGTCGGCTTGTACCCGTACTTTTTCTCAAAATCGCCGATCTCATTCGACTTGGCGTCGCGGCTCATTGGACCGAAACTGGCAGATCCTTCGATCAACGCCGGCATGGCCTTGGAGGAACCCTGCCCCTCCACTTCCGAACGAACCCCTTTGTAATACTCCTTGAACTTCTCCGTCCACAAAAGCATCAGCGGATTCATCGTATCGGAGCCAACGCTCTTGAGTTGGCCAGAAACCCCTGCGACCGGCTTGTAGCTAGGCAACTTCGGGTCGACCGCCACCTGGGCGACCGCCAACGCCGGAACGAGAAAACAAAATGCAGCGCCGAGCGAGCCCATCATCGCCCAACCCACCATCCGTTCGTTGCAAATCACAGGGAAACTCCTCGAGAGGAAAGTGGAAGGAAAAAGGGGTTCGCGTCGTCGTGGAGGGGGTCGCAACGCTGTCGCGAAGCCCCCGAGGAAGGTACATTTTGGCACGTCTGCGAGCGAGTATGTCGCAAAGGTGTGTAGGCGACTAGCCGATGTTTGTTAAGAACGCGTTAAGACTTAAACTCGAGGAAATTTCCTAGGAAAGTCAGAGGCTATGCGGTCCTCGATCACTGTTTCGTTAGTTCCCGAAGCGCGTCAAGGGCCCTTCGTATTCCATGGCGACCTGCGGGGGAGCGTGCAAGCGGCGGCTCGATTCGGATTTCACGCGGTGGAGATCTTTCCACGATCTCCCGACTCGGTTCCCGTTGCGGAGCTTCGGGCGATGTGCTCCGACCTGGGCCTGGGCATTGCCGCGTTGGGAACCGGGGCCGGATGGCTCGTTGAGCGATGGACCCTGGCCGATCCCGATTCGGCCATTCGGTCTCGGGCCATCGATTTTGTGCGCCGCATGATCGACGTGGGATCGGAATGGGAGGCTCCCGCGATCATCGGTTCGATGCAGGGCAAATCCTCTGCCGATGGCCCACCCGATCGAAGCCGCGGATGGTTGCGGGAATCTCTCGAAGTACTCGATGAACATGCGTCGGCGGGCCGAGGGAAACTTCTCTATGAACCTCTTAATCGTTATGAGACCGATCAGTGCAATACGCTCGCGCAAGGGCTAGAACTGATCCGCGACTTGACGAGTACCAAGCTGCTCGCGGATTGGTTCCACATGAACATCGAAGAGTCCAACCTGGCAGAGGCCTTGGAACGGGCGGGATCGGCGATCGGCCACGTCCATTTTGCGGATACCAATCGCCGCGCGATCGGTTTCGGGCATCTGAACGCAGAGCCGCTGGTCAGAACCCTCGATCGGATCGGCTACACAGGTTACCTCAGCGCAGAAGTGTTTCCGCTCCCCTCCTCCGAGGCGGCCGCGCAACGCACCGCAGACTCCTTTCAGCGCCTGCTCGCTTAGACGCTGATCCGGGAATCGAGTCGTTACAATGGGTCGCTCGCATAGGAAACCACATGTCGACAACGTCCGATGATCCGATGAATTTTCCACCGAGGACTCGCGAACCGACGGCCCTCGCCGTCGCGATCTTGGTCGCTTGGATGTGGGTGGCCTACTTTCTGAACTACTGCGATCGCCAAGCGGTCTTCGCCATGTTCTCCGTCCTGAAGAAGGAGTTGTCGATGACCGATGGACAACTCGGTCTCACGGGCACTTTTTTTCTTTGGGTCTACGGAATCGGATGTCCGATCGCCGGGATCTTGGCAGATCGGGTTTCGAAGCGACGGCTGATCCTCGCCAGCCTCATCGTGTGGAGTCTGGTCACGATCGCTACGGGATTGTCGGCGTCTGCTGGGATGCTGCTCACGATGCGAGCGGCGATGGGGATTTCCGAAGCCCTCTTTATGCCCGCTGCAATTGCCTGGACCACCGCAGGTACTCCAGCGAAATGGCGATCGCGAGCCGTGGCAGGATTGACGACGGCGCAGGTCGCCGGAGTCGTCGGTGGTTCATCGTTCGGCGGTTGGATGGCGGACAGGGGCCAATGGCGCATGGCGTTTGTCGTACTCGGTATCGTCGGCTTGATCTATGCGATCCCCTATGCATGGTATCTCGCGAAAAGCTCGCGGCCGACGGCCCAAGAAAACGTTCCTCCGATGCAATCCCATCGCAAGGATTCGGTCTCGGGACTGCGGGCGATCGGTGGACTATTCCGAGTTCCTACATTTTGCATGCTGTGCATGATCTTTCCGCTGTTCGTCTTCGGACTATGGATGATCCTCAGTTGGCTCGCCAGCTACATGCAGGAAAAATTCGAGCTTACTCTCTCGCAAGCAGGGTTGGCATCGACCCTCTACCTCCAAGCATCGACCCTCGTCGGGTTGTTCTTCGGCGGTTATGTTGCGGATCGATGGCGTGCGCGCTATCGATCCGGCCGAATGATGGTGCTGCTGGTCAGCCTGGTTTTGTGCGCGCCGCTGTTGTGGGGGATTGGACGTGCGGATAACCTGGAAATGCTCAAAGTCTTGTTGGTGGGCTATGGATTCTTTAGCGGCTGGATGATGGGTAATGTTTTTCCCGCAGCCTTTGATGTCGTTCCCGCCTCCTCGAGAGGATCCGTCGTCGGCATACTGAATCTGTTCGGGGCCCTCCTCTCAGGCTTCGCGCCGCTGGCCGTGGGAACTTGGAAAGAGTCGATCGGTTTCCCGGGGATGCTCAGCGTAGCTGCGGTTGCGTATGCAGTCGCTGCGGTCTTGTTGTTATTCACCTTGTTCACTTGCTTCGGCAAAGATTGGGAGCATTATGGTGCAACGAATCCTGCTGGCTGAATGCAAACAAGAAGTCTCCACCTTCAACCCGAACCTGAGTCGTTTGGCTGACTTTGGAATCCGAAGAGGCCTGGCCTTCCTCGACTACCACCGCACGGTCCGCAATGAAGTCGGCGGAGCCCTGTCGATTTTGGAATCGGATCCATCGATCGAATTGGTCCCAACCTATAGCGCGTTCTTCATCACCTCGGGAGGAACCCTCGCCCAAGCCGATTGGGAGACGATCGCTCGCGATTTTCTCGAGGGTGTCCGCAGCGCTCGAGACTCGGGAACCATCGACGGCGTTTATTTCTGCATGCACGGAGCGATGTGCGCGGAGAACGAGTTCGACCCCGAGGGATACCTGCTCGAACAAACGCGTGCGATCCTCGGTGAGGGTATTCCCGTCGTCGTCTCCCTCGATCTGCATGGCATCGCAACGAAGAAAATGTTTCGGCATGCGGATGCCATCGTCGCATACCATACGTATCCACACGTCGATTTCTACGAAACGGGAATACGCGCCGCGCGATTACTCCTCGAGATCATGAACGGCCGCGTCCGACCGGTGACTGCCCGCGTTTCGATCCCGGCCTTGGTTCGCGGTGACGAATTGATCACCGAAACGGGACTTTTCGGCCTTTGTATCGAAAAAGCAAAGGAGATCGAACGAGCGCCTCTCGGGTTGTCAGCCGGGATGTTTATCGGCAATCCCTTCACGGATGTGCCTGAACTGGGAACCTACAGCTTTGTCGTGACCGATGACGATGAGGAGCTGGCTCGGAAAACCGCCCTCCAAATCGCAGGCCAGTTTTGGAGCTATCACGATCGCATGCAGGTCCCATTGATATCGCTGAGCGAGATGCAGGAGACCGTGATGAAAACGCGAAAGGGCGGAACGATCGCCTTGGTCGATGCCGCCGACGCAACCAGCTCCGGCGCTTCCGGAGATAGCAATGCGGTCCTGAAAGCCTTGATCGATTGCGGATACGC
>JBKDPB010000068.1:0-16957 GCA_046342615.1 Planctomycetota bacterium | reverse complement strand
CATCGATTCCGTTCTGGTAATTCTGTTCATTCCCCTTGGCCCACAGAGGCATCTTGGCATCATCGACGAGCCAATTTTCGGGTGCGCGAACTCGCCTGCCGTTCGCGGCCTGAAATTCGTAGATCGGGACCTCGGGGCACAGGCACCCGACCACGTCGCCTGGATCCCGCGCAGCGACCCGGGCGAACTCGAGCAACCTCCCCTTTTGTTTTTCGATTTCGGCGGGTCCGATGGTCGCCTCTCCCGCACCGCCGATTGTCGCATCGGGCGCCATGTACACCGTATCGGCTGCCAAGGGAATCAGCGCGGCATCGCCCCGCGCAAAACCGCTCACGTAAACCACGACCTCGGCTTTGTCGGATGGGACATTCGCAAGATACGAAGCCAATCTCAAACTCTCCGACACATTGCCTCCTGGGGAATTGATGTCGATAACGATCAGGTTGGCTTGCTGGTCGTTGACCGCTTCCTCCAGGGCGCGGATGGTTCGATCGATTTGCCGCGGGTTGATGATCCCCCGGATCGAAGCGCGCATCGCCTTGCGGGGCTCGGCGAACGAGGGTCGCTCGCGAACTTCCGAATCCAGTTTCAGGATCGGGCTGACTTGCTCCCGATCCGGTACCAAATGCGTGACCCAGCGCCACGTTCGAAGCTCCTGACCCAAGAAAGTCCCCATTTGGTTGAGAGGCACGAGCGGTTCCTCGGCAATCACTTTTTCCGACAGGGGTTGTCGTTTGAGGTCCTGGGCGGTCGTGTACTCGATTCTCCGGTCCTCCAATTCCAGCTTGACGAGGCCTTCCGATGGATCGAGCATGGAGCGGACGGCAGCCGTGGGAAAGAGTCCTCGTCGGGTGGCGATTTCGGTGTACGCCTGCACGATGGTTGCTTCCTGCATCGAATCGTCGATCCCCGCCAAGCCCATCTCGGCAGCCGGATGGATCGCGATCTCTTCGCATGCCAATGCGACCAGAACAGCATGACCGCCAATCGATTCTGGAAGGTAGGCCACGCTGCGAACGCGATTGCCTTTGGGGCCGCTGAGCCATCGCGCGATGCTCAAGGCCCGCTCGAAGGAGGTGCCTCGACCGATTCGCTGCATGCCCCCTTCGTTGCTCAATGCCCCAGCGACCGCAGCGAACTCGATCACGACGATGGGGCGGTCGCCACCGGCGGCGCGCGAGCCGACCGATTCCAGCGAGGCGAGTATCCGACTCTCCGATTCCGCGGAGATGGGAAAACTCAGTTTGATCATCGTCCCCTGCTTGCGCCCAGGCGCAGCCGGATCCTGCTGAGCGTCGGCGCGCGGCACGGCCGAGATGCCCATGCAAAAAGAGGCGATCAACCAGGAACTGACCAACGAACAGAGGCTTTTCATAGGCATCGCAGGGGAAGGGATGTTCCGTCTCGGTGAACGCTTGCCATGCTACGCCATTCGCCCGAGAACGCCAACTTCTTGGCATGGATTTCTCCGAGCCGAGGCGCTTTCCGAGGGATTACAGCACCGAATCGAGCAATTTCTGGGCTCCAAATCGCACCACGTCGTCCACAGGCAAGCCGGTTTCCGCGCGAATGCGTTCGATCTCGTAGCGGGCCTCGGTTTCGCTCAAGCCATGGGTGTTCATGACGATGCAACCGACGCGAACCGGGGCCAAAGCCCCTCCCGCGCAGGCGACACTTTCGAGCATCGCGACCACGTCGCGAAGAGGGGGAATACGAACCCAGCGGAAATCGCGCAAATGGTGCATTTGGGCTCGATGGCACAAAACTATGTTGGTCGGCTGCGATCCTCGCATCAGGGGCAGCGTCGCCGTCGATGCCGGATTCAGGAGGGAGCCTTGACCCTCGATGAAAACCACGTCGCGATGGAGTGCGCAAGCCGCGACCTCCTGCTGCACCGCCCCCGAGGCGAAATCGACACGGATCGCGTCGAGCGGGATCCCGTCTCCCTCGAGCATGATCCCCGTTTGCCCCGTGGCCATGAACTTGGACCGTATCCCCCGCGTGATTGCGCAGCGATGAAATGCGATGGCGGCCGACATCTTGCCGATCGACATATCCGTTCCGACGAACAAAACCCTCTTGCACGGCAGCAAGCGCGCCGCACCGCTTCCGGAGACCAAGCCTGCGGGCTCCTGGCGAATGTCCCAAATCCACCGGCCCGGTTGAATGCAGTCCTGAAGCCTCGGGTCGTCGGCGAGCCTGGTGTGCAAGCCGTTGAGAATATTGAGCCCGCCTTGAAGCGCATCGATCAAGTCCGGATACCATGCCTCGGGCAGCCGACCTCCCAAGGGAGCGATCCCAATCGCCAACGTGCTGGGCCCATACGAGAGCGCTTCGGCCGCGTTTTCGACGATCGGTATCTGGTTGCGCAAAGGAATGCCGGTCAGCTCGGCGAGCGAACCATTGGCATTCTGCCTATCGATCACGACAGCAACGCGCTCCGGCGCGAATCGTATCAAGGCGAGTCCCGTCTTGCCATGCTTGCCAAGGATGCCCTCGTGAAGAAGAACGGCGAGTCGGTCGTTGGCATCGTATTGAGGATGCCTAGGCATGGGTGACTCCTAATCCGGGAAGATCCCGATTGCGCAGATACCCGTCTTCAAAGCGACAGCCTGAGTACGGATCGTCCGTGAGGTTGAGATGGCTGTCGAGATCGACGTAATCGACCAGCGAGCCAAGTTGATTCGCGGCGGAATTGGCCAGCGACGTTTGCGAATAGCATCCGAGCATCACCTTCAAGCCGTGGGCCCGCGCGGTCGCGATCATCCGGATCGCTTCGGACAGCCCGCCGCACTTGGACAATTTGATGTTGATGCCGCTGCATGCACCCAAAAGGCCGGGGATATCGCGGCTGGTCGCACACGCCTCATCCGCCAGAACGGGGATCGGCGAACTGGAGTGGACGCTCCGCAACGCATCCAGTTCCCCCGGTGCAGTGGGTTGTTCAACGTGGTCGACTCCGCGTTCCGCAAGCCATCGGCACATGGCGATGGCGTCCTTCACTCCCCAGCCACCGTTGGCATCGACACCGATGCGCGTTGTGTCGGGCAACAGCTTCTTCACCGCGTCCAATCGAGCCTGGTCGTCTCGGATGCCTTCCTTGCACCCCATCTTGATCTTCACGGCTCGAATCACTCCGAGTTCGAGCCAATGCACCAGGCGTTGCTGGGCCGATTCCGGGGATGAGATGCCTATCGTGACCGAGTTGGGAACATGCGAACTCGAACCGAGGCCGAGGAGTTTCCAGACCGGTTGCTGCATCGCCTTGCCCATCCAATCGTACAAGGCCATATCGATGCCGTTCATCACGGCGGAGCCCAAGGCGTGCTGGCGCAAGAGGGCTTCGCATTCGAAGCGTTGCCAAGGACTGAACGGCCTCACCAAGGGGATCGCTCGCTCCGAGTCCGCCTGGATCGTCTCCGCCGTTTGCTCCCGACCGGGGATGGAAAACTCCGAGGTTTCGCCCAGCCCCTCGATCCCATCGTGCAGGACGCGTACCTCCCAGCCCCGCGACGACGATTGCGTCCCGCGGCTGATCGCGAGGGGTACTTTTTTGTGGACTTCAAACGGATGGAAAGTCAGTTTCACTCGCGAGGCTCCCAGCACATGACGAAATGGGGTCCGATCTTCGGGATATCAAAGGGCTCTCCACGAATAAGCCATCCATTTTTGGCATAAAACGGCACCGCACCCTCGCGCGCGTTGCACCACAAAGACCAACCGTGGCTGGACGCGAGCCGATGCACCTCCGCGAGCATGCAGCTGCCAACACCTCGACCCTGTGCACGCTGCACGACGGCCATTCCCCGCAATTGTACCTTCACGGGAGACGAATCGGAAACCACCTCCGACGAGTCGGGGATCAACAGAGTCAAACAACCCAGCGGCTGGCCTGCGTCCCATGCGAGGAGATGCTGCGTGGTCGGAAGCGCGTCGCCGTCGAAGAGCGTGGCTTCGAAAGGCAAGCCGAGCGGCTGGCGCAAGACTTCGAATCGCACGCGTCGCACCGTGTCCAGTCGCTCCGCGCCGCGCGTGGCGAGAATGCGGATTCCGTCAGGTCTCATGAAGCAGGCTCAGCGGCCGGTAATTGGCCGCCATTGATTGGATCGAGAGGGATCTCCCTTGAGATCCTCGCCACCATTGTAACCGCCCGACGTGAATTTGCCGGGGGTCGGGGGCGTCGCATCGGGAAGCCCGGGACCGGAAATCCTCCGGGACGGTCCCCCCGACGATCCGCTGCCCAGATCGGCCAGTGTGCGATCATTCGTCGGCCGACTGTCGGCCGCACGCGAACCCGGACGTCCCTGCAGCTTGGCAATCATCCGCTCGCTTTCGCCCAAGCGTCGCTCCAACTGCTGGTTTCGTTGTTCGAGTTCCTCGGCTCGCTTCTTCTGAGAACGGAATTCCGACAGGAGGCGATCGCTCTCCAGTTGGTATTGCTTCATCGCCTGCGTGCCCGGCCATTGCTGACAACCTGTCAGCGCACATGCGATGCCGCCACACATCACCCACATCCGCAGGGTGCGAAACGAAAAACGCCGCGTTGTGAGAGATGGTTTCGTTTCCATACCGATGAGCAGGTCATCCCTGTGAATCGGATCCATCCTTGGATCCTTTTGGACTTTCCACCCGAGGAATAGCAGATTGATTTCGCCGATGGAAGAGCAGTTGGATTCAACGGGTCACGCGAGCAACTCGCCTCGACCATACCGAACCGCCGAGCCCTCGTAGAGCTGGATCGCTTCGGGTAGCTTTGCCGCCAAATCCGAAGCCCGACGATCATCGCTGGGATGTGTCGACGCCCACTCGGGCGGAGCCTCGTTCGCTTGCTTGGCACCGCCGAAACGCCCCCAGAACAAGGGAGCTTCGGCGGGGTCATAGCCAGCTCGTGCCATCAAATGCAACCCGATCTCGTCCGCTTCGCTCTCATGCTTGCGGCTGTAGGGAAGCAACACGCCATACTGGGCCCCGGTGCCGAAGGCTCGCATCGCCAGTTCGCGCGTGGCAGGAGAATAATCGCTCATCGCCCAACCCAAGACCGCGCCCGCTCCTTGGACTCCCGTTTGTTGACTCATCCGTTCCGCACCATGATGAGCGAGGGCATGGGCAATTTCATGACTCATCACGACCGCCAAGCCCGCTTCGTTTTGGCAAAGCGGGATGATCCCTTCGTAGATCGCAACCTTGCCTCCTGGGAGACAAAACGCATTCTTGGTGTCGGACGCTAGCAATCGAAACTCCCATTGGAAATCGGGAGCGTTGGCAACTTCAGCGATCCGTTGCCCGGCTCGTTGCACGGCTTCATTCCAGGCTTGATTCTCGGACGGCTTGGCTTGGCTGACGACTTCGGCGTAGCTTTGCTCCCCGAGGGACATCTCCATCGATTTGGGGATGAAGCGGAATTGTTTGCGTCCGGTCACGGGTGTGGTGCGGCAACCGCAGCAAAAGGAGATGGGAGCCGCAACGGCTGCGGCAATCCAAGCTCGGCGATTCCATGAACGAGACGTTTTCATCCCCCAACCGATAACAAATTCTGCGGATGGATCCCAAGAGCAATTGGAACGAAAAATGGAGTGGCATTCCCCCCGTCCTCTCCACTCCACCCAGTTTCGATTGACAGAGAATCGACGGCTTGGGAAATCGCTTGCATGACATTTTTTCGCGCATCCACTCCCGTTCCTGTCACGACGTTGCTGCTGGGCCTGTGCTTGACCACCGGTTGCCAGATGACGGCGCCGATCCATGTGTGGAAGCCGCCGACGGTGGTCCAGCCTGGCTCGATTTGCGTCGCTGTCTCTCCGATCGGAGGCGAACCCCAAGTCGCCCAGCAACTTCAAGCAGCGATGGATTTGTCTCGCCCTCAGACGATGCCGAACCTGGCGGTGATCTCGCCCAACCAACTGGAGCAAATCGGAGGGATCCAACTCGTTGCCTACGATGGCCAACCCAGCGAGATGGCATCGCTGAGCGCCGCCCGACGCGCGGGGGCGAATTACTTGCTGGCCGGCGAGGTGGTATCGCAACAGTTGTCGCTCCCCGAAGAGAACTCGAAACCGCGTGCCCCGATCTCCTTCATGAACAAGCCCGAGGCAACCGAAAGTCTCTCGGTTCGATGGTGCGTTTATGAGGTCGAAAGCGGTAGGCGATTGGGCGAGCAAACGGTGACGCTCACTCGGCAGGAGGTTGACAAGCAGTTCCCGGATCTCGCCTATCAAAACGATGGGAGCGCCAAGGTCGTGGCCGCGTCCGCCAGACGCTCGTGGGAATTGGTGGTACCGACAACGTACGCGAAGGACGTGATGATCGACTTGCCATGGTTTGCCCCCGGATCCTCTGCGGTCCGCAAAGGGAACGCCTATGCTCGCCTCGGACAGTGGGAGATGGCGGAGCGAACGTGGCAGGACGCGGCCGATGCGCACAACTGGAACACGGCGGCGTGGAACAACCTCGCGATCGCCGCCGTCGCCCGTGAAGATTTTTCGCTGGCTCGCGATCGCCTCCGACATGCCAACTGGAAGTACTGGCCCGGCGACAACACTCCAAAAACGCTGGCATGGATCGAGGCTCAGCAACGGCAATACCATGCGGCATTCAACCTGCCGCCTCCATCGTCGGGATGGTCGTTTCCCGACCCGCCCACGGCGGAATCGCTCCAAGGGGCCCACCAAGCCCTGCCGGAGTCGAATCATCCGGTCTCGCTCGATGACCAGCCCTGGTACACCGCGTTTCCATGGATCCCGCCACCCGGCTGGACGTGGACCCAGTGGTGGTCGCAACCCTGGGTGTGGTAGTGACTGGCGATGGCGTGAAGAATCGATGATTCTCGCGGCATCGCGCACCGGGCCGCGGTCTCGACATTGGGTTCGCTTGGTATAACGTGTGTCGTTGGATTCGCACGGACCCTCTTTCTTGTTCAGAACCACTCACATGACTTCGTTGTTTTTTCAGCTGCGTTGGTTGGCAACGCTGGCGGTGTTCGCCTCCCTGGCCATGGGGACTGTCTCTCTTCAGGCTCAGGACCAGGGAGATCGCTCCTCAATCCAGCTTCCTGGATTCCAGCGGAGCGGTGAAACGCTGTTGCCCAACGGTTGGAGCCTCCGGCCGGTCGGCAAGCAAATTGAACTCGGCGATTTCCCGACCCGCATGAAACTGTCGCCCGATGGACGCTTTGCAGCGATCCTGCATACGGGCTGGGGCACGCACGAGGTGCGCATGGTCTCCATCGCTGACGGGGTCCTCGTCTCGAGTGTCGCGTTGGATCAAGCGTACCAGGGACTGTGCTTCTCATCCGATGGCAATCGACTGTACGTCGGTCGCGGCGAGGACGAAGCGGTCTTCGTCTATGAGCATCGGGAAGGTTATCTGACTCTCGCCGACACCATGCAGTTGGTCGACTCGAACGAGAAATCGGTCGTATCCGGTTTGGCGGTCTCGCAGGATGGTTCGCGTTTGTTCGCGTGCGGGCTTCTCTCCCATCGCTTGGAGATCATCGACCTGACGGATCGCAAACCGGAGATCCGACTGCGCAATCGCACACCCAACGAGGCGCAACCCGATCGCAACGCCCGATCTCGCACTCCAGTGACCCCCAAGAATATTTCCAGCAGCGTTCGCATCGAACTGCCCAACGAGAGCTTTCCAATCGAAGTCGCCATCGCGCCCGATGGCCGGCGAGCCATGGTCAGCCTCTGGGGCCAAGCGTCCATTGCGGTCATCGACTTGGCAACCAACACCCTGCAGGCAACATGGCCGGTCCGCAGTCATCCGACCGAGATGCTATTCCTGGATGATGGCAAGTACCTTCTGGTGAGCTGCACCGACGACAACGCGGTGCTCATGCTCGACACCGCAACCGGGGCCACCAAGGAGGTGATCACCACCTCCTTGTACGCAACTCGCAAGAACGGCAGCACCCCCAACGGCATCGCGATATCCCCCAAGGGCGACGTCTTGATTGCAGCCAATGCGGACAACAACAACATCGCTCTGTTTGATATCCGGGAACGCGGCCGAGCCAAGTCGCTGGGGTTCATTCCCGTCGGCTGGTATCCGACCGCGGTTTCCATGACGCGCGACGGAGAACAAATCCTGGTCGCCAACGGCAAGGGGCTCACTCCTCGCGACAATCGCAAGGGCCCCAATCCGCTTCGCGAACCTCCGAGGTCCACGCGCGAATACATCGGCGGGCTGTTCCGCGGATCGCTCAGCATGATTCCGAACCCCGATCCAGGATCGATGGCCGATTGGACGCGAGACGCGTACGCCTGTTCCCCTTTCAAACACGATTCGGAACCCAACCTCAAGCCCGCTGCGGCCGACTCGGTTATCCCTTCGCGCGTCGGAGATCCCTGCCCGATCAAACATTGCTTTTATATCATCAAAGAGAATCGCACCTACGACCAGGTCTTTGGGGATATGGATCGCGGCAACGGCGATCCCGATCTCTGCATCTTTCCCGAACGGGTGACGCCGAACCATCACGCGCTGGCGCGCGAGTTCGTGCTGCTCGATAACTTCTATGTCGAGAGCGAGGTCAGCGCCGATGGCCATGAGTGGACGATGGCTGCCTACGCAACCGACTTCGTCGAACGGGCTTGGCCCCTGAGTTATCGCGGTGGGCGAAACAAGATCGGCTACCCGTCGGAAGGGAGCTATGAGATCGCTGCTCCGTCGAGCGGCTATTTCTGGGATCAGTGCAAGAAGGCCGGTGCCAGCTACTTCAGCTTCGGCGAGTTCATCGCCAACGGCACGACGCCGAGCGACCCAGGGAGCGCCAAAGTCGCTACGCTCGAGGGGCATTTCGATCCGCTGTACCGATCGTACGATTTGGACTATATGGACATCGATCGCGCCAAACGCTTTGCAGAGCGATTGGCCCAGTTCGATCGCGAAGACAATCTGCCCCAGTTCGTCGTCCTTCGGATCGGCAACGACCATACATCCGGCACGCGAGTCGGCAAGAAGACGCCAACGGCGATGGTCGCCGACAACGACGCGGCCCTCGGTCAAATCGTCGAAGCGATTTCCCGGAGCCGCTATTGGAAGGAGTCCGCGATTTTCGTCGTCGAAGACGACGCCCAAAACGGATCGGACCACGTCGATGCGCACCGAACCGTCGCGTTGGCGATCAGCCCCTACATCCGTAAAGGGACCGTCGACTCCACCCTGTACACGACCTCGAGTATGCTCCGCTCCATGGAACTGATCCTGGGTCTCGAGCCGATGACCCAGTTCGATGCGGCCGCCAATCCGATGTATTCCAGCTTCGGAAACACACTCGATGCCACTCCCTACACGGCGAGGCCGGCTCAGGTCGACCTCAAGGAAACCAACAGCGCCTTGGCCTGGGGCGCCGACATGTCGGAGAAACTCGACCTGAGCAAGGAGGATGCTGCCGACGACTTGCTCCTCGGTGAAATCGTTTGGCGAAGCGTTCGCGGGGCGAATTCCCCGATGCCTGCGCCCGTCCGAGCCGCGTTCGTCTTCAGCGAAATCGAAGAGGAAGACGAGCATGAAGACGACGAGGAACACGAGGACGCCATCGAGAACGAATCCGAGGCCGTATCCCCAGGGGATCGCTGACCAGTTTCCTCCGTTACGAACGCTACAGGCGGACCGCAGGGTGAACTGAACGCGCGGAAGCAACTTGCCAAGGGCGGAATTCGCGAGCTAGTCTTCTCAAGGGCAGACGGCATCTCGGAATTCGCACTATGGCTCGTTACATTCCATTATTTTCGGCACGAAAGACCCTTCTTCGCACCGCCTGGATGTCTCTGGTGGTAGCAGTCGGAGCCTTGGGGATGCAGCAGTGGGATTCCTATCTCGCCGCGACGGACCAGGCGAATGTCGAACGTCTCAATCGGATGGTCGCCGAGTATCGGCAGCGGACGGGTCGCAATCCCGATTTGAACCTGATCGAGTTGTTTCGCGTGGGGCTCACCGATCAACGGCTCCACAAAACGCCCTACGGTGGCACCTACCAAATCGATCCCTCGCGAATGATGGTCTACAATCCTCATCGCCAGTAGCGCTAGGCCGGTTGCCACGCCCGTGTTTTCGCGGGACGATGTTGGGTATGCCAAAAAAATCCCATTCTTCGTCTCGGCAACCGATGCTGTTCCCTTTGCACGAGGAGGACGCTCCCGCAAGCGTTCCCAGCGCGCCCGATCCGGATCCGGTTGTCGTTCCGACGGAAACATCGTCCGCCCCCGCCGACGCATCGCATCCCACTCCGGACGATTTAATCGTCATCGTCGACTCGCATTCCTTGATCTATCAGGTGTTCCATGCGCTTCCGCCGATGACCAGTCCGCAAGGACTCGAGGTCGGGGCCGTGCATGGATTCCTGCGCGACATCGCCAACCTGCTTCAGCAATGGAAACCAAACTATCTCGTATGCGCGTTTGATGAATCCGACATCACGTTTCGCAATGAACTCTTCGACCGCTACAAAGCCCATCGCGAGGAGATGCCCGAAGCCTTGCGAGGCCAGATCGGATTGATCGTCGATGCCCTTCGCGTTTTGGGAATCCCGCGCGTCTCGGTCTCTGGATTCGAAGCGGACGAGATTCTCGCCACCATTGCCCATCGAGCCGCGCCGCATGGCGCCCGCGTCCTGCTGGTGACCATCGACAAGGACTGTCGCCAATTGATCACACACACGCTCAAAATGCTCAACCTTCGCAAGAACGAGCTTTTCGGCGAAGACGAATTGATGGCGACATGGTCTATCCGGCCCGATCAAGTGGTCGATTTCCAATCGTTGGTCGGCGACTCGGTCGACAATGTGCCTGGCGTTCCGAGTATCGGCCCCAAGGCTGCACAGCAGTTGCTCGAGCAATTCGGCTCCCTCGATGCAATCTACGAAAACCTCGATCGGGTCGCCGGCGACAAGCGGCGCGAGAAACTGATGGAGCATCGAAACGATGCCTTCTTGAGCCGGGACCTGGTGCGGCTCAAGGATGACGTCCCCCTCCCGCTCGAGTGGAACGATATGCGTCCCGAGAAACCCGATCCGGCGGAAACGGAGAAGTTGTTTCGCGATCTCGGATTCCGACGCCTGGCAGAGGTGTTTTTGGCGACCGCGTCGAACGGCTCAGGCTCCCGAGCCTCAACCAACGAACCATCGCACCATCTGAATACCGACGCCTATCGAATCGTTGCATCGACCGATGCGCTGAAGGCCGTGTGCAACGAGCTGGCCAAAGCCTCCGTCATCGCCATCGATACCGAAACCACTTCGACGCGACCGCGAGACACGGCGTTGGTCGGAATCAGCCTGGGCTGGGCTCCGGGCCAAGCCGCCTATATCCCCATTCTCGGGCCACCGGGCTCCTCATGCCTGGAACTGGAACACGTCCGGCAATGCCTGGTGCCGTTCCTGGCAGATCCGAGCAAGCAGTGGATTGGACAAAATATCAAATTCGATGCGATCGTCTTGCGAGCCCACGGTATGCGCATCGCGAATATCGCATTCGACACCATGGTTGCGGATTACCTGCTCGATGCCGGAGGACGCAATCACGACCTGGGCGACATCGCCAAACGGTGGCTTGGGGTCAACTCCGTTTCGATCGAGAGCCTGATCGGGAGCGGCAAGTATCAAACGACCATGGACCAGGTCCCGGTTGCCCGGGTCGGTGTCTATGCGGCTGAGGATGTGGACATTCCCATCCATTGTCTCGAGCCGATGCGCGAACGGCTGGTTGCCGAGTCCCTGTTGCCCCTCATGGAAACACTCGAATTGCCGTTGATCGAAGTCTTGGCGGATATGGAGTATCTCGGAATACGGGTCGACACCGAACGGCTCTCGGCTCTCCGATCCCAGTTCGCGTCGCAGCTCGAGGTGCTTCGATCGAACGTGATGGAGCTAGCCGGCGAGGAATTCAACCCCGACAGTCCAAAACAGCTCGGACAAATCCTGTTCGAACGCCTCAAGCTGCGCGTGGTGAAGAAGACCAAGACCGGCCCGAGCACCGATGTCGAGGTGCTCGAGGAGCTAGCCGCCGAGCATCCGCTCCCGGCAAAGATCATCGAATATCGACAGCTCGCCAAACTCCTCAGCACCTATGTGGAATCGCTTCCGAAACTGGTCAGTCCCAACACCGGTCGTGTGCACACGTCCTATCGCCAGGATATCGCGGCCACCGGCCGACTGAGCAGCATCGAACCCAACCTGCAGAACATCCCCGTGCGGACCCCCGAAGGACGCTCGATCCGCTCTGCGTTTATCGCGGGCGAGGCGGATTGGCTGCTGCTGACCGCCGATTACTCCCAGATCGAACTGCGCGTGCTGGCTCACTGCTGCGGCGATCCGAATTTGATGCGGGCGTTTGAAGAGGATATCGATATCCACACCTCTGTCGCATCCCAGGTCCATGGCGTTCCCCTCGAGCAAGTCACCTCCGCCATGCGGCGGAGCGCCAAAGCGGTCAGCTTCGGCATCTTGTACGGTCAAAGCCCCTTCGGGTTGGCCAAAGGCTTGGGTATTTCGCGCGGCGAGGCCAGCGCTTTTATCGACGAGTACTTTGCGAGGTACCCCAAGGTTCGCGAGTTCATTGCGAAGACCCTCATCGAATGCCGAACCCGCGGTTTCGTCACCACCATGTCGGGGCGACGCCGGTATCTGAAAGGGATTCGCGACTTCGCGACGTTGGACGATGCGAAGAAGAAACAGCTCCTGGAACCGGAGCGAATGGCCGTCAATACGGTCATCCAAGGTTCCGCTGCCGACATGATCAAGCTGGCGATGATCGGCGTGGCAAAACGGCTGCGCGACGCCCAGCTCCGCGCGAACATGCTGCTCCAAATCCATGACGAACTGCTCTTCGAGGTACACCCCGAGGATCGTGCGTCGCTTGCGGATCTGGTGCGCACCGAAATGACGCGCGTCATGCCGCTGCACGTTCCGCTCAAAGTCGACGTCAAGAGCGGCCGCAACTGGTCGGAGTGCGAGCCGCTATGAAACGCCCTACCGTCGTTGGAGTGGTTGGCGGGGTTGCCAGCGGAAAGAGCGAAGTGACGCGGCACCTCGAACGCCTCGGAGCACGTGTGATTCACGCCGACGCCTTCGGTCACGAGGTGCTCAAGGAAGCGGAGGTAATCGATGCGCTCACCGGCCGATTCGGCCGGGCGATTCTCGACCCGACCCACAACCACATCGACCGATCCAAAGTCGCGAACCTCGTTTTCGGCTCCGAACCGACCGCGGTGGAAAACCGCCGCTTCCTCGAGAGCGTCGTGCACCCTCGCATTCGGAAACGCATCGGAGAGTCGCTCGATCGAGCCTTGGCCGACGCGAGCCTCGCGGTGGTGGTCCTCGATGTCCCCTTGCTGATCGAATCGGGCTGGATCGAGCGTTGCGATCGCGTTCTGTTCGTCGATGCTGCCCCCGAGGTTCGGCGGGCGCGTGCCATGCATCGCGGATGGGACGACGAACAGTTCGCGGCTCGCGAAGCAGCTCAAATCGACATCGAAAAGAAACGAGCCTCGGCCACCGACATTATCCCCAATTCCGAAACGCTCGAGGCGCTCCGGAGCCGGGTTGAGCAGTGGTGGGCAAGCGTTACTTGATCTTGCTGGCGTTGCCCGCTTGTCCAAAGGCAACCATGCGAGCCACGCAAACGTCTTTCATGGCTGTCCGAGCGGGCTTCAAGTAATCGCGAGGGTCAAATTTTTCCGGGCTCTCTGCGAGAACTTTGCGAATCGCGCCGGTGATCGCCAAACGGCAATCGGTGTCGACGTTGATCTTGCGCACGCCGCTCTTGATGCCGCGCTGGATCTCCTCGACCGGGACACCCCACGTTTGTTTGATCTTGCCACCGAACTGGTTGATGATGTCCTGCAACTCCTGAGGCACCGAGCTGCTGCCGTGCATGACCAGGTGCGTGTTGGGGATCTTCTTGTGGATCTCTTCGATGCGCGACATCGCGAGAACCGCACCGTCCGGCTTGCGGGTGAACTTGTACGCTCCGTGGCTGGTGCCGATCGCGACGGCGAGCGCATCGACTCCGGTTTCCTCGACAAACTGTTTGGCTTCTTCCGGATCGGTCAGCAGCTGGTCGTGGCTGAGCACCCCTTCCGCACCATGTCCATCCTCGGCTTCGCCGTGCCCCGACTCCAGAGAGCCCAGGCAACCCAGCTCACCCTCGACGGAAACGCCCCGCGCATGAGCCATCTGGACGACTTTTCGAGTGACATCGACATTGTATTGGTAGGTCGCGGGCGTCTTGCCATCTTCCTGCAGCGAGCCGTCCATCATGACCGAGGTGAATCCATTCTCGATCGCCGACAAGCAGGTGGCAGGCGAGTTGCCGTGGTCCTGGTGCATCACGATCGGGATCTGCGGATACAGCTCGACAGCGGCCAGCATCAGATGCCGCAGGTAGGCGTCCTGGGAGTAGGATCTCGCACCGCGCGATGCCTGAATAATCACGGGAGAGTCCGTCTCCTTCGCCGCCTCCATGATGGACTGGATCTGCTCCATATTGTTGACATTGAAGGCGGCCACTCCGTAATGATTTTCAGCCGCGTGATCCAGAACTTTTCGAAGAGGTACCAAAGCCATGAGGGCAAAACTCCCTGAAAAACCAACCGCATAGGAATGCAAGCAAGAATCAAAGCGGCGCTGTGCTACTTGGATCCACGCCGCGGAACGTCTAGGATTATCGAGCAATTCGAGTCTTCAGCAATGCGTGTTTCGCGAGCAGTACGCGATGGATGAACCAGAACCAAGGTCGGCACGATCGGTCAAAAATCTTCAACCTGTGGATCATTATCTTCATGGGAGCTGGGAAGCACTGGGCGCCGGCGCACCCGTTCTGGTTGCACTCGCCCAACTATGCAGCCAAGCTATGGTTGATCTTCCTGCCGCTAACGCACATTCAGCGGAAGGACTCTCGCCTGAAGCCAAAGCCATTCTCGTTGCGGCGCGCGATCGCGGAGTGATTGAAATCAAGGCGGTTAATACTGCCTTCGATCCGGCGGCGAGAATGCTGGCCGTCTACGTGGAGCTGTCCGATACGCAAACCATCGCGTTTCGGGATCCGAACGACCCCGAGGTCACGGTCTCTTTTTTGGAAGGATTTCGGCAGTTGTGCCGGGCGGGTTTGGTGATGCATCACATCCACCGCGATTTTTCCCTGACGCACCTTGGATTTTCCGTCGCCCGTCCCATCGATAGACAGGAGGTCCAGCCATGGCTGGCCAAAGGAACCGAGTTTGGCTTGCACGATTGATCGTCGGGCTCTTTGTGCTGGCGATCTTGCTCGGTGGTGTTCTCTATGTTGCCCTCGCCTATCTGTCGGCCCCGTCCGATTCCACTCAGGCGGAGACCGACTTGGATCCTGTCCCGATCGAATCCGCGGAGGAGGCCCCGCGCGGATCCCATCCTCTCGATCCGGTCTTGGAGATGGCGACCCAATCGCTCGAGTTGCATCGATCGCGCGATCGCGATTACACAGCCATCATGGTCAAGCGGTTTCGCTCAGGAAAGAAACGGGGCGTGCCGGAGATCATGAAATTGAAACTCCGCAGCCGCGATCCGGATATGGACTCGCACGACGGCTTGCAACCGCGCCCCATCGACGTTTATCTCGGCTTTACGGAACCGAAATCCCTCGCGGGTCGCGAAGTGATCTGGCGCGAGGGCCTCAACGACGACAACATGATCGTGCACGAGAGCGGGCTGCTGAATCTGGCGCGGGTGCAATTGGCTCCCACGAGTCGGTTGGCCATGATGGGAAATCGCTATCCCATTTCCGACGTAGGAATTGAGAGGCTGCTCGTCAAATTCATCGAACGAGGGACTCGAGACCGTATGTTGGGGGATTGCGAAGTGTCCATCCGCGACGATTTCGAATTCGAAGGTCGTCGCTGCCGGCGAATCGAAGTCATCCACCCCGAAAAAACCGTGGAAATCGAGGGCAAAGAGTTCGAATTTGAGTTTTATCGAGCAGAAATCGACGTCGATATGGAGTACGGGCTGCCGATCCATTACGCTAGTTATCTGTGGCCAGATCAAGAAGGAGCTGAGCCTTTGTTGGACGAGGAGTTCACTTACCGAGAACTCCGATTAAACTGCGAATTGACCGATTCGGATTTCGACCCGGACAATCCCGAATACCGCTATCCCTCCCGCTGAGCCTCCGAAAATGCCGAACGACATGCAATTCACGGACTGCCCGAACTGCGGCAAGCGGATACGGACCGACGCCCCTCGATGCCACCGTTGCGGAGAAGTGCCCGTGTTGGCATTCAACCGGGCACGGGATGTCGATGGTCCGAGCGAGGTGGAGGAAGAGCGGTCCGAATCGCAACATGCGGTTCGCTGGGGCGGCTATCGAGTCGACGAAGACGACTTCGATTACGACACCTATCTCGAG
The DNA here is from genome assembly GCA_046342615.1 of Planctomycetota bacterium. Lineage (GTDB taxonomy): Bacteria > Planctomycetota > Planctomycetia > Pirellulales > Pirellulaceae > JBKCUI01. The sequence continues at coordinate 575 of JBKDPB010000068.1, read as the reverse complement.
GATGAGTTCGGGGAGCCGACGGGCAAGCAGCCCAAGCCATGGTGGTGGTATGTCGCCTGGGTGGTTTTGGTGGTTTTCGCTCTCGGGATTTTGGCCGACGCTTGGTTGTTGTTCTTGAGCACCTGAGCACTCCCTCATCACAACGGTTCGCTTCGATGGATGACTCCATGGGAAAGGCTCTCTCCGTGGCGTCCCCAAGCACCGAGGGAACGAAGCGGACCTCGGGCCTGTTCTTTCCGAAGGTTGCATGGATGCGGGGGTGGCAGCACAAGCCTTCCCGCGATTGCGCGAGCGAGCCAACAAGCCATCTGGCCTGGACGGTCGCATCGATTGTCGGTTTCGCCATTCTTTTCTATCTTCTGCAGCGGATGACCTTCCTGCTTCGATTTCCTCCTTACGAGCGGACCACGTTGTGGGTTCCCGGCGCGCTGACCTTCAGCGCCTTGCTGGTTTCGCCGATCAAAGGTTGGTGGCGTTCCTACGTTGGGCTGTGCATTGCCGCCTACGCGGCCTACTACGGCGATCCTCAGATTCCGGCACCGGTCGCGTTGCTCTCGGCCCAGTTTCATTTCATG
>JBKDPB010000067.1:0-4667 GCA_046342615.1 Planctomycetota bacterium | reverse complement strand
ATCGATGCTCGTCGCGAAGGCGTTTACACGGGTCGCAGCACCGATATCGGCATCGTGCTTGACCTCATGATCCACGACCTGGATTTGGTGCTCAGCTTGATTTCCGACCCGGTCGATTCGATTCGCGCTTTTGGACGGTGCGTTTTGGGAGAGCATGAGGATTTCGCCGTCGCGGACCTCGTCTTCAAGAACGGTGCTACCGCGCATTTGCGAGCTTCGCGAATCTCCCCTTCGCCCGTCCGCTCGATGGAAATTCACACCTCGGAAGAGTGGGTAGAGATTGATTTTTCCACCTCGAAATGCACGTTGACTCGCCCGACCCCAGCGGTGGCATCCGGGGAATTGCAAGCCGATACGCTCCCCTTCCCCGAGCGGGTCAAGGTCAAGGATGAAATGTTCACACGCTGGCTGGAAAGAATCGAGCTGACACCCGCGGCCGCCAACGCCATGGTCGATGAGCATACCGATTTGCTCGAATCGATCCGCAATCGTCGACCGCCGATCGTTTCGGGACGAGACGGAGCTCGGGCACTGCGGGTCGCATGCGAGATCGCAAACCAGATCGCTGCGCAATCCCAAGTTGTTGGCGGCATCATCCCCGCATCGAGACTCGCCGCAGCCCGACGCCGCGCAGGCTAAGCGTGGAACAACCGATCAGCGATCGTCGACCGCGTTGAGAGACGCTTGCGATTCCCGCCCTTGTCGACAACTGCCAGGGGCTGACGCACCTCGCGAGAAGCCAGATGGGCCGGTCGCACTTCGGCGCAACCATTTGTTCAAAACGGAAATGCTCGCGCTTATTTCTTGTCAAACAATTCCTGTCTCAGGAACGTGTAGGCAAGCGCTTGCATGAAAGCCGATTGGCGATTGTTCGCTGCGCCACCGTGCCCACCTTCGATATTCTCGTAATACCAGACCGGGTGCCCCATCGCCTCCATCTTGGCCATCATCTTGCGAGCGTGGCCTGGGTGGACGCGGTCGTCTCGCGTCGAGGTTGTGAACAAGACTCGCGGGTAAGCAACCGTCTCCCTGACGTTCTGGTAGGGCGAGAACTTCTGAATAAAACCCCATTCTTCGGGCACATCAGGATTGCCGTATTCCGCCATCCATGATGCTCCAGCCAACAGTTTGTTGTAGCGTTTCATGTCGAGCAACGGCACTTGGCATACCGCAGCATGGAACAGGTCGGGATACAGGGTGACCATGTTTCCGACGAGCAGTCCACCGTTGGATCCGCCCTGAACGGCAAGCCGTTCCTTCCGGGTCACCTTGCGTGCCACCAGGTCCTTGGCGACGGCGGCGAAATCCTCGTAGGCCTTCAGTCGAGTTTGCTTGAGTGCGGCTTGGTGCCAGCGCGGACCATACTCTCCCCCCCCACGCATATTCGCACCGACATAGACACGCCCTTGCGAGAGCCATGCGCGGCCAACCGGTGCGCTGTAGGCAGGTTGCAAGGAGATCTCAAAACCTCCATATCCATACAAGAGCGTCGGGTGATCGCCCGTCGGCTTGAGATCTTTTTGGGCGACCATAAAGTAGGGGACGCGGGTCCCGTCGGCACTGCGGACGAAATGCTGGGAGATTTCCAATCCCTTGGCGTCAAAGAATTGAGGCAGACGCTTCAGTTCCGTCGGATCGCTACCGATGGTTCCCATCGAGAGGGTCGTGGGATTGAGGTAGTCCGTGGTGGTCATGAAGTAATCGTTGGATTCGTCCGGGTCCACGGGAGTTACGCTCACGGTTCCGAATGCCGGGGCACCGCGGAGGGGTTCCCGTTTCCAACCTTCCGGCGAATGCGTCAAGACCTCAACCCGATTCTTCACATCATCGAGGATATTGATCAACAAGTGGTCTTTCGTGAAACCGTAGCTATCGAGCGCTGTCGTATCGGTAGGTTCGAACACAACGTCGAAATCCCGATTTCCCGACATGAAATCCTCGAAGCGGATCACGAGTAGCGATCCCGCTTTGTAGGTGCGGCTATCGACGGTCCACGGTTCTCGCAACTCCAGTGCCATCCAACTTCGGTTCACTGATTTATTCGCAGTATTCGGTGCGTCGATCTTGACCAATTCGCGATTGTCCTTGAGCAGGTACAACTCATCGTTGTAGAAGGCGATATTGCGAGAGACAAAGTTCCTTTCGAATCCAGGCGAATCGTCGTGGACGGCACCGATCGACATGTCGGTCGACTTTCCTTCGTACAGCGTGGTTGCAGACTCGATCGGCGTGCCCCGCTTCCAAAGTTTCGCGATGCGAGGATAACCTGAATCGGTCATGCTGCCGGAACCGAAGTCGGTCGAGATAAAGACATGATCGATATCCATCCAGGACATTCGTCCCTTGGCCTCCGGGCGTTTGAAACCATCCTCGACGAATTCGCGGCGCACCAGGTCGAATTCGCGAGTGACATCGGCGTCAGCACCGCCGCGCGACAGCGAGATCAGAGCCCGCGTGTAATCGGGTCGGAGCAATGCAGCACCTTTCCATACCCAATTCTCCTTTTCTTTTTCACCCAAGGCATCCAGATCGAGCAAGATCTCCCATTTCGGATCGTCTTTCTTGTACTCTTCAAGAGTCGCGCGTCGCCACAGGCCCCGTTCATTCTTCTTGTCTCGCCAGAAGTTGTAGTAATACTCCCCTTGCTTGGTCACGAAGGGGATGCGGGCATTGGAGTCGAGGATGTCCAGCAAGTCCTTGCGAAGCGATTCGAATCGCGGATCTTCTTCGAAGCGTTCCTGGGCTTTGGCGTTTCTGGCTCGGACCCAATCCAGCGCGGAATCTCCTCCGACATCCTCAAGCCACTGGTACGGGTCGTCCTTCACGACGGCGATGGGGTCAGACGATTTCGATTCCTGCGCCATCAAAGGTGCGACTCCTAAAACGAAAAACGGAAGGATCAGGATGGGTTTCCGAAGTTGCATTCCAGTAAACTCCTAGCTAGTTGTTGACACGTGAGGTTCTGATTCGAGGAATTCCGACTCGAGCCATGCGGTGCGAACCGTAGAACGACACCCTTTAGTGTAGCTCCACATCGACCCAAACGAGGCGGTGGTCTGAGGCTTGGACGAGTTGGTTTGCCGCAGCAGCGTCCTGGACCGCAGGCCAGTAAACTCCGCTTTGGACGATACGGCACGGGGAGGAGGGCAGAACATAGTCGATTCGAAGGTTGCCGGGATTCTTGTCGTTGAAATCTCCCGTGTCGTGGGTTGGGTCACCGCGATGCCGCTGGTTGGCTTGGCCAGACTTCGTTGCCGCTTCCCCTCCTCCGAGGCTGGAGGGGATCGGTCCTTGCGCAACGCGAGGATGGCTGACCAGCTTCTCGATCGCATCCCGCCTTCCATCGCCATCGAGGGGATCGGCGTTGAGATCGCCGAGGACGACGAATGCAGCCGTACCGTCCAAACCACCTGGTTTGCCTTGGTCATCGACCAAATAATCTCCGCGCCCATCGCCCGAGATGTAATCGATCCACAGTCGGATTTCGTCGTGGTTGCGGCAGCCGTTGCGATCCTCGGGACCATCGAATACCGGTGGCGTAGGATGCGAGGCCAAAACATGAAGCGTTCGGTCTCCGATTCGGATCGGTACGTCCCAGTGCGACTTGGAACTCAGCCTCAATTGCTTCCATATCGCATCGGAGTGGAAGAACACCGTGTCCTTGGCCGGTCGCAAGGCGCCGGGCATCTCGCTCCAGAGGAATTTCTGAAACGTCCGCAATCCCTTCTTCTCGATGGGAAATCGGCTGAGGACGACCATGCCATATTGCCCTGGAAACGAACCGTACCCCCACGCGTCATCGGCATCGGAGGTTCGGTCGTTCTTATTGAGATCCAAGCCGGAGGGAAGACCGGTGTTCACCGGCGCGGAAAACGCAAACTGCAGGTGCCTCGATCGATCCTGGGGAGCGCCGGGTTGAGAGACCTGGAGAAATTTCTTCAAGAGCAAGTCGGCGTGCGGTTCGGCATAGTCGACCTCGTTGAGCAGCAAGACATCGGGGGCAACACACTGAATGATGGTGGCAATACTGCGGATCTGCGGATCGTCTTTCTCCAGGGCTTGCGTCAGTTCCCCTGCGTTCTTCCGATTCATTGCCGCATTGAACGTGGCAATCCGAATGGTCCCCTCCGCGGGCGGAGGGAGAGCAGGGTAGGAGGCGGGTTCCTGCGAGAGACCGATCACGGGAAGGCACCAAGCGACGAGCGAAAGAAAACGTGTCATTGTCAACCCAAAGCGACTGCGTATCGACTTCCTTAATGTACCACATCCCCGGAGCATCGACGGCTTCGGCCCCACCGGGCCCCGCATGGACCGTCGTCTGTGGTTATACTGGGAGAAATCAATCCGCTACCTCCGTGAAGGTTCCTTCGATGGCCCGCTCGATGATTTTCTCCGTTTCCGTGCTGTTGTATCTTGCGAACCTGAGCCTGGCAAGCGAGCCGGAGTTCGCGATTTTCCCTCGGGAAATTCAGTTGACGGCGTTCCAGCCCGAGCAGCAGATCAGCGTGCGAAGGATTCTGGCGGGCGGCTCTTTTTCCGAGGATCTGCTCCGTAGCGAACCGGGGCTCAAGGAGCTGCAGATTCGCTTTGAAAACCCTGATCTCGCCCAATGGATTCGCGATGAGAATGGAACACACCGCGTTCGAGCCAACCGACCCGGCCAGACC
>JBKDPB010000066.1:0-19805 GCA_046342615.1 Planctomycetota bacterium | reverse complement strand
CCAACCTTGCTGCACACCATCGAGAGATTCAGCAATCATGCCATCCCGGATATCCACATGCACAATCTTGCCCGTCGCAGGCTGGAAGGCGAAGAGTTTGTTCCCATCGCGCACAAAGGAAGCATTCCGAAAGCCTGCGAGGCTCCATAACTTGCTCCCGGTGTATAGGTCGAGGCATTGAAGGTCATCGTTATGTAGAATCACGGCTCCATGCCTCGAGATCGCGGCAACCTTGAAGGCGCGCCGTTGGATGGGCAAGCCCCACACGTTGCGATCAATGATATTCGCACGAACCCTTCCTCGCTCGACGTCCTGAACTTCCTCTTCATAGCTGCTCCTCCATAACTCCCCGTTTTGATGCTGGGCAAATGCTTGGAGAGAATCGACGGCGACCAATTGATTTCGGAGTTCCACGAGAACGAGGCTGTCGATGGCGTGGATGCGCGGGATTGTGGATCGGTCCATCGAACCGGTGTTGATGAACTGCTGGAATTGTTCCATCGTGCTGCTGTTGGAGAACTGGAAATCGACCGCGTTGTAGAACACTTGCCAGCCTTCAAAGGCATCCCCGATACTCTCGATCCTTGCACATAAACTCGACGCGTCGTTGATGGGATCAAATTGACGGATGGCCGTGTTGTCCATGAATTCTTCGGTAACCTTGACGGCGCCTTCGGGCCAAGTCGGTTGAAGCTTGAGCGCTTGCGCAATGGCCTTGAATTGCGTGATTTGCCTCGGATCCATATCCATCGGCGCCGACGGTTGCGGGTCCCTATTGATTTTCTCCATGATTCGCTGGAACGTCGACACATCCCCATCGGCGTACTGCAGCGCCAGAAACGGTCGTTGATAACGCAGGTACAACTCAGCGAGCAATGCTCTGCGCTCCGGACTCAGGGGCGCATCGGATTTGGCGTCGGGGGGTTCCTGGTGGAGAAGCCGCTCCGCCTCGAGCGGACTCGACTTGATTAAGGCATTTGCCACGGAAAGCCGCAGGGCTTCGGCTTGGGGAATGGATTGCAGGTGTTCGAGCCTCAGCCTCAGAACGCCTCGATCGCGGATCGACGCGACGTCCAATCGCCGGACGAGTTGCGGCTCCAGCTTTTTCCAAGCTTCGGGGGTGAGGTTCGCCGCACACCGCGCGATGCGGGTTGCGATCCAGCGATCTTCCTGGACTTTCCATTGGCGATTCATGTCGATGTCCTGGCCGTCGCTCATTTGATCGATACGCCGGTTCAAGCGGGTATCCGACAGTTCGAGCAGTTTCACGATCGCCTCATCCCAACGGCTCTGCTTTTCGAGGCCATGAATGAGTATTCTCAAGTACGATGGGAGATCGAGGTCAAAGGTCAGATCCTGATAGTCTTGCACCCGATCGACATACTTGTCGAAATCGCTTCGAAGCGCCATGGTGGCAATCTCGACCAATCGAAGCCGGACTTCAGGATCCTCCGGCGATATCTTGCGGGCTTTCTCGAGCACCTCGAGCGCTTCGTCAATTTTTCCGGAAGCGATATGGAGTTCGCCTTGCTTCACGAGGCTGCGGACGGTCTCGCCCTCGCGCTCCAACTCCTCCAACAGCCGGGACTCAAACACACCCCGAATCGAATAGCAATCCAATTGAAAAGGACTTGCGGAGACGAGTCGATCGTCGACGGCCAGCAAATTACCGAGTGGCTTGGCGACTCGAACCTTGCCATCGATCTTCCCTTGGGCGAGATCGACTTGCACAATTTCCTGGTTCGAGGTGGGGATCAACAGTCGACTGCCATTGCGGACGCCGCGACCGACCACCAGGGCTTCCTCGGGAAGCACAACCGGGGGCCATTTAGGCTGTCCTGTCCGAAGGTTGATGCCGATGACCGACGCGTTCTGGACGAGCGTCAACGTGTCACCGAACGCTCCCGCGATGTAGCGAAGCGGCGTCGGCTCATCAAAACTGATTTGCCACAGTTCCTTCCCGTCGGACAAAGAGATGCCTGCTACATTATTGCCATTGGGGGGCGCGAAAACAGCCACGCCATCATGAAGTAGCACGCTGGTTTCTACGGAGCGGGGAATCATTGGATTGGATTCGCGCGCATCCATGCCTCCGATGAAATTAAAGGAAGCCCCCGGGTTCAGATTAGGATTCATGGCGTAACGATACTGCCACAGCAGCTCGCGGGAATTCATATCGTAAGCGACAAGAAACCCGGAAAGCGTAGGGCAAACGATGATGGATCCGTCGGCGGCAGGACTCGCCCCATAGGAACGCCGCTGAGGATCGAGCGATATGGTCGAATTCTGGTTTGCGGCAATCGGTTGTCGCCACAGCAGCTTGCCGTTGTCGGGTGACAGGGAAACAAGGAACACCTCTCCGTTGAGCTCAATCAGGCACAGCAACTCGCCCCGGTAAGGCAAGGGCGCTCCCAGGAAAAGTGCTCCGGCCATTTCCGCCGAATTGCCACCCGTCGCCCCGCCCACTTCCCACAATAACTTGCCTTGGTCAGGGATGCTCCATGCCTGCAAAACGTTGAAGGGGCGTATCCCGGTGTTCCTCGTGAGACGCGCGTTTTGCCCCAGTGCAAAACTCTCGGACACATCGACTGCAGGTAACTCGCTGAGGGTGAACAACCGTTCCTTGTCGCTCGCAATCTGACCGACCGAAATATCACCCCAAACCCTCCGCACCAGGTAATCCGGGGCGGGCATTCCCAACGAGAAAGCGTCGCGGCCTGTGAAGCGATCAAGCGATACGCCCAAAGGCATACCACTGAAGACACACGGCCAACCGATCAACCCCGTTTTCGCATCGATCGCCAGAACGCGTTGATCGTACGTCGGGACCAAGACCCATGAATCCACGGCAATCGGATATCGGCTCGGGATCAAGACCGATTTTCGGTCGTTCAATTGTTTCTTCTGCGCTCGATCGAGATTGTCCTTGTGCTGGAAGGATTCGTGCAACTCAACATGCCACCTCAAGATCGGCAGCGGCAGCCCCGCCTGCGAGTCGGCATTGCGCAGGGAATCCCCCCCGGGAAACGATGGACGCGTCACCGGCTTGTTGAGGGTAGCGATCGGCTCCTTGGAAAGGGACTCGAGGATAGCCTCATCCGCCGTCTTCTCGTTCCATCCGATTTTCACTCCGTTCCAATCGGTCGAGAACGTTGGAAACGCTGCTCGCGTCAGCGTCAACGCTTCCCGCGACATGCCGTCCATCTCGCTGGCTCGGCATGCTGCGATCGCCATTAAGCCCAGAGGTGCCCCAAGTCGTCTGCGGGCCGATTCCATACGAAGCAGTCGCGTCCAATCCATGGCCGCCTCGCGCACATTCCCCTCGCCCAACGCTCGCTCGGCCATCATCAGCGTCGCATCTTGACCGGCTTGAGTGAACCCAAATCGGCTGGCGATCCTCTGAATCTTGCCCCAGTCCCAATCTGCAACGGCTTCCTCCAGCATCTGGCTGGCTCGAACCCCGTAACGGAGATCAACTACCTTCTGTCCCTCGTCAGGGAGTTGCGAGAGCAGCTCATGGGCCGAGCGGATCACTGTCCCCTGAACCGTGATCGAACCATTCTCGTCGGAGAAAAGGAAGTAATCCTCACCGGAATCCGCTTCGTTCCCTCGCTCCTCGATTCCTAACAACGTACCGAGCGACAGAGTGGCTTCGCTCCATTGTCGCTTGGCGATCGCATCCCGGGCATCCTCGAGCAACGATTCCATCTCGCGAGGCGCCGGCAACAGCATGCCCTCGGCGGTCGCAAATCGCGAAGGAAACCCTTGGCCCCACACGGCCGGGGTCTCCATCAAGCCAATGAAAGAGACGAGCCAGAGAAAACTACCAATCCGTCGGAAATGCATGGCAAACCTGTCATCGCGAAGTCTGAACGAAACACTCCGCTCCAGTTTAGCGTGCGACGGTATTCCGTGGGACGCTCTCGACGGCAGATACAAAACAAAATCGGCCTCCGCGAGTCGCATTCACGTTCTCGCGAGGCCGATTTCTCGTTTTTTAGGTCGGACCCAGATCCGACTTGGAACCGATCTTTACTTGCTTGGCGGCAGGATCACGCTGTCGATCACGTGGATCACGCCGTTGGATGCGTCGATGTCGGTCGCAACGATCTTGGCGGAGTCCACGTAGGCGGCTCCATCCTTGACGCTGATCTTTACCGTTCCCCCTTGCAGGGTCTTTGCAGCCTTAGCTGCAAGAGCATCTTCCGAGTAAACGCGACCTTCAACCACGTGGTACTTGAGGATCGATGCCAGCTTGTCCTTGTTCTCTGGCTTCAAAAGATCTTCCACCGTTCCTTTAGGAAGCTTGGCGAAAGCTTCGTCGGTGGGAGCAAAGACGGTCAACGCCTTGTCTCCGCTGAGGGCATCTACCAAGCCAGCGGCCTTAGCGGCTGCCAGCAGGGTCTTGAACGAGCCGGCTTTGTCAGCCACCGCAGGAATGGTTGCATCCGATGGCAGAATCACGGAGTCGATCACGTGGATGACACCGTTGCTGCATGCGATGTCGGTCTTCACGACGTTCGCTCCGTCAACCATGACCTTGCCACCGTCGACTTTGACGTCAATCCGCTGACCGTTGAGGGACTTGGCACCCTTGACGTTGACAACATCCTTTGCCATCACCTTGCCAGGAACGACGTGGTACGTCAGGATCGCTGCAAGCTTCGCCTTGTTTTCTGGCTTGAGCAGCGTTTCCAACGTACCCTTGGGAAGCTTGGCGAAAGCTTCATCGGTCGGGGCGAAGACCGTGAACGGTCCAGGACCCTTGACAGCGTCGACCAAGTCGGCTGCGGTCAACGCAGCCGCGAGGGTCTTAAAATTGCCCGCTCCAACCGCGGTTTCCACAATATTCTTCTCGAAGGCGGACGCAGCGGAGCCCAGGAACCCGAGTACCGCGACGAACGCGAAAGATACAAACTTCTTCATCATTCTCCCTACCCATTTCGTTTGCTAAATTGCACTAACTTCCCGTCGTCAAGCAAAATACTTGGCGGGCTGACAACCCTGTGTTCGCGAACAATGGAGTATAGGGACGCGTCAATACTCATTTGCGAATTTTGTTTCAAGATTCGGACGCAATCGACCGGGACGGATGCAGCATCGATCCCGTTTTGAAGCAGAAGTCGGCCCGCTGTGCCATTTGCCAACTAGCCCTTCACACGCGACAATTGGACGCCGCGACAAATACAGGGTTGCGCGAACGAGCGGCGGAAACTTCTTGAACAACGCGAAGGGGCTAGGTGCGATATTGAGCGAGATTAAGGCGGTGATTGTCGGTGCTGGAGGAGGAATTGGAGCAGCGATTTGCGAACTGATCGCCGCGCAGGGAGGTTCCGCATACCTGGTCGGACGCAATGAAGAAAAAATCCGCGCCGTGGCCGACCGATACGGCTGGTCTTGGTGTGCTGCCGACGCGAGCGACTGGGAACAACTCGAACGGGCCGTTGCATCCGCCGCGGATACCTTGGGGGGCATCAACGGCGCTGCCAATCTCGCAGGCTCGGTCCTGCTCAAGCCGATGCACTTGACCAGCCGCGCGGATTGGGACGCGACCTTGTCGACGAACCTGACGACCGCTGCGGGATTGGTTCGATCCGTTGTTCCGCGCCTCTTTTCCACGGGCGGGTCGGTGGTCTTGATGAGTTCGGCCGCCGCATCGATCGGCCTTCCCAACCACGAAGCGATCGCAGCCAGCAAGGCAGGAGTCGAAGGCTTGGTTCGCTCTGCGGCCGCCAGCTATGCAGCCAAGCAGATACGCGTCAACGCAGTGGCTCCCGGTTTGGTGCAAACCCCGATGACCGAGCGTGTTTGGAATAACCCGCGCAGCGCCGAAGTCTCGCTCGCAATGCATCCGATCGGACGCTTCGGAGAGCCGGCGGATGTGGCGAGGGCTGTTTGCTGGCTTCTGGATCCCGTCCAATCGTGGATCACAGGCCAAACCATCGGAGTCGATGGCGGACTGGGCCGGCTCAAAAGCACGCCGCCGCGCCCTTCGTGATCTCCGACGCAACTTCCCCGAATCCGCATGCTCCCGAATCGAAACGCTCGTGATCTATCTCGATAACAACGCCACGACTCTGATCGACCCGCGCGTTGCGGAACACATGGCCGAATTGCATCGCGCGCGACTGGCGAACCCGAGCAGCCATCACGCTGCCGGACATCGCGCACGACAGATCTTGGAGCACTCTCGAGAACAACTCCTCGACGCATGCGGCGGTCGAATGCAAGGAATGGCGAGCGATCAACTCGTATTTACCAGCGGCGGTACCGAGTCGAACAATCTGGCCCTCCTCGGATTTGCTGCGCGACGGCCGGGCTGCGTCGTGGTCTCGCGCATCGAGCATTCGAGCGTTTTGGGGGCGGCTCAATATCTGGAAACGCGCGGGCGATCCGTTCGCTACTTGCCCTGTTCGGCGTCGGGCGTCGTCGATGTCGATGTCTTGCGACAATGGATCGATGAAGATCCGACCGGCATCGCATGCGTCTCTGTCATGTTCGCCAACAATGAAACCGGAGTCCTGCAACCGGTTCAGGCGATCGGAGAACTCTGCAGGGTCGCGGGGGTTCCGTTCCATACCGACGCCGTCCAAGGCTTCTGCAAGGTGCCGCTGCGCTTTCAAGATCTCGCCGCCGATGCGATGACCGTGACGTCGCATAAACTCCATGGACCGCTCGGAATTGGAGCGCTCGTGCTGCGGCATGGCTCGATGATCGAACCGCATCACTACGGAGGCGCCCAGCAACTGGGGTTGCGACCGGGGACGGAAATGCCCGTCTTGGCCTCCGGCTTTGCAAATGCCGTGGGTTTGGCTCAAGCGGAACTCCATGAGCGAGCGCAGCGGATGCAGAGCCTGCGGGAGCGACTGGAACGCGGAGTATGTCACGTTGCGCCGGTCGCGAGAATCCTCGCCCAGGATTCGCACCGCTTGCCGCATACGTCGTGCATCGCGTTTCTCGGCTTGGATCGGCAAGCGATCCAGATCGCTCTGGATCACCGAGGAGTCGCTTGCAGGTCAGGCTCTGCCTGCGCGAGCGGGTCGAGCCAACCATCCCACGTGCTTCAAGCCATGCACTTGACCGAGGACGCCGTTGGCGGCGCGATCCGATTCAGCTTGTCCTTTGAAACCACAGAACGAGAAATCGACGACACGATCGCCGCAGTCAAGCAAGTCATCGATCGAATGACGATGCGTCCATCGTCATCCTAGCCCAGGGAGGCAAGTGGTTGTTCCATCGATTCACCGACTGCTTCAGCCATCCCATCGGCTTGCCTCGCCAAGTCGCTCGCACCCAGGGAACCGTCGGCTCGGGCCGGGGAGAAACCGGTGGACCCACCTGGAGAGGCAAGGACTGTCCGCTCATAAACGCCATTGCGTCGGGATCGGGCAGTTCCAGCTGCCGGTGCGGGACAAACCAGCTCGAATTGGCCATAGCCAAGGCATGCGTCGGCTCCGCGTGGCGGCCCGAGAGCAGCCCGACACGCACGGTTCGGAACAGCTCTCGATCGTCGTTCTCTGAAAGAAACCGCTCGATGCCCGGTTCCATGATCGTGGCCCCGTCGCCTTCGCATCGCCATCCGATCGGCCACTCGCCAATCTCGCTCAGCAGGGATTCCATCCGCGAACCGACAGACGGCGAGCCATGCCCCTGGCGGCGGTTCGATGGCCGGGCGGGCTTGCGAACGGCGGACAGTTCCTCGTTCGCTTCATGCGGCATCTCCCCCACCTTGCGCAGCGCTGCGGCGAATCCGCCTCGACTCCGATCGCGGTGCGGCCACAGGCGGTAGCAACCCTCGCCAAGCGGCGAACGCCAAACCTCCAACGCCGGAACCTGCACCGGTTCCCATGTCTCGGGAAACTCCCTCAGCAGCCATTCCACTTGCAATTCATTTTCTTCGACGGCGAACGTACAGGTCGAGAAGACCAGCAAACCACCCGGAGCGAGCATGCGCGCGCCGGCGTTGAGAATCCGCCGCGCTCGCTGCGCACAGTGCTCAATATGTTTTGGACGAAACGCAGACGCGTCATGCTTTCCAATCCCAAAGAGGGTCTGACCGCTACACGGCACATCGATCAATATTTTTTCGAACAAGCCACTGCACCGAAGTGCCATTGCGTCGGGATCGAGTTGGCAGGTCGCGTAATTCGCGCGCCCGGTCCTGGCCAGATTGTATTCCAGCACGTCGATTCGCGATGGAATGGCTTCGTTGGCAACCACGACGCCGTCGGTCCCCAGGGATTCAGCGATCCAGGTGGCCTTGCCTCCCGGAGCGGCGCACAAATCGCAAATTCGATCGTCCGCTTGAACGTCCAGAAGTCGAAGCGGCAGAAGCGAGGCCGCGTCTTGAATGTAGAAATCGGCGACTGCAAAGGACAGGCTGCCCCCAGGTCGCCTTTCCGGATCGATGAGCCAATGCCCTCGAGGGAACCAGGGAACCGATTCCACCGCAAACGGAACATCTTCGAGCGTTCGATCGAATCGCAACCGGACACAACGGTCGGAAAAACGTTGAAGCGATGCTTGAAAATCGCTCAATTCACTCGCGGGGAGCAGTTTCTCGATACCGTGGATCATGCCGGTGGCGTATGACTACTTGAAGTTGAAGGCACTTTGAGCCAAACTCTGTGCTTGCACACCGAGGAGCTAGACCATGGAAACTATTGCACCACCGACCAAAACGATCAACGGGGAGATCCCCAAGCGGGAGGACGTCCCCGCGTCCGATTGCCTATGTGATTATTGCACAGCCAAGTGCTGCCGCTACTTTGCCCTGCCCATCGAAGAACCGACTTCTGAGCAGGATTTCGACTTCATGCGCTGGTATCTGCTTCACGATCGAGCGTCGGTTTTCGTCGAGGACGACGTCTGGTACTTGCTGGTACACACCACGTGCAAGCATCTCCAGAACGATCATCGATGCGGCATCTACTACACCCGACCTCAGATCTGTCGCGATTACTCGACCGAGAATTGCGAGTTCGACGAGGATGCGGTCTATGAAATGTATTTTGAGACCGCGGAACAGGTCGCTGAATACACCGAGGCTCGTTATCATAGCGACGACGCATCGATTCGCTCCCGAGAACCGGACTTGCTCCCCCTACTCTAGCCACAAACCCAATCCCCTTGATTGAGCCCAGAACCCTCAAAGGCTTCCGCGATTTCCTGCCTGCCGCCATGATTCCGCGGGAGCGTTTAATGGAAACGGCCCGCCAGGTCTATCGCCGATACGGATTTGTTCCGATCGACACTCCGGCCTTGGAGTACCTGGAGATTCTCACTGGCAAAGGGTCGGAAGAAACCGACCGCCAAATGTACCATTTCACCGACAACGGTGGCCGAGCGGTGGGCATGCGGTTCGATTTAACGGTGCCGCTAGCGCGTTTCGCCGCTCAGCATATTCATGAGCTTGGGACCCCTTTCAAGCGATATCACATCGGTCCCGTTTGGCGAGGCGAGACGCCGCAAGCGGGGAGATTCCGAGAGTTCGTCCAATGCGACTTTGATACGATAGGGACGACCGGGGTGGTCTCCGATATCGAGACGGCACTGGTCATCCACGAACTGCTCCAGGAAATCGGCATCGAGCGATTTCGGCTCCGCATCAACAACCGTCAACTCTTGACCGGTCTGCTCGAGTCCTTGGGGCTCGCCCAGCACTCCACAACGGTTTTGAGGGGGCTCGACAAACTCGAAAAGGTGGGTGCCGCAACCGTCGAGAAGGAACTGACGCAGGCAGGGATCCTCGAATCTCAGATCGCTCAGATCCTGCAGTTTGCTTCGATACGAGGCAAGCCCGACGCGGTGCTCGAGCAACTGGCATCCCAGCTTCGGGGCAACCCGCGCGCTGAAGAAGGCGTGGAACGTCTTTTCACCGTCCAAAAGGCCCTCAGCGCTGCAGGCGTTCCGGACGAACGATTCGCGATCGACGTGTCGATCGCTCGCGGGTTGGACTACTACACCGGAATCATTTTCGAAACCACGCTCGGCGATCTGCCCGAGATCGGAAGCGTCTGCAGCGGCGGACGCTACGACAACCTCGCAGAGCTGTTCACCAAGCAACATTTACCCGGCATTGGTGCGTCGCTGGGTCTGGACCGCCTCCTCGCTGCGTTGGAAAAGCTCGGAAGAATTCCCTCGAATCCTGCCCCGGCCGACGTTTTTATCGCGTTGTTCGATTCGGAACGGACCAGCGACTATTTCGAACTGGCATCGCTGGTGCGCCGAGGTGGATTCTCCTGTGAAGTTTACCCGGACCCCAAGAAATTGGGTGCCCAGTTGAAATATGCCGACCAACGGGGCTTCCCGGTAGCCATCATCGCAGGCTCGCGGGAATTGGACGCTGGTGTGGTCCAACTCAAGGATCTTCGGAGCAAAACCACCTCCGACGTCCCCTGGCGTTCCAAGCCGGACGAACTCCTCAACGCGGTCCGAGTGATGATCTCGATGTCGCGCGGCGACTTGATGGCTTGATCAAAACTGAAAGTCGACACTGGGTTGGGCATAAACCGGCAAGTAGCGGTAATAGACCTCCAGCGTCAGGCATGACATGCAGGTCGCATAGATGCGGCCTCCCGCGTCATTGGAGAAATCCCCGTCGAACCACCAGCTTCCAGCCGTATGGCCTTGCGTCTGCTGGGTTCGAACCAAGTAATCGCGCATTTTGTAATTCCACGCCTGCCACAGTGGCCCGCCGTGCTGAAACATCAGCTGAGTCGCGTAATAGTTGTAATACAAATCCTTATCCGAAGGTCCTGCTTCGCTGAGGTACTTGACCGCTTTCTCGATACTCGTCGCCTCACGCGATCGGCCCCGGAACAATTGAATCAGATTGCCGATCGCGGTCATGCTGTTGGTGGGTTTGCGATCGCGATACCGATACATGAATTCACCTCCTCGACATTTCTCGAGGAAATGATCCATCGCGGTAATCGTTCGTTGCGGCACCCCCAGCTTCGCGGAACTTGCGCTTTTGAGCGCCATCACTTGCCATGCCGCGATGGAAAGATCACCGGGTGAACCCGGATGATAATCCCATCCGCCATCGCGGAACTGGGAGTTGACGATGAAGTTCACGGCGAGTTGACAGGACTCCTTCAGTTCCGGAGTCGGCCCCATCTGGTAGGCTTCGCACAATGCCAGGGTCGCAATCCCATGCTCGTACATCATCGCCAACGATTCGGTGCCGACCCAATGCGCAGAACCCGAATCCCGCTTGAGGGTCAGCTGCAAAAAATAGATCGCATTTGCGACGTTGTTGCCGTATACGTCGTCGTCGACCGTTTTTCCGGCTCCTAAAAAACAGAGGAGGGCGAGTCCCGTCGCGGCGGTCCGATAGGCATCGATGCGGTTCCCGCTGGGTTCGCATTGGTCGTTGCACGCGTTTTTGAAGCTGAGGGACCACGAACCATTGCTTTGTTGGTGCTGAGCGAGGTAGGCCAATGCGCGTTCGACCGCCTCCTCGCTCTCGGGGGTGCCTCCGTTTTCCAAGGCGACGCGTCGTCGGTTCTCCTTGGTGCGTCCGTCGAGCGAGGACTCGACAAATCCGAGGTTGCCGCCGCCGGGCGGGAGCTGCAGATCCGCCGCCCTCTCGAGGAACGCGGAAGGAGCCGGTACATCCGGCGTATCCATTTTCAACTCAGCAGCAATCGCTCCTGGCACCTGCCCCACGTCCGGGAGAGCGGAGAGAGTTTCGTTGACTTGCGGCTCCAGATCTGCCTGAGAGGGATCGAGAATTTCCAACGACGCGAATTCGTCCTGATCCGCTTGTCCCGATTGGATCGTCAATCCCTGTCCGATGAGACCGATTCGCACCGACCATACCGCCAACGAGATCAGAACCAGCAAGTGCGCGATCACGCTGCACAAGGCTGCAATCCAATCTCGTTGGGACCTGTGTTCAGGCACGCTCATAATTCGCCGCGCCGGTGAGAGAGCAGGTTCCGTGCGCGACCTCATTTTTAGTGGACCAAATGGGTAGTCCGGTTGGATACCGCTCAAGAACCGTTTAGATCCGCAATCGGACTATTGTAGCCCGCAAAACCTTGCCAAGTTGCCCCTAAGGAACGGCTCGCGCGGTTTTTCCAACAACGCACAGGCCAGACAACGCCCGCCGTTCGGGATATAGCGGTCATCCTTTTCCCGACAGGATCTGCACCGCCAACCCCAGCATGCTGAACATATTGAAACACGCGTGCACGATCACTCCGGGAAGGATACTTCGACGCAACTGATACAGCCGTCCCAAGACCGTCCCAAACAGGATCAGCGGAATCCAGCTGACTCCATAACCGAAATGCGCCAAGCCAAAGATGAGCCCGCTGACGATCGCCGGCCACCAGGGTGGATACGAGTCCACTATTCCCGCCACCGCGGGCTCGACCGACGAGACAACCCCTTGCCGAGGTTCGCGACTGGGAGTTTGGTAAGGATTCCCATCGAAAGTGTCGTATTGGACCTCGGCGATGATCCCGTCCCCATTTTCCGAGCTTGGCGGATCATTGCAACCGAGCAGGATCGTGCGCAAATTGCCCTTCGACATTCGAACCGAATCCAGCCAACCGATCAGCAAACCGCGAAAAATGAACTCTTCCCACAGCGGGGCGCAGATCACGGCCCCGAAGAAAAGCAGCGGAAACGTCCAAGGGTGTTCTTGCATGGCGTCGATCACCGGGTGTTCGTACTCCACCGCGGTAACGCGAATGGCGATCTGGGACAGGACCAAGATCACAGGTGTAACCAGGAGAAACGCAACGAGCCCCACCCAAAGATCCCGACGCCACTGAACGACCGAAAGCCCGATTTCGCCGGGGGCGGCCTTGGTTCGGAACAACACCAAGATCACCGTGAGCACCCCACCGACGAGATACGAAAGCGACAACACGGGCGCAACCCATGAAGGCATCTTGATCGCTGGCGTCGACGCTGGCTCCTGCGCTGCATCGTCGGTGAGGAGAGCCGACGCTGCGAGCGCTTTGGTCGCCTTTGGGATGAACGGCTGCATCGCTCCCAGCAGGAGGAACTGCGCCACCAACATGCAGCAGAAGGCGGTGATCAGATCGATCAAGCCAAGCTTCGTCGCGGGGCGGTCCGGTTTCCAACCACTCCAGTTTCGCACCACCTTGAAATTGATCAGAAAGATAAGCCAGCCGACGGCGGAGGTCGCCAAAAAGCCGAGCACAACCAGTCCAAACAGAACCACGGGTATCGAGAACTCGGGGGTTGCGTCAATCGTCATGAACCTTCTCTCATTTCCGGTTCGCCTCGGATCAACCCGTTGCGGAGCGACTGGATCCCCGAACCACCAAAAAAATGTACTCGATCGCGGATACGACCGTGAGCAGCACGGAAGCCCAGAGGAGGATCTGGGTCGTCCAGCTCAGCCATGCGGGTGGCGTTTCGTAACGCAGATACAACAGCGCAGAGACGACGGCAGCGCACTGGGCCACCATTTTCCATTTGCCCAATTGTTTGGCGGAAAAATCCCCACCCTTTCCTTCGACCAGGCCTCGAAGGCTGGTTACGAGCAATTCTCGCGCGACGACGAGCGTGGCAACCCAAGGAGGAATGGGGGATCCGTCGGCTCCGACCAGAGCGATCATCGCTCCACAAATGATGACCTTATCGACGAACGGATCGAGGATCCTGCCCAGCTTGGTCACCTGCTGGTATCGACGAGCCCACCAACCATCCACCCAATCCGTGGAAGCGGCCACCATGAAAAGAATCGCGGCGCTCATCCAGGACTGATACTCGATCAATCCACAAACGACCATGGCCAGGATCAATCGAACGAAAGACAACGCGTTGGGTACATTCCAGGGTGACGGCGACTCGGAATCCGCCTTTAAGGTTTCAGCCATGGCGAGATTACCCTTGTGGCGTCGCGGTTCCGGGATGGAGAGCGACCCCCACCAAATCGTAATCCTTGCTGGAAACGATCTCGCATTCAACCAAATCGCCGGGCTGCAGGGACGTGCCAGGGAGTTCCGTCACGTAAACACATGCATCCACATCGGGAGCGTCTGCGTAGGAGCGGCCCAGCCACACCTTTTCCGCATCATCGACCGCCTTGTCGATGAGAACCGATAACGTCTTACCAATTTGTCGCTTACCCCACGCGAAGGCGTTGGATTGTTGAATGGCCATCAACCGGTTGCGGCGTTCCTTTTTGATTCGTTCAGGCAGATGGCCGTCGAGCTTGGCAGCTGGCGTATCGGGCTCGATGGAGTAAGTAAATACCCCCAAACGTTCAAAATGCATTTCGGAGACGAACGCTTCAAGTTCATCCGCTTGCTCGTCCGTTTCTCCGGGAAAACCGGAAATCATCGTCGTGCGGAGCACCAGATTCGGAATACCGGCTCTCAGCTTGGAAACCAATTCGTGCGTCGACTCTCGCGTCACACGTCGAGCCATTCTCCGGAGCATCGTGTTGTTAATATGCTGCAGCGGCATATCGATGTACGGAAGGATCCGCCGAGCCGATGCAATCGTGGATATCAACGCATCATCGATGTACATCGGATAGAAATACATCAACCGAATCCAGTCGAGCCCCTCGATGGAATCCAGTTTTTCGAGAAGCTCTCGAAGCCGGGGTTCGCCGTAGATATCCATCCCATAGAAGGTGGTGTCTTGAGCCACGAGAATCAGCTCGCGAACACCTCCCTCGACCAATCGATTGGCTTCGAAGAGGATATCGTCCATGGGTTTGCTGGCGTGTTTGCCTCGCATGCGAGGGATCGCGCAAAACGTGCATAGCCGGTCGCAGCCTTCGGAGATCTTGAGATAGGCGAAATGCGGCGGAGTGACTTGCAGTCGCAAACGATCCGACAGGGCTCGCACAGGGGCGGGTCGGAAAACGGTCCGCTGCTCATCCAGGCCGTCCATAATCCGGCCAACCACGTTGCTGATCTCGTCTCGGCCGAAAACCCCGACCAAAGCGTCGATATCGGGGCGTTGTTCGAGAAGCCCCTCATGCTGCCTCTCCGCCAAACACCCCGTGACCACGACACCGCGAATCTTTCCAGATCGCTTTAACTGCAACATCTGGTCGATCACGTTCATCGATTCCTTGCGGGCGCTATCGATGAAGCCGCAGGTATTGATCACCACGAAATCCGATTGCTCAGGATTCTGGACCAATTGGTATCCATCCTGATGGAGGATACCGAGCATCTGTTCGCTATCGACCAAGTTCTTGGGGCACCCGAGGGAAATGAACGCGTAGGTGCCCCTCTTGCCGAGGGCGGGGTCCGTTGCGACGAGGGGCTCGGAAGCTTTCGGGTTATCGACGATGGGGAGAGAGTGCATATCAACCATCAAAAACGGAATAAAAATCGAGTCCTTGGATAATACCAAGCGTGGAAAAACCCACTAGATGAAATTGGAGTTTCCCCGCCAGGGAGGGTCCAATTCTGCGAGTTTTTCCGACGTTGATGCCTGTTCCAGCTGCGCCTGGACCGGGTTTTTCACGATGTGCCGATTGTGCTTGAGACAATTCCCAAAAATAGTCTTACCCACTTGGGAATCTAATTTGACACACCCATGCATGGACGATGAAGAATGCCGTCAATGTACATCGCCAACTGGACGGCGATGCGGAGGCTGGAGTTCGCGACCGAAGGTTTCGATCCTCAATCGCGAGCTTTATGCAAAGTTGGTCAAGGACGCCACGTCTTGGGATAGACGTATATAGCAAGGAGCTTTTCAGTGAAATATACATTATTTCCGAGGTTGGCATTCACGCTTGGAGTTTGCGCGATACCGAACGTCGCTTTCGCACAGTACACCCTGGGTGATGCTGGTCAAGGTTTAACGGGTGGGCCGAACAAGCCTGCCGCCCAGCCGGGGGTGGCATCGATCATGATCACCGGCACCCCAGTCGCCTATCAAGGGGCGAGCGCGGTGGGTAGCGGTGTGTCCGCAGCGAACACGACCCTATCCACGTCGAATGCTGCGATCCAGGCACAGGGCCAGTCTACCTCGGGCCAGTCTACCTCGGGCCAGGCTAACGCGGGCCAGCCCATCTCGGGCCAACTGGTTTACTTCAACCCTCAAGGGAACGCGGGTGGCCAACCGCAATACATCGTGGCCGACCGCTCGAGCCTGCTGCCGGGCACCGTCCTCGCGATTCCAACGTCCACATTTGGCGATCCCGCACCCGCACCCGCACCCGCACCGGTCGCCGAAACCGTGAAAGAGAACATCAGTGTTCCTTGCACGACGACGAGTTGTGCACCCGCGATCCAATCGCTCAGCCCATGGATCTTCGGAGCGAATGGCCTGGTATTCAACCGACTCGACAGCGATTGCACCGCGTTGACTTACAACTCGAACGATCCCACCGATGCGTTGCTTTGCACTCGGCTGGTCGATATGCCGAACACCGGTGGCTTTGAGTTGTCGGCCGGCCGTTATTTCGGTTGCGGACGCTACGCCCTGATGGGAAGCTATTGGGGAGTTTTCAGTGCGCAGCAAGAGGCCGTGGTTTACGGATCGCCAACGGTTGAATTGATGCCGGCCCTCGGGTTCACTTATGATTCTCCATGGGGTGGTTCCACGGCAGGGATTCGCATGGCGAGCCAATGGGTGAGCGACTGGTACAATCAAGCGAACGTGCATCGAGTTACTCGCGAACAGACCTTCCAAAATGCGGAAATCAACTTCGTCTCGTTTGCATTAGGTGGTGGAGCTCGTCAGCCTTATGGACCGGGAGCTAGCTCGGGCTTGTTCAGCGGCACTTGCTCGGATGACTGCGGACCTGGCCCGACCGGGGCGTGCGCACCCTGGTACGGCGCTCAGTGCAGCCGTCTCCGATTGAACATGTTTGCAGGGCTTCGTTGGTTCCAATTCCAAGATCAGCTGGAATTCGGGGCCAGCGATACCGATGCGGTTTTCGATTACTCGAACGATGACTTCTTCTATCGCAACGAGGTCACCAACAATTTGTTCGGCGGCCAGCTCGGTGCGACGGCAACCTGGTGCACGGGTCGACATGTCAACCTGTTCACAGGCACAAGCTTCGGTGTCTACAACAACCGGATGTCCCTCCAAAGCTACGCTGGGACCGCAAACGAAATCGCGACGATTGTGTCAGCCAACGCATTCAATGGCCAGCAGTACAGCTTCTCGGCCCATGACAACGACATCGCTGTTCTGGGAGAAGGCAACGTCGGAGCCGGTTTCCGTATCACCCGCGGCTGGACCGCAAACGTCGGATATCGCTTGGTCGGCGTCAGCGGCGTCGCAACGTCCGTCAGCCAAATCCCTCGCGATTTCGCCAACTTGAACAGCGCTTGGCACCTGAAGAACGATAACAGCATCCTTCTGCACGGCCTGACGGTGGGTGCTGCGTACAACTTCTAGTTCCAACCTTGCGATTTCGGCTGAAACCGGCCGAAGGCAAAAAACCCACGAGAACCACTGTCCGAGCGGAGAAAATCCTTCGGACAGTGGTTCTGTGCTTTACCGGATTCCTCCGTTTATCGCGATGACCTTGGGAAATTCCCGCCGAAACGTATAATGGTGGTCGCAGGGGGTGGGACGAGAAGCCCCCTGAAAGACGGATCGATTTGCCCTCCCCTCCCTTCCAGCATGACGTCTCAACCCCTGACATCCCCTGAACAAGCCGCTCCCCCGTTTTGGATCGGGATCGATGTCGGCGGCACGAGCATGAAGATCGGACTCGTGGACGACCAGGGCAATACCCTTGGATTTGTTGCGATCCCCACGGAGGAACCCAAAGGGCCCGAGGATGCGATGCGGCGAGCCGCAAACGCCGCCAAGGCCTTGGTCGCGAAAACAGGAATTCGTCCCGACCGCATCGAACGGGTCGGGCTCGGAACCCCCGGCAGCCAGGATATCCCCAAAGGCATGCTGATCGAGCCCCCAAATCATCCCCATTGGCATCACTTCCCGATCGTTCGGTGCCTTGAAGACCAAATCGGTTACGAAGTTTCCTACGCCAACGACGCGAACGCCGCCGCCTTCGGAGAGTTCTGGGTCGGGACCGGCAAAGTTCACAGCAGCATGATCCTGTTGACCCTCGGCACCGGAGTTGGCGGAGGGATCATCATCCACAACCAACTCGTCGTCGGCCACAACAGCTTCGGTGGCGAATGCGGCCATATCGTGATCGATCCATCCCCCACCGCGCGTCTCTGCGCTTGGGGAGGAGGTCGCGGACACTTGGAGGCGTACGCCAGCGCGACTGCCGTTGCCCTTCGCGCCAAGGAACAACTCGCTGCCGGCGCCGCCAGCTCGCTGGCTAACGAAGCGTCCACGGTCACTTCCAAACGGATTTATGAAGCTGCCTTGGCGGGAGACGCTTGGAGCATGAAAATCATCGAGGAAACCGCCGACTACCTCGCAGTGGGTATCACCACGATGGTCCACATGATCGATCCCGGTCTGGTGGTCCTCGGCGGAGCCATGAATTTTGGCGGGGCCCATTCCCCCGTCGGACGACATTTTCTTGAACGCATCCGAAACTCTTTCCGCAACCGCAGCTTCGATTATGTCGCGCGGGGGACTACGATTGACTTCGCATCCCTCGGCGGCGATGCAGGATACTTGGGCGCCGCCGGCATCGCCCGCATGGAATACCAAAACAAACAATGACCTCCAAAGATTCCAAAAACCCTTCCGAAATCCCCCAGGAGCGAATACGCAACTTCTGCATCATCGCCCACATCGATCACGGAAAAAGCACCCTTGCCGATCGATTGCTCGAACGAACCGGCACCGTCGAAACGCGGCGAATGAAGGAACAACTCCTCGATGCCATGGACCTCGAACGGGAACGGGGAATCACGATCAAAGCCAAGGCCGTATCGCTCCTTCACAAACATCAGGGCCTGGTCTACGAACTCAATCTGATCGACACCCCGGGACACGTGGACTTCCAATACGAAGTTTCACGATCGCTGACTTGCTGCGAAGGCGCCCTGCTCCTCGTCGATGCTTTCCAAGGTGTCGAAGCGCAAACCGTTGCCAACGCCTACTCGGCCATGGATCATGATCTGAAGATCATCCCGGTCATCAATAAGGTGGACCTCATCCATGCACGCGTCGACGAAGTCACGAAGGAAATGGAACAAGTCCTCGGCATCGACCCCGAGGAGATCGTTCGATGCTCCGGCAAAGCCGGCATCGGAATCGATGAACTCTTGACGGCGATCATCGAACGCATTCCTCCACCCAAGGGCAGCTCCAAGGAGTCGCTTCAAGCCATGGTGTTCGATTCGCACTACGACGATTACCGAGGCGCGATCACCTACGTCCGACTGATGTCCGGCGAAGTCAAAAAGGGAGACAAGGTCCGCTTTTTCCGAGCCGGTGCAAACTACGAAGTTCTCGAACTCGGTCAGTTCGTGCCGGAACGCAAACCGGTCGAAAAACTGCGCACCGGCGAAGTCGGATACCTGATCTGCAACATCAAGTCCCTGAAGGATATCCGGATCGGCGATACCGTCGTTCACGCCAACGACGAAACGGTTCAACCGCTGGAAGGATACCAACCGCCAAAACGAATGGTCTACTGCGGCCTCTACCCGAGCGACGGCCAGGAATTTTCGGAACTTCGCGATGCACTCGAAAAACTCTCGATCAACGATCCGTCGTTTGAGTTCGCACCCGAGACGAGCGAGGCCCTGGGATTCGGCTTCCGCTGTGGCTTCCTCGGCCTGCTCCACATGGAAATCATCCAGCAACGGCTTGAAAACGAATGCGATATCGATCTGGTTCAGACGGCTCCTAACGTCACCTACGAGATCGTCAAACGGGGCGGTGAAGTCCTCGAG
>JBKDPB010000065.1:0-12348 GCA_046342615.1 Planctomycetota bacterium | reverse complement strand
TTGGCAGTCTGTCAGAGGTTTACGAAAGGAGTTGATGCGTTCTCGGCCCGTGTTCCAAGCCTTTTCGCCGGTGTCGATGGAGATACCGTGATTGACGAACCAAGCTCGAATGGTGCATTTCATCTTGTTGATACGGCAGTCAAGAGTCTTTCGATATTTGACCAGCGATCGGAACTCGCGGTGCGTTTCGGAGGGCATGTGAACCGCTTTGAGTTCATTCATTGCAGCCATACGGGCGAGCTTGAGAGCATCGTCTTTGTCGGTTTTGCGTTCGACGTTTGACCCCGCGAAGCTTAGGAGAAAACCCGGCAAGCGTCTTCGTTGGTGGAGCGGACGAGCGTTTTCAGGCCGTGGCTGATGGCCAAGTCGTTGATCCAGCCTGAGGGGCCGCACGCTTCCATGACGACGCAGTCGACTTTGTGGTTCTTGAAGAGAGTGTTGAGGTAATTTCGTTCGGTGGGAGCGTTGAGAAACGAGTGCTTTCGGGTTTTGGTGTCGAAAAAGCAGCACATGGTATTGAACTTACCGAGATCCAGAGCGAGAATTTTCAAGGTATGAGTCTCCTTGGGTTTGGGGGGGAATTTTGTGACGTTTCTGCGTTGCAAGCGCAGAACAAGATCACGGGTCAGAGTCGCCAGAATTTATTCGAAGGGCTCCCACCCCAAACCCAGGACTTACATGGATTCTTTAGCCGCCAACAGGAAACGCTCTTGAGCAAGTCAACCATTGGAATCCTTGCGGGAATGGGTCCTCGTTCGACCGGCCCGTTTCTTGACTTGGTGATTACCGCCTGTCAACAAAAGTACGGCGCGCGCCACGACATCGACTTCCCGAAGATGCTAATTTGCTCCCAACCTGCACCCTTCTACGAAGATCGGCCAATCGATCACGCGGCACTGGAGGCGGCAACGCTCGAAGGTCTTCTGCATCTTCAGTCTGCCGGTGCCGACTTCCTGGCCATAGCTTGCAACACCGTTCACATCTACTATCCGAGACTTGCCGCAGCGGTCACAGTACCGCTTCTCAACATCGTCGAACTCGCGGTCGCCGCCATACCGCGAAGTAAGCAGAACGTTGCGGTGGTTGCGGCTCGCCCAACGATCGCGTCGGGAATCTTCCAATCAGCGCTGGAGGCCGCAAACTTCGACCTCATTGACCCGAACTGGCAAGCAGATGTGGACGCAATGCTTTCGGCTGTGCGAGAAACAACTGATCCTGAGAAGTTCAAACGCCTCTGGGAATCATTGCTTACGAAAGCTCAAGGCTCCGGAGCCGATGCAGTTCTTCTAGCGTGCCTAGACCTGAGCGGTATCGTCTGTTTCGCTAGCACGCAACTAGTGATCATTGATGCGGCAAACTGTCTGGCTATTTCGGTTGTAGAGACTTGGCTTGCGCAAAATCCGAAGAATTAAGGCAGTGCGCATGCGGCGACGGGCCGCAGTCGCGAAAATTGTCGGCTAACCCTTCAATCGAGAGGACGTCGCCCGGCAAGCCGGGCGACGCCTCCCATCGTAAACGTTCTGGCAAAGGAATCATATGACGAGTCGCATCTTGTTCCTAACTGGCATGACGCCGGATCGCCGAATTTTCGAACGACTGCTTCCGTTATTACCGACGGCGGTTGTAATCGACTGGATACGACCGAAACGTTAAGGATCGATTAGCTTGTACCCTTATCGATTGGGCCTGAGCGTTCCCGAAGACGGTCCAACTGTCGTCTGTGGCGTCTCGTTCGGAGGCATTATCGCTCGTGAACTTGCTTATTGCCCAAACGCAAAAGCTTGTGTTCTCGTCTCGTCTATTCGATCTCCACGTGAAATGCCACCTTGGTTTCGAGTTTTACGAATGCTTGCGCCCCTTCCGGTTGAAGCTGCAATGAACCTAACTGGTATACTTGCGTCGTATTGGCCGCGTCAATTAAAGACAAGATCAACATGGCGTCTAACGAAACTTGGTGGCCCATCTGGCGAATGGCATCGTTGGGCGAGTGCGGCAGCGTTAAGTTGGAAACCCTCCGCGGGGGCGGATCGAATCCCACTATTTCATATACATGGAGACCGTGACCTAACGTTCCCTATACGTTACACTGGTGCCGATAATGTGATTCACGGAGGTGGACATGTATTGCCGCTAAGTCACAGCGAGGAAATCGCTGAAAAACTACTTCAGATTGCAGCGTAAAAAAGCCAGAACCAAGCGATGCACCCAAGTCGCCGGTCGGCCGCAAATTTTAATCATAGTTTTTTGGCGGCGACATGGGTGATCGCCAACGTTCCTCGACTGACTTGAGCGTTTACTTCACTGCAAACATATGCCCGACCCACTTGCGCGATTACAGGACTGGTACGACAAACACTGCAACGGCGATTGGGAACATTCGTACGGAGTGCGCATCGAGACACTCGACAATCCAGGCTGGTCCCTGCGGATCGACTTATCCGGCACCGAATACTCCGGGTGTAAACTTGCACTGGTCGAGAATGGCATCACCGGTGCAAAACGAACTTGGACGGCGTATTGCATCGAGAACGATCAATTCTGTGCCGCCGGTGGTCCATCAACTTTGCCGCTTCTAATTGGTTGCTTCTTCGATTGGATTGACTCACAATGATCGAACGTGGTGGCCGTGAACGAAAACGCGAGGAACCAAACGATGCAACCGAGCGGCGAAGTCGGGCGTTTTGGCTATGGAAGATCTTTCGTCGCGGTCGGCTGATCGTAGGCGTTCGTCGGCTCAAACAGCCACACTTGCATCGAAACTATATGATATGAACGTGACTATTGTTGATGGAGACCTGCTCGACCAGGATGTCGACGTCATCGTCAATGCGTGGAACCGAAACATCATCCCTTGGTGGTTACTTATTCCGCAAGGTGTTTCGGGTGCAATCAAGAAACGAGGTGGCCTCCAACCGTTTCGAGAACTCGGACGAATGGGTGCTATTCCACTCGGGCACGCCGTCGAAACATCTGCTGGAACATTGCCGTTCAAATCAATCATCCATGTCGCTGGCATCAACATGCTGTGGCGATCATCGGAGCGCTCAATTCGTGATTCGGTACGAAACGCAATTTCGGTTGCCCAAAACCGTCGCTATAAATCGCTAGCTCTGCCTCTGATCGGTGCTGGATCTGGTGGTGGGAAATCAACGAGCGTACAATCGATCATCGAAGACGAACTGACCAAATGCCAGTTCGATGGTGATGTCAGAATCGTCCGGTACTCGAAGACGCCGACGTTCGGCTCCAGTCGGAATTCATAATGGGAAATCTCAAAATCGGTGACCGCGTGGTTCGTAACCCGGCAACCTGGCAACCAAACGAATTTGACTCGTGGGGTCGCGGCATAGGAATCGGCGTAGTCGTCGAGCCGCCGTTCGTGCTCGAATAGGATGAGGTCGTTGTCCGCTGGCAGGGTGGGCGGTGCTTTGAATCATTCACGCAATTGCTCCACTCTGCGACTGACAACCCAAATGCCGAACCAAGCGATCCACGCAAGTCGCCGGTCGCCCGCGATTTTTAATCATAGTTTTTAGGCGGCGACTGCGTGATCGCCGTCGTTCGGATCCTCCAGGGATCTCGGGGCCGTCACGGCCCGAGACAAGAAAAAGTGTCTCTGGTCCATCATTCCGATGCAAAACCAGCCCTGGACGAAGGTATCCAAGCTCCTGATGTGGGGTTCCCAGTCCAATCGATCGCCCTCCATGAACGGTTGCATCGGTCCAACGGTTCCTCTGGTCTAGTTGGTCCAGATTGCTAAGCCGGAGGACAAGTATCCGCAGGTAGGTCGGATTCTGTATACTGTCCAGGACAAACCGGCGAAGCCACACAGTTCAACGCACAATCTATCCCACCGTTCCGCTTCGCTCCAGCCGGGATAGATTGCTATACGTTTTTTTCGGAGAGTAGAGAGTTCGCGACATGCTTTGCAGGCAATGCAATGAACCGGTGTCGATTTTGCATCGCGGACTACTGTCCGGTATTTGTGCTCCATGCCGCTCTCACCCGACCGTCGAAACGAAATGTCGCGCTTCAATCTTGTATCGTCGTATAAACTTCGCGGTGGTGACAATTCTAGCAATCTCACTTTTGATAACGATTCCATTTTTTCCAATGCAGTTTTCGAGTCGAGACTTCAACTCCGATGAATGGATCGCTGGCACTCGCGAAACACGCGGACAAATGGCGAAGAAATTGGTTGGATCGCAACTATTGATGGACAAACCGAAGGCGGAAGTCTTGTCGATTCTGGGAGAACCTGATATCGCGAACTTCGGAGGCCAAACAATCAGGTATAATGTGGTCGACGGGCGACGATCCATTCTCCGTAGTTACCGAAACGATCTTGTGATCCGCTTTGGTAAGGGGAACGAAGTATTCGATGTAGGTCTAGAACCTCATCAGTCGCAATGACTAGATGATGACTAGCAAACACCAAATACTCCGAACAAACCGATGAATCGAAGCCCTCATCGGCGTTTTCTGGTTTAGTCATAGTCTTTCCTTTCGGGCTCGATTATCGGAAGCGTTACGCATTGAAAGCCAATTGCGTCCAACACCGTGACATGTCATCGCACTTTGAAGGCAATGCGTATTGAAAACCGAGTAAGCTCAAGGAGACCTCCATGGGATGGGCGATTGGTGCAGGACTAGCTCTGGCGTTGCTATTGCTCATTGCGATCGCCAACTTCCTGTTGATTGCTGCTCGCATTTTCTTTGATCGAATTGACGCAAAATTCCTCTTACTTGCTTTTGCGTCGTTGGGGAGCGGGCAAACTCTGTTGTTTTTCGCTGCAGCGCGCGCTGGCCTATTCTCTGCGCCGACATTTGAGATCTTTTGGTTAATTTCAATGTGCATCGCGATATCATCCTTGGTAGCGGTCCTGATTTTCGGGGGGACTTCTCGAACAGTGGATCGGAATTGAACATAACCCTTATAACTCACGCTTTCTTACGGTCCGCTCTCGATGGACGCGACCGAATTGCGTAACAAAACCATGCACCGAAGTCGCCGGTCAGTTGCGCCCGACGTTAGAAACATTCTTGGCGGCCACTCCGTGATGGTTGCCGTTCCGCGGCTCCGCGGAAAAGCAGCCCCTCGTACTCGTACTTAGGACGCGTGAGCGTACGGTACTCGTACTCGATGTCGCAGACGGCGAACGCTCAGTCCACCTGGATGTACTGGGCAAAGGTTCCTTGATCGACATTGCGTCCGCTCAGGACAACCACGACATCCCCGTCCCCTTGCAGATCGATTTCATTCTTTCCGTGCACAGACTGCAGCAACACTCCCGTGGTGATCGCGCCGGAGGGTTCGGTTCGCAGTCCATGCTTGTCGTACAGCCAAGCCATCGCGCGTCGGGTATCCATGTCGGACAAGACCGTCGTCGCTTGGACCAATCGTCTCAAGATTGGCCAGTTGTGCTCTCCAACATCGTACGAGAGCAAACCATCGCAAATGCTGCTTGGTTTTTGCACCCGAACTCTGGTTTGTTCCGCCAGGGACTGACGGAAGTCGTCAGCTCCCTCGGGCTCGACGCCGATAATCTGAGCTTCGGGAAATCCGTCTGCGATCGCGAGCGCATGCCCAGCCATCAGACCGCCACCGCTGACGGAACAGACGAAGTGGGATAGGGAACGGTTGTTCCGTCGGAGTTCCTCGACGATCTCTAATCCCCCGACTCCATTTCCGGCGATCACGAACGGATCGTCGTACGGAGAAGCTTGCAACGCATGCTCCTGTTCCGCGATCTCTTTGGCCAATCGATCGCGAGTTCCCGTCAAGTGGTCGGTGGTAATATCGTAGGTTCGGACCTCGGCACCGAAGGATCGCGTCAGCTCAAACTTGACCCTGGGCGCTGACTCAGGCATAACGATGATCACGCGTTTGCCGTAGCGCATTCCGGCGAACGAGATCCCCGAAGCGAAGTTGCCAGACGAGTGGGCCGCAACTGGGCGATCGACGAGTTCGGGCAAATGATTGGCCATCCAGTTCAGTGCGCCGAGCAATTTGAACGATCCGACCGGTGTCCAACCGTAGTCCTTGATCCATACTCTGCGATGCGGCGCGAGGCCGAGTTGCTTTTCTAGGGCATAGGACCGGATCAACGGAGCTGGAGAAATGTGCTGACGGATCACCATCTGTGCGGCCCGCACATCCGCAATGGTTGCGATACGAATCGACGGGGAGGAATCGGTTTGCATGGATGGTTGCCAAAGGTCGCGGCCAGTGAAGTCAATTCTTTGTGCCCTCGAGCATCACCCCATCTTAGCCGTCAAAGGATCGATATCACAGCACCTGCGTCCCGTATCCCCGTTTGCGGTAGGGTTCGATTTCCCCACGTTTCCTCCCGTGGTATACTCGGAGCCCGTGAGGTCATGTTGCAGCGAACTCAAACTCGTGCACGCGCCCGTGACCGTGGTCCCTGACCCCTGGTTCGAAGAATTCCCCCGGTATGTTCGATCGATCCGCAAATCTCTCCCTCGTCGATGAATACGTTAAGAGCGACAGCTTGAAACGCCACATGCTCGCGGTGGAGGTGGCGATGCGGGCGTACGCGGAGCGGCTGGGCGAAGATGTCGATTTGTGGGGGACGGTTGGGCTGCTGCATGATTTCGATTACGAGCGGTGGCCCAATGCACCGGATCATCCGCTGCAGGGGAGCGTTATTCTGCGCGAGCGAGGGTACTCCGAGGAAATCATCCGCGCGATTTTGTCTCACGCGGATTACCTGAGCGATCAGTATCCGCGTCAGTCGCGACTGGAACATGGCCTGTATGCCTGCGATGAACTGTGCGGGTTCTTGACTGCGTGCGCGATGGTCCGGCCGCAGCGCCTGGAGGGAATCACCGCTTCGAGTGTGCGCAAGAAACTGAAGAATCTCAGTTTTGCGGCGGCGGTTCATCGGGAAGACATCACGCGCGGGGCTGAAGCGTTTGGCGTCGATTTGGACCAGCATATTGAGTTCTGCGCGGCGGCCATGCACGCTGCGCAAATCGTTTCCTAGATTCACCCGGCGACGCAGGATTGCAGGGTGTCGGGATGGCTGCACGATTAGCCGGTATGTACCGTCTTGGATGAGGGGGAATGGATCGATCAAAGTACACGGTATGAGACACTTCAATCTTGCGCGCGTTGTAGCCCTTCTCTTTTCCCTTGTTAGCGGCATCGAGAATCCGATGCGCTACGGACCTTTATCCGGGAAAACCTCGACCGAGGGCTGTTTTCGGAAAAAGACAATCCGCGTTACCGGCGGGATAAGTGACTCGCAGGTTCGGTTTCGCCGGTTGCCTGCCGTGGGCCTCAGGGAGATCAGGAAGGAGACTGGGCGAACGTGCGCAGGGCGTCGATCACATTCAGCAACTTGGATTGGCTGATGTCCATCCATGAGGCGGAGCGATGGCGGATGATCGCCAGTTTGAACTGCTCGACTGCTTCTGCAAGATCGGGGGGGAGTTGCCCCAGGGACGCGAAGGGGTTCTCTTTCACGATTTCCCCTGAGTTGTCGAGGAGTTCGTCGGCCGCGTTTTGCGAATCCGCCGCTTGGATCCGGCTCGGGTCATCGTCGCTGACGGAGTCCTCGTCGCCGAAATCGGGCCCTTCGGCAACGGGGCCGTTCGAACCATCGTCGAATCGGTCCTCGGATTCTTCGTCTTCGGACTCCAGGGCAACAAAACCGTCATCGACTTCGGAGGTGATGAGTTCCTCGTCCCGTTCGGGGTCTTTTCCCGCGGCGATCGAGGCTTCGGAGCGGGTGCGCCGCATTTCGGAGACACTCCATGAACTCCGGACGGCGCCCTCGAGCCACAGTTCGGCATCGTCCCAATCGATGGCAGCAAGGAAGTGGCTCCAATAAAGGCCAGGGTAGCTTGACTGGTGCTGCGCGAATCGCTCATGGACCCGACGAAGCCGTCCCACATGTTGGCTGGTGACGGCCCCGACGTAGCGAGCCCAAGCCTCATCGCTGTATGCGGTGATTGGGGCGTCGGATTCGATCAACGCACTTCGCCATTCCGAGATGATGCGGCCTTTCTCCCAGTTGGTTTGGCTGACGAGTTGGTTCCACTGTCCCACAAACGGAGCGCTCACAGCCATCGCTTGGGGATCCAATTCAACGGCATTCGCATCCTGGGAGACGTTATCGGTACCCGTCGAAGATTCGGTTGGATTCATGTCATCGTGATCGGTTAGGGGTTATCGCGGGACCGCCTCATGGACCCGCGGAGCCTAGAAGCTAATCCAAAACGGCAGCTCAACCAATCGATCGATGCCCCGAAAGCATCAAAATGAACGGCAAGTCTTCCATGCTGATAGGGTTAGGAAAAGCTTGCGGGCTTAGGAGCATCGTTGCCGGAACGGAAAAGTCTGTGCAAAAGTCGTCGATAGGATTCCTCGTCGATTTGCGGTTCCCGGTTTGCGACGATCCTCCCCCGCCTGCAGCACCGATCTCGCCGCATGCAGCAGCGATTTGTCGCCAGGCAGACCGGCAATCGAGCCGGATTTCCTCCCTCTCCGACCGTCGATATGATTTGGAATGGCCGGTGCCAGGACCATACCGCTGCAATGGCGGGGTTCACGCATCCGCGACAACAAGAGGCACCCCTAGGCAATATGACTCCAATCGCTGCTTCCATGTGCTTTCCGACCTCCGAGTCCCTTCGGGCGACCGCAGAGCATCAAAGATTGCTCGAATCGAAACAGCGGCATGCGAATTGGCAACGATGGGGGACATATCTTTCGGAGCGGCAATGGGGAACCGTCCGCGAGGATTACTCTCTGAACCAGGATGCTTGGGGCTATTTCCCACACGACCATGCGAGATCACGAGCCTATCGTTGGGGAGAAGACGGATTGCTGGGGATCTGCGATCGCCAAGGCCGATTGTGTTTTTCGTTCGCGTTCTGGAATACTCGCGATCCGATCCTGA
This sequence comes from Planctomycetota bacterium, assembly GCA_046342615.1. GTDB lineage: Bacteria > Planctomycetota > Planctomycetia > Pirellulales > Pirellulaceae > JBKCUI01. The sequence goes on along the minus strand of JBKDPB010000065.1, from coordinate 3,421 downwards.
AAGAACGTTTATTCGGCCTGTCGGGACCGGAAGGCAATCATGGAGAAGACGTCAAGGAATGCTACTACTACGTGGACGGAACACCGACCCACAGCTACATGAGGGGCCTGTACAAGTATCCGCAAACCCGGTTTCCGTACGACGAGTTGACGAGTCGCAATAACTCGCGTTCCCGCTATGAAGACGAATTTGAAATCCTCGACACGGCGACGTTTTCCAACGATGCGTACTTTGATTGCCAGATCGAATACTGCAAGTCCGACCCGGACGACATTCTGATCCGATTGACCGTCTTCAATCGCGGAAGCTCGCCTGCTGTCCTGCACATTCTACCGCAACTGTGGTATCACAATTCCTGGGCTTGGGGATGCACGCATGAAGGATGCGAGATCAAACCTCGACTGAAGCTGTATCGAACGGATTCGGAACCAAGCGGCGTGGTCGTTTGCGATCATCCGACTCTTGGCCATTTTGAGTTTCGTGCCGAATCCGACGACGAGAATCTCAACCCGCAATGGCTGTTTACGGAAAATGAGACCAATCCACGCCGTCACCCAGGCGCGGTGACGTCAGGCGAGATATTCAAAGATGCGTTTCACGACTATGTCGTCGAGGGTGCCGCCAATGGCGTTGACAGTCGCTCGATGGGCACCAAGAGCGCCGCCCATTACGTTGTGATTGTTGAACCTGGGAAAGACCTTGTCGTCCGGTGTCGACTGTCAGGGACTGGTACGGAAAAAGAGCCCAGTGTCGCGGGCGCAGGAGGCATGGCTTTATCGAATCGTCGGATTGATGCTTCGTTCGACGCTATGTTCGAGCAAAGAATCCGCGAAGCGGATGAATTCTACGAGCACGTTATCCCCTCCTCATTGACGGAGGAGCATCGGAACATTTCCAGGCAGGCCTACGCAGGGCTGGTTTGGACCAAGCAGTTCTACTACTACGTCATCGATTCCTGGTTGACCGGAGATCCCAACGCAGCGCCGCTATCTCCCGAGCGAAAGTTCGGCCGAAACCACGATTGGATCCATCTGTTCAACCGCGATGTTATTTCCATGCCAGATAAATGGGAGTATCCATGGTATGCGGTTTGGGACTTGGCCTTCCACATGATACCCATGGCTCGGATCGACATGGAATTCGCCAAGGAACAAATGATCCTGTTCCTTCGCGAGTGGTACATGCATCCCAACGGTCAGATTCCAGCATATGAATGGGCTTTGAGCGATGTGAATCCGCCGGTGCACGCGTGGGCATGTTGGCAAATCTACAAATTGTGTGGCGATCGCGAATTCCTGGCCCGTACATTTCAAAAGCTCCTCCTGAATTTCACCTGGTGGGTCAACCGCAAGGATGTTCGTGGCCAGCATGTTTTCAGTGGCGGATTCCTCGGTCTCGATAACATCGGTGTATTCGACCGCAGCAAACCGTTGCCGGGAGGGGGAACGCTCGACCAAGCCGACGCAACGGCATGGATGGCGGTCTACTGCGGTTGCATGTTGCAAATGGCTCTCGAGCTTGCCGACGAAAGCCAAGCGTACTGCGATATGGCCAGCAAGTTTTTCGAACACTACGTCGAGATCGCTGAGGCGATGAATAGCCTGCATGGAACAGGACTATGGGAGAACACAGATGGTTTCTACTACGATCATCTCTACCATGATGGCAAAAGCACGGCGATGAAGGTCCGATCGTTGGTGGGGCTGATTCCCATCTTCACCAATGTCATGATCCATGAATCCAAAATCCAGAGCTTACCCGGATTCCAACGGCGAATGAACTGGTTCATCCGGTACCGCCCGGATATGGCACTGCATATGACGTATATGGAAAGCCCTTCGGACGGATCCAAGAAGGGGATGCGATTGCTGGCGATTCCTTCCCATGAGCGATTTCTCCGTTTGCTCTCCTACATGCTGGACGAGAACGAGTTTCTTTCTCCGTACGGCATACGATCCCTATCGGCGATCCATCGGGAAAAACCGTTCGTATTCGAACATGCAGGTCGTCGTGAATCGGTCAGCTATGTCCCAGGTGAAAGCAACACGGGCATGTTTGGCGGCAACAGCAATTGGAGAGGACCCGTTTGGTTTCCGATCAATTACCTGATCGTGCAATCACTGCGTGAGTATTACGCGTTCTATGGCGAGTCGTTCCAGGTAGAATGTCCAACCGGGTCAGGTGTGATGATGAATCTGCATCAAGTCGCGGATGAAATCGAACGGAGGCTGGTCTCCCTGTTTGCGGCCGATCCATCGGGAGCGCGACCATGCCATGGGAGCGATCACCGCTATCGCGACAACGAGGAATGGCGGAACCTGATCCTCTTTTTCGAGTACTTCCATGGCGATCATGGACGGGGGCTGGGAGCGAGCCATCAAACAGGTTGGACAGCGCTCGTCGCCACGATGCTCGAACACCAAGCAACTCGGTCGTCGGGGCCGCCGAAGTAACAGGTTGCGGGGGGGATCGCCCTCTTCACTCCTGAGTCTGCAGCGTCATCGCCATGACCACCGGCGCCGTGGAATCGTTCCCCTTGATCAACTGAATCTTTTTCAGCGCTTTGCGCTCGCGCGGCTTTACGGCGAAGTACCGGATTTGGCGGCCGGCGAGATCAAAAGCAAACTCGCTGCCGGGCACATCCACGCGCCGAATGTAGTCCGCGAAATGCTCGCCGTTGATCAGCGGATGTTCCTCGGTCGTGTCATCTTCGTAGGTGATCCGGACCACCATGCTCGTCGATCCTTCGCGACTGGCGGGAAACGACCATCCCCCGACACCGCTGAGGAAATGGATCGCGACCGCAGGTGCATTGCACTGCACGTCGACTTCCTTCGGCATCCGCGGTGCGATTTTGCCATTCGGTCCGTGAAGCATGATCGCGTTCGGGACGCGATCTTCCTGGGGATCGACTAAGACAAACGGAATGTCGCGCACCATCTTGGGATTCCAGTCGGGGAAGACAAGTCGCTCGACCTCTCCCTCGGGATCGAAGAACATACCCCGCGTCGTGACCACCGACGCGACCGAGGCGATCGACAACGGCACATACTTCCCTTTGCTGGTCAGAAACTCGAGCAGATCCCGCATTTCATCCCGGGTCATTTGGCTTTCGAATCCCTCGGGCATGAGGGATTTTTGAGAACCGGTGATCTGTTCGATGTCCTCTCGAAGCACGACCTCCCGTTTCCCTTGCACATTCACGATCTCGATCGCGGTCTTGGTTTCCCCAGCCATCATGCCGGTCACAATGCTGCCGTCGGAAGTCTGGATATTGTAGGTGCGGAAATTCCCTTCGACGCTTCGGTTGGGATCGAGGATGTTGACCAGCAACTCGGCTTTGGGATGGACTGCCATGCCTGTCAGGTTCGGACCGATATTGTTTCCTAGGTCTCCGTGGCGGTGGCACAGAGCACAGTGC
>JBKDPB010000064.1:0-8906 GCA_046342615.1 Planctomycetota bacterium | reverse complement strand
CAGGTAGGCTCTTGGGGTGTTCGATGGTCTCGCGAGCCATATCGATGATATACAAACAGCCGTCGGGCCCGTGGGCGAATTGAACGGGCCGAAACCAGGTGTCTTTGCTCCGAATGAATTCCGACGCGGCGTCGAACCGTTCCCCGACAAAGGCGACGCCGTTGCGGCGGAGACGCTTGCGATGGACCAAATTGCTGCCGACATCCGCAACAATGGCGGTCATCCATTCCGTTTCCGGCCATTGATCTCCGTCGTAGATGGTGATCCCTGTCGCCGAGGTAAAATAACCGCTGGCTCGACCGCCCCCCTCCAATAAACCGACCGATGCACCTGAGAGACGCATTTGTGTTCGCAGCGTGCGCCAAGGTTCGACCGGCGAGATGCGAAACACCTCCGCTTGCGGCCCATCCACCGCGATGGATCGTCGCCAGGCGACGCTTCGCGATAGAGACGCATCCGTCAACTCGGGCAGGTACCATGCGACGACTTGCTGCAAGTGATCGCTATTGCTGGTCACGAATCGGTCTCCCCAGGGACTGAAGTCCATGCCGTGTTGACCGTATCCGACCAGATCGTGCAATGAACCGCGAACGACATCCATGGCGATATCTCGGCCCGCGACATTCCGCGGGCTGGGCTCCACATGAAGCGGCGATAGCGGCGGGGCTGTCAGCAAACCTCCGTTGGAACTCGTGGACAAATGCACTCGGCTGTCGAGCCCCCACCGAAAGGAGTTGGCGAGTCCCTGGACGTTCTGTCGTCCGAGCCCGTCGAGGATCGCTTGCGATGTGGCGCTGCTGCCATGGCGCATCGCCAATTGCAGCAACCGAGGAGGTGTCGCTACCCAAACCCGGTCGCCGACGCATATGATCGCGGTAGGCCAGGAGAGGTCTTTGGCGATCACCTCGCTTTCGTCCATGACTCCGTCGCGATCGCGATCGCGGAGCCTCGAAACGCGGCCGAGGGCTTCATGCTCTTGTTCGCTGTAATCGAGCATCTCGGCGACCCATAAATCGCCTGCCGCATCAAACTCCATCGCGACTGGACTCGCGATCTGAGGTTCGCTGGCAACCAGTTCGACTTCAAACCCGGGTTGGGTTTCGATGGCGCGGATGGCATCATCCAAAGTTAATGCGGGGAACCGCTCGACGTGGATCGAATCCTGGGCGTGTGTTTCCATCCCCAGGTTCGATGAGCCGAGCAAAACGGAACATGCGAGAAGACAGATTCGTTTCACGGTGAATTCCATTCTCCAAAAACGGCGAAACGCAAGGCATCGGGAAGTCGTTTGGCCCAGGCGTCTTCGTTGTGTTCCGCTCCTTCGGCGATCACCAAATGAACCTGCAGCGATTCGCCGCCGCGAGTCCGCAGAATCGATTCGAGCTCCTTGGCGCTGTCGACCAGTTGCTTGCGCCCTCCCTCCGATTTGCCTTCGAGCGTTCCCATGTCGATCCAGAGCCGCAAAGGAGACACGGCATTCGGTGGCGGAGACCATGAGTTCGCGTGCTTCACGACGGCCGATTCGCCCCAAAACAGGGACGGGGACATGGCGACCCCGTTGCCAACGATATCCCCGCGGGTGGATAGAGCATGCAAAACCAACAAACCGCCGAGCGAAGAACCGACGAGGGTCGTGTGCTCCGGCTCGGTTCGCGTTGGAAATTGGTGGTCGATCCACGGTTTCAACTCCTCGCAGAGGAAACGCAGATAGTCGTCCGCCTTGCCGCCAACCTGCCGATCATTCATGGAGTGGGGGACAGGAGTGTATTCGTTCATGCGTTCCGGCGAGTTGTCGATGGCGACGAGGATCGCCGTGTCGAAGGATTGGGCGAGTTGGAGGGCCGTTTCATCGGCTCGCCATTCCTTGCCGTAGGCCGCTCTAGCGGCATCGAACACGTTCTGGCCATCGAGCAAATAGACAACCGGAAAACGCATCGAGTCCGACGCGTGATACTGGGGGGGAAGCCATACCGTGATCCTCCGATCGCTTTGGAGGACGCGACTTGGGAAGTTCCGCCATCGCAAATCGCCCGTTCCAGTGTTGACGCGCGGGGCCGATGATTTGGCCCAAGCCGCGATTTCCACCTCGATCACCGCGTCTGCTTCGACTCGCCATCGACGATTGGGTATCTCCTCCCCGTCGGGCGATTTCTCAACACTCCCCCAACTGCCTCGCGTGAATTTGTATTCCAACTCCGTTCCCTTCGGCAACGTGAGCTGCGCGGTGAATCGACCGGAGTCGGACCGTTTCATTCGAAAGGCGTTGGGTTGCCATGGCCCAAGTGCGGAAACGTTGCCGGCCATAAAGAGTTCGGTATCCGCTGGTGTTCCCTCCGGAACACCGACCGACCAAGTCAGAGTCGCATCGTTCGTCGTCTGTCCAACAGCGGCAGCGGCTCCAAAGGTGAGGAGGACGGGAATCAGGCTCAATAGAAACCGAGGCATGGGCAAGGGTTGGAATCGAGGAATCTGGGAGTCAAGGTGTCGCGGTGGCCGCATTATAACCGCAAATCCACGTTCTTTCTCTCCCGAAGCCGGGCGCCGTGACGAATGCCGAGGTTCACGATAGAATGCAATGGCTCCGTTGAAATTGGTTGGTCCATCACCCTTCCCTTGGCGGTATTGGGGCTTCATGTCGGTTGCTCGTTGGTTCTCCAGATTGATCCCTTCTTCGATATTGGGCTTCGTCCTCATCCTCCCCGCGGGGAATCCAGGTTCCAGTGCCATGGGCCAGGCTCCGACCACGACGACGGACAAGAAAGAGGTCTCTGCCGATCCGCCAAAGAGCGAACGGCAGCTAGCCGAGGATCGCAAAGCCCGCGAGGCTGCCCGAAAACGGGGTGAGATCACCTTTGATGACTTGAAGTTCAACATCGAAAAAGGTGGCGAGTTCAAGGACGAGATGATCACGCCCGAGATCAAGGAACTGGACAAGAAGGTCGTGAAACTACGTGGGTTCATCCTGCCAACATCCGTCTTTCAGCAAACGGGTATCAAGCAATTTGTCCTGGTACGCGATAACCAGGAATGCTGTTTCGGTCCGGGCGCGGCCCTGTACGACTGCGTCATCGTGGAAATGGCGGCGGGCAAGACGGCGACATTTTCCACGCGCGTGGTGAGCGTCAAAGGAAAACTGGAGATCGACTCGGAGTCCTTCCAGTATCCCGACGGCGGTCACTATGCTATCTACAAAATGACTGCGGAAGAGGTTCGCTGATGGCGGAAGCCCTGTTGCAGACCGACTTGCCCTTTCCTAAACGGCAAGGCAAGGTTCGGGATGTCTATGATCTCGGCGATTGCTTGCTGATCATCAGCACCGACCGTATCAGCGCCTTCGATTGGGTCATGCCCAACGGGATCCCCGACAAGGGACGGATCCTCAACCAATTGAGCCTGTTTTGGTTCCGGACTCTCGGTGTGGAGCACCACATCCTGGATGATGCGCTGCCGAGTTCGATCCAGGCTTTGGATCCCGAGGGGGTGTTGGTCGGGCGATCGGTTGTGGCCCGCAAAGCCCAAGTCGTGCCGTTCGAATGCGTCATTCGAGGCTACCTGGAAGGAAGCGGTTGGCGAGACTACCAGAAGACGGGCGGCATTTGCGGCATTCCGCTTCCGAAGGGGCTCCGGCAGTGCGACCGACTCGAGCACCCGATCTTTACCCCAGCCACGAAAGCCGAAACGGGACACGACGAAAACGTCTCGTTGGAGACGATGCGAGCATCGCTGGGCGAGGAGGTCGCTGCGGAACTCAAGGAGCGATCGATCGCCATCTACCAACGCGGCAACGAGATCACGCGACCTCGGGGAATTGTCATCGCCGATACGAAGTTGGAATGGGGTTGGTACGACGGGCGATTGATCTTGATCGATGAAGTCCTCACGCCTGACAGTTCGCGGTTCTGGCCAGCGGATCGTTGGCAGCCCGGCGGGCCTCAGCCTTCGTTCGACAAGCAATTCTTGAGGGAATTCCTCGATCAGACGGGGTGGGACAAAAACAGCCCTCCGCCGAAGTTGCCTGAAACGATCATCTCGCAAACTCGAGAACGGTACATGGCTGCCTACGAACAGATCACCGGCCAGTCCCTCGATTCGTCCGCCGACTGAAGCCTTGCGATCCACCAAAACAAAAAACCCTCGGCGCAATGCCGAGGGTCGATGAACAATCGCGGGCGTGGGCCTGTTCTTTACGGCCAATCCCAACCTTCTTGCTCGAAGTAGTCGTCGACCGTTTCGAGATATCCCTTAACGGAAACCGGCGGAGCTGCGGGATTGACTTGCACCCAGGTTAGGTCGGCCGACGTGGCGAGAACTCGAACCAGCGTGCTGCCATCGGCGAGCCGCATGCGGATGAACTGCCGACGATCATTCAACGTCGCCGTATACATCTTGCCGTCTGCACGGACCTCGGTCAGGAAGGCTTGTGAACCGTCTTGGCTCAGGACCAGCTCATGGAACACACCCGAAGAGAAGCCGTCCTTGCGGGAAGTCCAGTCAGTGGTGCCATCCGCCCGTACACCGGCGTACATGCCCTTGGTTCGGAGACTACCGTCTCGGTTGTAGAAGCTGGATGCGAGGTACTCGAGGTGCGAGCCGTACTCGGGGATGATCCCCAGCACAGCAAAGTCGAACACGATATTGGCTCCGCCCGGGGCGGCGATCGTTCGCGTGTAGGACATGGTCGAACCGGAACTGTTGGTCATCATCATCGGAGTGCTGTAGCTGACCGTGTACGTTCCAGGTGGCAGGAGGTCGAAGTCGTACGAACCGTCCGCTTCCGTCATTTCCGTGACCGTGATGGTCTTTCTCGAATCAACCGGGTCGGGATAGGACAACGTCACTTCCACTCCGCCGATCGGCACTTCGAGGGGTTCGTTGTTCGTGGAGCGATCTCGGATGCCGTCGGCGTCGTCATCGATGAAGACGGTCCCACGGAGCGTGCTCGGGATGAACGGAAGAACTTCGATGGTGATGGTCGCGATCGAAGTCTTCGGATCGGCATTTCCATCCGTCGTTCCATTGTCGACCACTTCGTATTGGAAACTCGTCGTGCCGTTGGTACCCAGAGTCGCAAAGTAAGTGAACTGGGTTGCTCCAAAGGAGGTGACCGACCCGATGGTGGGGTCGGTGACCTTGCGGGACATCACCAAGGTCTGAGATGACTCATTGGCTGCCCCTCGCGACATGGTCGCCAGTTCGGCCGTCATATCGATCACGGTGCTCACGCCCGCGAAGACCTTTCGGGTAATGCTTCGAGCGACCGGATTATCGTTGACTTCGGAGACATTGAGCGTCACTGTTCCCGTGGCCGTCGAATTCGAAGGTTGGCCATCGGTGATGGTGTAGACGAACGTGTCGGTACCGTTGAAGTCAGCGGGGGGGTTGTATCGAAGTTGTCCTTCATCCAATTGAGTGATCGTGCCACCGCGAGCTGTCGCGATGGAGCCGGTCAGAGCAACAAACGAGACGACTTGACTTTGTGGTGGAGCGATCTCATTCGCGGGTCCAGGCACATCCCCAGCGATCACCGAATCCACCGTGATGATCAAAGCGGTGTCTTCAACCGCTCTCAATGACTTTGGCGAAGTAACCGGTGGGTCGTTGACCGGTGCAATATTGAGGGTCAGGTTCGCTGTCGAAGACTTGAAGTCGTTGACACCATTGGTGGTGCCGTTATCCGTGACCGTGTACTCGATGACAACGGGGCCAAAGTAATCCTCGGCGGGAGTGTAAGTGATGTTGCCACCATTGAGCACGGCGGTGCCACCGCCCGACTTCACCACCGCGCCGGTGACGGTCAACGATTGGGCATCTTCGAAGGGACCACGACTCAAATCACCGGTGATCGATGAACCCGAAATCACCTTGACGGTGTCCTCGGTACCTTCCATCACTTTGCCGACCGCAACGGGAGGATCGTTCACTTCCGTGACCCGGATCGTGACAAACGTGTTTGAGGGATCACTACCTTCTTCGCTGTCGGTCATGCGATATTGAACGACAGCATTTCCGAAGAAGTTCCTCGGGGCGGTGTATTGGACTCGGTCGTCACGGTTGCCCGATCCTACGATGGATGCCGTGCCCTTACCAGCGGCTGGTTGCGTAACGATCGAAACCAATCGAGGCGTTGCCCCGTCATTGATCAAGTCATTTCCCAGAACATCAAAAGTGTGTGCTTTGTCGGAATCGGTGGATTCCGCGACGGTAAAGCTGTCGTCGACCGCATAGGGCAGGACCGGCGGGACAATGAAGACTTCGGTGATGGCTTCGTCCGTCAGATTGCCGTTGTCGGCGATCTTGTACGTGAACGAGTCAACGGCATTCACCTGGCCGGTCGGGGGTGTATAGACAACTCGAGTGCCATCCCCGTTGACTGAAACGGTTCCCCCAAGCTTGGTCGTGGAATTGGTGAACGGAAGGATGCGAATCGCATCCGTCGTTTCGAACGGACCTGCATTGTCGTTTCGCATCACATCGAGGTTCGTAGGCACCCCGGTCAATCCGACGGCGATGAACCGATCGGCCGTACCGACATCGTCATTGGCAACGGGAGGGTCGTTGACGGGTGTGACGTTGATGGTGATGGTCGAATCGGTCGACGCGGGTGGCGTACCGTTGTCGGTGCCGCGAACCGTCATGACCACCGAACCAAAGAAGTTGGCAGCGGGGCTGAACTGGAGCGATCCACCAACAATGTTTGCAGTCCCTTGAGCGATTGAAGGACCGGCGACAATCGCAAGCGTGACGGTCTGGGTCGATTCGTTCGCTGGCCCGGGTGTAAATAATTGGGCCGGAGTGATCGTCAGCGGTGCGGTTGGATCCTCGTTGACACTGAAGGTTGTTCCGACGATTTGCGGTGCGTCGTTGACTGCGGCAACCGTGATCGTCAGGGTCGCTGTGGAGTTGTTCGAGTTCGGGGCTGGCGTGTTGGGGCCGCTATCGGTTCCTCGAACAACAAGGTTCACGACGCCAAAGAAGTCTGCAGCAGGAATGAACTCGAGGTTGCCCGTCGTGCTGTTGATCGTCGCGGTTCCTTGGGCAGCCGGAGGGGCAGTCACGATCGACAAACTCAGTGTCTGACTCGCCTCGTTCGCCGGGCCCGGAGAGAAAATGCTCGTGGGAGCGATGGCCAACGGACTCGTCTGATCTTCGGTCGCACTGAAGGAGCGGTTGAGGACAACCGGCGGATCATTGATCGGCAGCACATCGAGCGTTACGGTCGCGGTTGCTTCGTCTCCACGGGAACTGCGGATCGTGTAGGTGAAGGTCGATGGCCCGAAGTAATCCGCGGTCGGCGTGAACAGCACGCTCTTCGCAGCACCTCCAGCCGTGAAACTGACCGTACCCGCCCCGTTGGTGGGTTGAGTCACGGCGACAATGCCGAATGCCAGACCGTCCCGTTCCGTATCGTTGTTGCCGACGTTCAAATTCGCAGCGATGTCTTCGGAGACAGGGAACGAGTCGTTCACCGCAGAGAGTCGATCCACGATTCGGACAACGGCATTTTCAAAAGACACTTGGCTCGAATTCAGGTAGGCTCCCCCATCGTTGTAGAGGGCGATACCCAAGTTGTTTCCGGTCGCTCCCGTCGGCAACGGCGAAACCGAACCGGTCAGATTGATCGTCCCCGCCTTCGCACCCAGGAACGCCGTCTCGACGATGTTGAAGTATTCAAATGCTTGTGGCTGAGGAATGGTTGAACTGGAGTTCGAGAAACCACCCATCAGGTTCATGCGGCGACCGCCCGGGGTGCCCGAAATCTCTGACAGAGTGCCGTTCGGTCCATTCACATACAACGGATTTTGGCCAGCAAAAACGTAGTTCAATGCGCCGCGGGATGCGTCGGCGTTTGCAGGAGTCGGATTGGTGATATCCGAGATGGTCGCCGTCGGAGCCCCACCCGTGGAAACGGTGAAGTTCGTCTCCTCAATCGTCGGGGCCGGCATATTGGTGCGAGCCTTCGCGTTCCGGAAGAAGACGTCGAAATTGTATCCCAGCGATGGATCGATCGTGTTGACCCGTACCACGACGTTACCGACGCCTATACCGGGCAGTTGTTCCAAGGCTGCTTGGATATTCACAGCGGTTCCCGCAGCATCGGTCACCGGAGGTCGACCGGGAGCCGGTACACGCGTCGCGATGTTGATCGCAGCGGTTCGCTCCGTTCCGTACTGCAACTTGAAGGACCCGGTCAGAATCGCAATCGAGCCACCACCCAAATTCGGCATACCGATCTTGAGCGAGTTGTAATCCGACCACTGGAGCTGCATTTTCTCTTCGGTCGAGCTGTCGGAGTTGGTGAAACTCAGGTCGTGGTACGCGCTGAAGACACCAAACGGATTATTGCGGAAGTCCGCCATCAACGTCCGAACCACGAACTTTTCGCCCGTGTTGACGACCGCTTCGCTCACCGAGTCATTCGGATTGGGGTCCAAGTTGCGGCCGGTCGTTCCGTCCGCGTTCAGCAAATAGAACTGGTACTTCACATTGGCCTTGATCACTTCCCCTTCGCCCGAGTTGAGCGCGTTGATGACCGTCAAGGCATCCAGCGGAGAGAGCGTGTTATCGGCGTCGGTATCGAACAAGCCAGTGCGGCTCGATGGTGGTGTGCGATCCTGAAGCGAACCGCCCCCTGCCGCGTTGAGTTGATTGATCACAATCAGCGCGTCCAGCGGAGAGATCCGATAGTCTCCATCGACATCTTGCGGAATCTGGTAATTGTGAAATGGTGCGATGTCCGCCGCCATGAGCTCCCGTCGCTCCAGGTTCTCAAGCCGAAGGTGCCGAACCAACAGCTCTTTAAGGGCTTTTTTCTTTCCGTTCGACTTGCGGTTCTTGCGAGTTAGGGAAACGGCCATCGATTCTTCCACCATTAAGAACGAATGAGAAGTAGTTCCATTACCAAGGGG
>JBKDPB010000063.1:0-7732 GCA_046342615.1 Planctomycetota bacterium | reverse complement strand
ATCTTCCGCGATGATCAACAGAGGCTTGCTCTGCTGGACCACTTGCTCGAGGATCGGAACCAAGTCCTTGATGCTCGAGATCTTCTTTTCGAAGATCAGGATGTACGCATCTTCGAGGACCGTTTCCATGGCGGCTGGGTCGGTCACGAAGTAGGGGGAGAGGTATCCGCGGTCGAACTGCATGCCTTCGACGAATTCCAGCTCGTCGTGGAGACTCTTTCCTTCATCGACCGTCACGACGCCATCCTTGCCGACACGTTCCATCGCGTCCGCGAGCAAGTCGCCGATCGCGCGATCGTTGTTGGCGGCGAGGGTAGCGACGTTGGCCATCTCGGCCTTGTCTTTGATCTTGATCGACATCTTGCGAAGCTTTTCGGTGATGTCGCTGACCGCTCGCTCGATACCGGCCTTCATTTGGATCGGGTTGACACCGGCGACGACCGCTTTGAGCCCTTCGTTGAAAATGGCTTCGGCCATGACGGTTGCGGTGGTGGTTCCGTCACCAGCGACATCGCTGGTCTTGGACGCGACTTCGCGCACCATGCGGGCACCGATATTTTCGTAGACGTCCTCGAGGTCGATTTCCTTGGCGACCGTCACGCCGTCCTTGGTGACGGTGGGGCTGCCAAAGCTCTTTTGGAGGATGACGTTTCGTCCGCGGGGGCCGAGGGTCACCTTCACCGCGCGGGCGAGTTTGCTGACGCCGCGTCGGATGGCTTCGCGAGCCTCTTGGTCAAAAGCGATAATCTTTGCCATAGTGTTCGTTGCTCCGTGATGAATGGAAAATCCGCGTAAACGGGATTGCGTTGTGCGTTGGGGAAGGGGGGGTTAGCCAAGGATGGCCAGGACTTCGGATTCGTTCATGAGAAGGTATTCTTCGCCATCGATTTCAATGGTTTCGCCGGCATAGCTTGTGAACAGAACGTGATCCCCAACCTTGACTTGCAGTTGGGAACGGCTGCCATTCTCCAAAACTCGACCGTCACCGACGTTGATGACTTTGCCGCGGGTTGGACGGTCCTTGGCGCTGTCGGGCAGGTAGATCCCTCCGACCGTCTTTTCTTGGGATTCCTGACGTTGAACTACGATGCGATCTCCGAGGGGAACCAACTTGGTCTTGGTCTTTTCTTTCGTGGCTGCGGCCATCGACACAACTCCGTAAACGATTAAGGTGACTCTTGGGTAAGGTGACTCTTGGGGATCCCTACGCCAAAACGGCATGATCCTTGGGGTGGTCGTGTCGAGGAGCAATTTCCGTGCCACAAAAAGCCTCTCCGAGGAATCGTCCTTTTTGGGGCGGGCATTGTTTCCTTGGGCCCCTGCGAGCAGAATGAGGGAGGTTCGTTTCTTTCCTTGGAAGATTTTGGTTTCCTTTATGCCAGTCCGTGTTGCATGCCAATGTGGCCAAAACTTGAACGTTCCGGACCATTTGGCGGGGAAGGTGGTCAAGTGCCCCAAGTGCCAGAAAGGGGTGAGCGTGCCTGGAGGAGCCAAGGAGGCTGCGGCCAAACCGGCAGTTTCCAAAAAAGAGGTTTCCAAAGCCCCATCGTCGGCCCCTGCGTCGGGTGGCGACCCCTCCAGCGGCTTGGCGGGACTTTTTGATCAAGCGGGGCTGACCAAGCGGGAGGGGACATTTTGTCCGTCATGCGACAAGCCCTTGCCTCCGGGGACGGCCATCTGCGTCAATTGCGGATTCCATCTCGAGCAGGGGGCCAAGATCGCTGGTTTCGAGTTGGAAACCAAGGAGTTCGGCAATCGGAGGTTGGTCGAAGCCGCCGAGATGATGAAGCGGGAGGCGGAGACCGAGAAGCGGTTGCTGGGAGCCGGCATGCCGTGGTGGATGATTCTCGGTATTCTCGGCGGCATGGTCGTGATGATGGGGGCGGTCGCGATTCGGATGGACCGGTCGACGTCGGGCAACGAGTCCACGATCCCGCTCTTCCGACGCATCCAGCTTGCGGATTTCGGACCGGTGATGGCGGGAGGGTTTGGGTTTGCCAATCTGCTCATCGCGACATTTGCCTATATCGCGATCGTCGTCACGGCGTTCAAGGAGACGATGAAAGAGGGGTTGCTTGCCGCCTTTGCCCCTCTCTACATCGTCTACTACATGTTCACCCGGATCTTCACCAAGAAGTTGGTCCCGACGGTGATCATCTTCTGGGTGACCGCAATTCTCGCCGGCATTTGCCTTGCCTATGCGTTGCCTCGCATCTGAGCATCCGAGTCGGTTCGAGGCGGGAGGAAAATAATCAGAAACCAAGTGGATGGCGGGTTGGAAAATGAATTGCTATGCCCGCGCACTTGGTTTACTCTATGGATTCTAGAGAAGTCGACGAACGGGACTCGTCGGTACGAACTCTACGTGTTTCGCATTTAGCAAAGGTCATTCGATGTCGACTTACCGTCGAATCAACGTGGTCGAGGATGCAGGCGTCAGCATCGTCAACTTCATCGACAAAAAGATTGTCGACTCTGCGACAATTGAACAACTTGGTGAAGAACTCAATTCCCTCGTCACCGTTGAGAAGAAGAACATGATTCTCCTCAACTTTGAAGGGGTCGAGTTTATGTCGAGCGCGGCCCTCAACAAGCTTATTTCGCTCAACAGCAAAGTCAAAGCGTCCGGTGGCCGACTGAAGTTGTGCGGTCTGCGAAACGAGATCAAGGAAGTGTTCACGATCACGCGCCTCGATCGCGTTTTCGATCTTCGCAAGACAAAAGATGATGCTTTGGCGGCTTTCAAGCTGTAGCTGGTCGTTTTCGCAAGTCACTTCTTCCCCTCCGGCGATCCTGCGATGACTAGCGTCGACTCATCTTGGACCTTGGACAAGACCTTGCCGAGCGATTTGGAAGCCGGCCATGCGGTGATCGATCAACTCATGGCTGCGCTGGAAGGCGCCGGATGGGTCGGGCGTGACTTGTTTCATATCCAAATGGCGATCGAGGAAGCCGTCGTCAACGCCATTGAGCATGGAAATCGGCGAGAGATCGCCAAACAGGTGCACGTTCTGTTTCACGTGTTTCACGACCGCGCGGAGATGACCATCACCGACCAAGGGAATGGATTTGATCATCGCAACGTTGCCGATCCTACCGAAGAAGAGCGATTGGACAAGCCACGCGGGCGCGGCGTCCTCTTGATTCGCGAGCTCATGAGCGACGCGAAGTACAACGACAAAGGAAACAGCGTCTGGATGCTCAAGCATCGCACGATCGAAACCGAAGCGATCGACAGCGAGCCAACCTGAACTCCCGGACCTACTGCTCTTCCCCTTCGAGAGACAGCGGCTCCATCACCTTCGTGTTGCGCTCGACGGCAATCACCACGGTTTGTTCATCCACTCCATCGCGGCTTCGAGCGGTTGCGGGTAGCACTTGTCGCCGGTCGGGAAAAGGCAAGCGGATGGAGAAGGTGCCGTCATTGCGAACCTTCACCGGTTCCGTCCCAATCGTGACATGCGCGTCGGGATGCGTCGATCCGAAAACGACCAGCTCGGCATCGACATCGAAATGGAACTGTCTCGCACGCTTCAGTCCCCCCTCCGCACCGCTTCCGAATTGAGACAGCACGTCGAGATCCATTGTCCGGTTGAGGCGCTCCTCGAAAACCTCGCTCAGTTCCCCGCGCTGCGTTTCGTCGCTGTATCCGCCACTCATGGCATAGATGCGCTCGGCATCCTTGGCGATGTCCGCCCAGTGATCGTCGCTCGCTTCCTTGCCACCCGGCACCGGGGTCGTAACGGTGTTACTCCGAACCAATTCATAGAAACGGCCATTGCCCGCCATGTAACCCATCACGATTTGAAATCGCGACGGAGGATTGTCCACATCGATGTACCAGTTCCGCACGCCACCATGGATCTCGATGTCTCGATAGATGTTTTCCGCGCTTTCGGTCGTTCCGGAGTCGTCGACCTTCAGCAATCGCAGGATCGGCTTGACCGAGTGCCACTGCTCCACGAGCGCTGCCTTGGCGCGATCCACGGTCTGCCGGGTTACATCCCAGTGAGCGTGGAGCCAGTAGGGGTCTCGGACCATGAGCACGATCCGATCCTGACCTTTGATTGCCGCCGGGATTTGTGTGATCGGAGTGAGCGTCTTCTTGGGTGGCGTTTGAGCGAGATCCTTGCGCTTCTCCTTCTCCTCCTGGGCCGATCGAATCTTGGCGATAATTTCAGGGTCGGTTCCCGATTTCTTCGGCGCTGGAGGGGGAGGGGGAACCGGCTTGCGTGCAGCCATCGGGCGAGAAATCGGAGGTGGGGCCGGTTTCTTGGTCGGAGGCAGCACCGCCACGGGCGATTTCACCTCGGACCTGCCAACCCGCTTGTTCGCGACCTCCTTCGACTCGGCCGCGACGGTGTGGGACCTCTTTCCTCCAGGTTTCGACTCGACCTTGCCCCCCTTGGGCTTGGTCGGAGGCGCAATCTTGGCGACCGAGTGCTTCCCTGTGGGGACCTTGGCCAACTTGGGTTGGGGTTTGATGGCGGCAGGAGTTTTCGGGAGCGGCTTGGCTGGCTTCCCTGACGACTTGCCCTTCGCTGCGGCGGTTCGCGGAGCTCCTTTGGATGTTCCGCTCGCTTTTTTCGGGGGGCTCGACGGCTTTTTGGGGCCACGTGTCGGCGTTTTCAAAGCGTTCGCAGTAGCCTTTTTCGCGGGCGCCTTCTTGGCGGAGGCCCCCTTCCCCCCTGCTCCTGCGGACGCAGGCCGGGCCGAACGGCTGGTGTTCTTTTTCTTCGAGGGGGGCACTCTCGTGTCTCCTTGGCCTTCATCAGGATACGGACTCACCCTTCAGGGTGTCGTCAACGACTTCTACGCCCAGTATGCTTACCGCAGGCGAAGTTTTCCAGACTTTCCTTCCCCTTCCGATCGTATGCCAGGTGCTTTGTGCCAAAAAACGACCATCGCGAGCCCCCAGACCCCTCCTCGATTCGCCGAGGCAGCACCGTAACCATCAACGCTTTGTCCCGCATCTTCGCTGTATTAATTATTTTAATTCTTTGTGGAGCGGGGGGTGCGTTTTTGGATCGATGGCTTGGGACTTCCTTCTGGATTGTGATTGGATTTGGGTTGGGTATGGTCTTCGCGGTGGTGGGGATGTTGTATGTGGTCAAGGTGGCGGAGTTTGAGAACCGCGTAGACGCATCCTCCGTTGCCACGAGCGATCCGGGGAGCGAGGGAGATGGCTGACCTAGGTCCGATCGCTCGTCCGACCGCGGGTTCCGATCGGGAGCACGGGGAGCGCCGTCGTGAATGGTGGTGTTGGTTGGTTGCCGTGTTGATTTCGGCGGCTGCCATCGTGGGTTGGCATGTCGTGGGGGACGCTCGCGACGGGATTCCTGCGGGTTTGGCCGCCTTGGGGCTTTGCAGTTCCATTTCGGCCGGACCGATTTGTTGGCGGCGAGGTGTGCTCGGACTCAAGATGCCGGTCGCGTCGACTCTGTTGACCATAACGCTGCGCATGCTGTTGATGATGGGTGCCCTGGGATGGGTTGCTGCGACAAAATGGTCACACCGCAATTCTTTCGCTGGCTCGCTGCTGGGGTGTTATTTTATTTTTCTGATATTAGAATCCGCTCTTTCAATTCGGCATTACTCTTCTCCAACCTCCCGCTGAGCAGCCCCCGATGGCTTCGGACATTCTCCACATCAAAGACGGCTACTACTTTGAAGTGCCCAAGATGTTCTGGCGTAGCAACCGCACCGAGGCCAAGGATTTCCCGGCTTGGATGATTCGGTTGGACGAGGATTTTCAGGCCCGTGAAGCGGATTCGATCGCCAAGGGTCTGCAGGACATGGGGGTCGATAACGATTCGATTGCGATGCTGCGTCAGGCCTGGGAGCAGTGGCAGCACTCCAGCCATAGCAACGCCGGTTGGCCGATGGATGCGTACCTGGAGCAGTATGTCGCCAAAGTGGAGGAGAAGGCCAAGAGTTGGCAAGCTCGGAACGCCCCCAACGCGGCCGACGCCACGCAGGCTTATCTAGCCGCACACCCTGAAATCCAGCATCGCTGGTTCTTCCGGATGAAGGCGGACCCTCAGGCGTTCGCCAAATGGAGCGAACTGAAGGCCAGGATCAACTCGAACGACACGGTTGAGCAATACAAGGTGAGTGACGGCGCCAAGGCTTGGACTCCCGAAAAGATCCAGGAATACAACCACGCATTGGATGGCAAGATAATGATCCCGCAGCCGTTCGGCAGTTTGCGGAATGCGCACGAAGCGGAGTCGGGGTTTTGCATTTCGCGCTACATGGTCATCGAAGTCATCGTTGCGTTGCTCCTGTTCTTCGCATTCCGCTGGTTGGCGAAGAGGGTGACGTCGGGCTCTCCGCCCAAGGGCAAGGTTTGGAATTTGCTTGAAGGCTTCGTTCAAGCGGTCCGCGACAAGATCGTGGTTCCGGCGATGGGAGAGCATGATGCCGATCGTTTCATGCCTTTCTTGTGGACGATGTTCTTTTTCATCCTCGGTTGCAACCTGATGGGGATGCTTCCATGGGTCGGTGCCCCGACCGCTTCGTTTGGTACTACGGCGGCGTTGGCCTTTTTGGTATTTCTCGTGGGGTTAACTGTCGGGATCAAGGCTCTCGGCGTGGTGGGTTACCTCAAGAATATTTGTCCCTCGCTGGGCTTGCCTTGGTACCTTTCCTTTTGGTTGGTGCCAGCCCTGTGGGTGATCGAAGCTCTTTCACTGTTGATCAAGCACGCGGTTCTTTCGGTTCGGTTGTTGATGAACATGGGTGCCGGTCACTTGGTTCTTCTCGGAATCCTGGGCATCGGCATCAGCGCCAAGGCGGCGATGGAGTTGAGCAATCCCGCTTGGCTCGGCGTCGCGGGCATTTCCGTTCTCGGAACCACCCTGATGAGCTTCTTGGAGGTCTTTGTCGCCTTCCTGCAAGCCTATGTGTTTACCTTTTTGGCGGCGATGTTCATCGGCAGTTCCATGCATCACCACTAGCCCTAGTCGGGTTCGGTTGGTCAACGCCAGAGTATTCCTTTTTCCTTTTTCTCAAGTCGTAGTTCAGTCGGACTTCAAGGAGTTTAGCAAAGTGTTGAATCTCGTTCGTCTCGGTTTGATGGTCTGTGGTTTCATGATGTTGATGGCGGTCCCTGCCTTCGCTCAAAGCGGTGGTGGCGGCAACGTCCCCGGTGCGATCGGCGCAGGCCTCGCGGTCATCGGAGCCGGCATTGGCATTGGTTTCTTGGGCAAGGGTGCGGTCGAGTCGATCGCTCGCCAACCGGACCAAGCGACCGTCATTCAGGTTGCGATGATCATCGCGGCCGCTCTGATCGAAGGTCTCGCGTTCTTCGCTGTATACGTCTGTATGACGCAGAACCCGTTTAAGTAAGCAGAATGCTTCGCGTCGTGTTGTTCGCTCCCCGGGCGACACTGCGGAACAGAAGTGCGTTTCTCGATGTTGAGACCCCAAGGTTGAGGCGTAGTATGAACCTGAAAATTGGTGCGATGTTTTGGTCGTTCTTTTTTTCGCTGCTCGTGTTTGGCTTGTCTGCCAGTGCGCTGGCATTCGAGGAAGGCGCTCATAGCGATCCAGCGAACGGTCACGCGTCGGAGAGCAGCGAGTCCCTCTTGGATTTCAAGAGCGACAAAGCCCTGTTCACGGCCATCGTTTTCGGGATCCTCTGTGCGGGACTCTACTTCGCCGCGTGGAAGCCGATCTCGCAAGGGTTGGCTCGCCGCGAATCGATGATCGCCACCATGATCTCGGATGC
>JBKDPB010000062.1:0-15021 GCA_046342615.1 Planctomycetota bacterium | reverse complement strand
GAGCGAGATCAGCGGCACAACCCATTTCATACGTACCTGGGTCATCCAAGGTGGCACGTTGGCTCGCTCGGCAGAAATCCATGAGACAAATGAAAAAGTGTGCGGAGGGATCGCCAACGACCCATCCGGTATCGGGTTAGCCGGGTTTGGGGAAGCCAACCCCAAGGTCCGTGCGGTACCCCTGCAGATTCAAGGCAACGTCGTACCGGCGAACGAATCGAGTTTTCTAGCGGGCCGCTATCCCTTTGTTCGTCCGCTCGTCCTGATTGTCGACAAAGCAACCATGGCAACCGATGGCGGATTGCGTGAATCGATCTTGCGTTACGCTCTGAGTCGCGATGGGCAATTGGAAGCGGTTCGAGCCGGGTTCTATCCGGTGGATCCATCGTTTATTCGCAAGCAACTCGATTCGATCAGCGGTCCTCAAGCCCGCTAAGTGCGCCTCGATCCTTCTCAAATGCATTCAGGAATTACCATGAGACACTACATCACACGCGTGGAAGCAGCGGTTTTCGCGTTGCTAGTCGGATTGAGTTCATTGCAAGCCGCATGGGGACAAAGTTGGACGGATTTTAGCTCGGCCGTACCGAAACTCGCTCCACCCCCAGCAACGGGAGCCGCATGGGGAACCTCCGGATCGTACTCGCTCACCCCGACCGCTCCGGGTAGCGCCGCCGCCCCCGTTGGGTCGGTGAATACCCCGCTGATTTCGTCGCCACGAAACTGGAAACTCGGCGTGTATGTCCGCAATTTGGACATCGGAGCTTTGGTTCAACAGATCGACGCAGGCTCCGCAGCGCAACTTGCGGGCATCAACATCGGAGATGTCATCGTTGCTGTCGCCGGATACCGCGTCGGTGAATTCGAGGGACGGGTTGTCGATATCGCTGATGAACTGCGGCGAAGCGCTGACCCCTACGGACGTGTCTCGCTTCTCATCCAAGACGGCCGGACCAAAAACCTGCGCGTCGCGAATGTGACGCTCAACGCCACGTCGGGCCTGACCAGCGGAACGGTCATGGTCGGTGACCGAGCCTCGCTCCCCTCCGGATCGGTTCTGACGGTCATGCTCAGCAACGTGTCGAAACCTTTTTTTGAAGTCGCGGGCGGGAAAGCCGTTTCCCGAGCCGAGGGAACCGGCCCGTTCCCTTTCTCGCTGAACTACGATCCCAGGTACATCGATCCCAGGGACCAGTATGCGCTCAATGCATGGATCACTTGGAATAATCAAGTCATTTATTCCGCGCGGCAACCCATCGCGATCGCACCCTCGGGCCTCAACCAAACGTTTCAATTGGTTGTCGATCGCGGCAACTACCTTCCGTCCTCGAAACCGACAACGACTCCCGGATTTGTCACTACGGCAGCGGGTACGGTTTCCGCAGCGTCGCCCGGTTACGGAAACGTACCAGGAGCCACGGATGCCAATGCGCTCAATCAACTGTTTGTCGCCGTCTTGGGACGTCCCGCTTCAAGCAAGGAGATACTCGCTTGGCAAGCCTATCTGCAACAAGGTTTCACGCTCAACGACGTTACGGTGAAATTGATGACGAGCAGCCAGTATCGCGAGAGATTCCCAACAGACACAGCGTACATCCAACAAGTGCTCCAAACTCTGACCGGCCAACCCCCCTCAACCGCAGATGTCCAAGCATGGGTGACGCGATTGCAATCGGTGGGATCCGCCGAGCGCGTGATCCAGGAAATGCTCGCCCAGCGTCGATAAGGAGCGGCGTGGATGCAAAGGATTGCCTTGTTATAAGCGGAACAATCCGAGTTGGCGTGTCAATCTGCACCGATCAAGCAAAATCTTTCGGTCCGGGAATCCTTGCGCTCCAAGAACTCGCAGACGCATGACGATGCATATGCACGAGTAACGCCACGCCAGATTTACGAGCACGGAATCCGCTCCTGGCAACCATCCCACCACCAAAATTATTCGCATTGCACTAAGGCCAGGGAGGGCTGATCCAGCCAAAGTGCTGGTTCAGCGTTCGCCCAGGTGACGATGCATCCCTGCAAGGCTCTTAAGGATGCATACTCGAAACATAGCCAAGTCATTGTATTTTCCGTTGCGCGCCGGCCTATTCATCTTCTCGATGGTTGCGGGGGCGGTCGCGGGCGAAAGCCATTCGTTCCAACCCATGTCGGGAGCCTGCTTCCTGCACGACTCAGGGCTTGAGTTTGTACCGTCCCGATTGCTGGGGGCGGAGGACGTTGCCGCTTCGGTCGATCGCAACGACCCCGTATCCTGGACTTGCTCGGATCCTGCGACCGACTGCGCCCGACATGCAGAACGATTCGAACAATATCGAATCGCTGTCGATCAATGGCACCATGTTGCGCCCTGGATCCAGTCCCTCCGATCTTCGCCTCGGAACCTATTTTCGAGTTGGGTTCCTCAAGCCCTTGGCCGATGGAACTCCCTCGCCTCGTCGATCGGCCGCGAAATCACCCGGCACATCCGCGTCGACGGTCCCACCGACTTGGATTGCCCGTGGGATCGCATGGGCGCTTCGCACGCGAATGACGCCCCCAGCAAAGCGAATATCTTTGTGTTCACCTTGGGCACGGCAGAAGCGACGGTCGTCGAGACAACCCAACGCAAGGACCTGAGGGAGGTCGCAGGGGAACCGATGGGGCCGTGGTTGGAGAAAACGGCCTTCGCGAGGGATTATTGCGTGTTCGCACCCTATCCGCTCTCAGGCTCTAGCCATGCGCCGAGCGAGCTGCTCGGCTCCTCCGAATCCGACATCGATCACCAATCCAATCAAACGCTTGCGACAGAAGACTTGATTCGCTTGCAACAACATGCAGCCGCCATGATGCATCGCACGGCATCGCGGAGCCTCGCCAAGAAGATGGCTTGGCTCGGAAACGCCCTGCTGCGATGGTCTGAGGATTTGGAAAGCAGTGTTCGCGTTGCAGAAGCGAGCGATGGCAGTTGGCTCGAAGAAGTGAAATAGAGGGATTTCAAAGGACGGAGGATAGACAGACGATCGGCCATCGCGACCACGGGGACAGAATCGAAGCCTCTTTGTGTGAACGGACAAAGAGGAACGCTCGATCCGAAGGGATCTGACACAATCGAATGTCGTCCAGTACCCGCCATTCTTGTTCGACGGTCCAGTCGCGATGCCGATCGTCTTTGGGAAGGGGTTGAGCGAAACATTGCTCTTCCTGGGAAAGCAAGTGAATCTGTTCAGGAAGGAGATACCGAACCGGACGCGCGCCGTGAGCCTCGAGCCAGGAAGTACGAATTGCCACACCATAGGGCTCCCAATCCCAACGCCCAACGTGCGGTTGGAACTCTCGCATTCGGAGCGCTGCCAAAAGGCAGTTCGATGTAAAACACACCGTTCGCATCGAGCCTCGACGCAAATAAGACGACGCGACCAATCGCTGAGTGACCAGAATACGATGCAGGGTTTCCAAGGGTGGGGTGCGAACCTTCCATTCCATGCGAATCGCTTCATCAAACAGATCCGATTGAGACTGGCCTGGCCACGCGCCTTGCCGTGCTCGAGTAAAGTGAAAGAGGAAATCCTTGGAATGCAGCAATGCCTCGGAAGCCCTTCCACACGGCATCCACGTGGAAGGGGTCGATCGGGGCTGACACCCCCAGGACGATCTCGCAACTCCGGCAGTGTCGGGACCCTCCTGCGATCCTCCTGGGAGCATCCACAGCACTGCGCCTCGTCGCGAAAGTTGCAGCGGCGCGGCCAACGATCGGCCTGTGTTGGTTGGACGCCTCACGGCAACCATCGTAGCACCAGGAGTCATCGCCTTTTCATCCAGTCGCGCTTGGATCAACTGCATGATTTTTCCCCCAGCCCGAACGTGCAATCCGAACAGTTGCTGGGAAAGAATGGCAATCGCTCGATCCTCGATGGGTGAGTCAGGTAGCTCCAGGCGATTCGTCCACGAGCTCTCATCACATCGGAGCAACGCAGCGCCGTTTTCGTTCGACGAGAAGAGAGATTCATTACGACACAATTCGAGATAGGGAACACCGAATCGAGAACATGCATGGCGGAGCCTATCCGCATAGGGAGATGCCGAAGAAAAAAAGACGATTCGCTGAGTCCGCTTGGCATGCCCCAGCGCCGACTCGAGCGCTTGCTCCCACCAGGCATGTAGCGGTTCATCGCGCAGACGGTGCGATGCCAGGATTCCCAAAAGGTCCAAGCGACGAATTGCATGGTCGGACGGCAATTCCACGGCGAAATCACCGAGCCAATTCGAAAGGGATTCAGCCCACGGCACCGGCCACTGTTCGCCCGCTACCAACCTGTTACCGACTTTCGCCTCCGTTGCCAATGAAGCCCACCTCCCGGTATGCTGCGATCGACGATTCCCTAAACCTTCTCAAAGTCAATCACACTCAACGCCACAATAGCATAAAATCAAGTCGCTAGTGACAATTGTGTTCCGATCCCCTCAGGCTTGAAAAATGAGTCAAATTCCCCCGGGTCTCTCCGCCAGCGAGCCAACGCCCCAAACCGCTTTTCCAACCTCGAGCAAGGCGAAGACTCTTTATGACACGGCCTTGGACGAAATACGTAAGGTTTTCGTTGGTCAGGATGAGTTGGTCAACGTCGCGATGATCGCCCTTTTTTCAGGAGGCCATCTCCTGATCGAAGGAGTGCCCGGCCTGGGAAAAACCCTTTTCGTCCGGACGTTGGGACGGGTGTTGGGTTGTCAATTCGGTCGCATCCAATTCACGGCGGATTTGATGCCCTCGGATGTCACCGGGGCACCGATTTTCGACATGAAGACGCAAGACTTCCGGTTCCGGCCAGGGCCGGTATTCACGCAACTGCTCCTGGCCGATGAAATCAATCGCTCCCCCGCAAAGACGCATGCAGCGCTTCTTGAAATCATGCAAGAGCGCCGCGTAACGATCGACGGCGTCAGCCATACGGTTCCCAAACCATTTCTCGTATTGGCAACCCAGAATCCTCTTGAAAGCGAGGGAACGTACTCGCTGCCGGAAGCACAATTGGATCGGTTCATGTTCAAAGCGATCGTCAACTACCCGGATGAAACCGAGGAGGCGAGGGTACTGGATTTGCATTCGCGGCAGGTCGACTTCAACGACATCCTGGCGCAGCAGGTATCGCAGGTTACCGATGACCGCTCCATTTTGGAGATCATCGAATCGAACGGAACGATCCGAATCGAACCCCAGCTTCTTCAGTACATCAATCGGATCGTTCGGGCAACGCGCGCGTGGCCAACATTCCATCTCGGGGCATCGCCGCGAGCGGGAATTGCGATCGTGCAGGGAGCACGCACCTTGGCAGCCTTTAAAGGACGAGATTTCGCCGTGCCAGACGACGTCGTGGAAATCGCGATTCCTGCCCTAAGGCATCGGGTCGTGCTTAACGCCGAGGCCGAGGTCGAGGGAATCCTAGTCGACTCGGAACTGAAGTCCCTGTTGCGCAGTATCGAAGTCCCCAGGATGTAAATCTACCATGTCGTTTTACGATGACGTTGGTTCCTACCTCTTCTGGGCACCGTGGATCGGATTGATCGTTATCATCGCTCCGCTCCTGATTCTCGGATTCGGATGGAAAATTTTTCCAACCATGCGTTGGCTTTGGCTACTGGTACCGGTAACCGCCTTGTCGCTGCTGATGGTCGCAGTGCCTGCGATGGTAGGTGCGTTGTATCCCGACTCGCGGTCACCCTTTGCTGACATGATGCGTTATGGAGCCAGTTTATTCATCAATTTCCTCGTGCTGATCGATTTGTTGGTGGTCGCCTTTCTGGTCTTGGACCTGCTAACGATATCGGGACCATCGCGTCTACGCGTGGAACGACGAATGCTGCGCAGCGCTTCGATTGGCAATACTACCGAATCGCAGATCGTTCTGGAGAATCGAAGCGACCGCATGTTCCACATCGAAGTACGCGAAGATTTACCCGAGGGAATTTCCTGCGAACCTCACTCACATCGCTTGGTCGTGGAACGTCGCAAACGCGTTGAATTGACAAACCGCTTGAAAGCCCTCCGACGAGGAGCATTTCAGTTTGAATCGATTTACCTCCAACTGTTCTCTCGACTCGGATTCTGGCGCCGGATCATCCAACGCCCCTGCCCTGGCGAACTCCTGGTCTATCCCAATATGAAACAATTGGAGGAGTACGCCCTACTCGCTCGTACAAATCGTTTGAGTCTGATCGGCGTTCGACGTACCCGCAAAGCCGGCCAAGACAACAACTTCGAGCGGTTGCGAGATTACTCCAAGGATGACAACTACAAACATATCGACTGGCGGGCGACCGCGCGACGCAACAAGTTAACGGTAAAGCAGTTTCAGCAAGACCAGAGCCAGCGAGTCGTCTTTTTACTCGATTGCGGACGAATGATGACCAATGAGTATCAAGGCCTCAGCCTTCTGGATTACGCACTGAACTCGATCCTGATGTTGAGTTACGTCGCCCTACACCAGGGAGACTCGGTCGGAATGATGTGCTTCTCAGATCACATTGAGAAATATGTTCCTCTGAGAGGAGGCCCCAATCAGATGAATCGGATCCTGCACGGCCTCTTCGATCGTTTTCCCTCCATGAAGCAGTCGCGATTCGAAGATGCATTCCTTTCGTTCTCGAAACGTTGCCGCCGTCGAACCATGGTGGTCTTGATCACGAACATCATCGACGACGTTTCGGCCGCTCAGATAACGAGCTATCTTTCCAAGCTAGCAACACGCCATCTCCCAGTCCTCGTTTTGCTCAGGGATCACCGGATGTTCGACGCGGCGGACAACCCTGCCATGGATAACACCATCCTGTTTCGCAGCGCTGCCGCCGCGCAGATTCTCCTCTGGAGACACGAAGTCCTACGGAAAATTCAGGACTCAGGGTGCTTGACCATCGATGTCTTTCCTGAACAACTTACGGCCCCCTTGGTAAATCGCTATTTGGAAATCAAAGCAAAACACCTGCTCTGAAATGCTCCGTCCGAGTACCATTGAGTCCTTCCAGGCCTCGTAGAACCACGTATCGATGACTTCATTCTCCCGACTCGTTTTCGTTTCCGCTTCCCACGCGCTCGAGGACCTTCCCAAAGGCATCGGCTCGGCCCATGCCCTGGATTACCTCACCGCTTGGACCAGCCTCTGGGACCCGCGACTGCTCGTTGCGCTGGGAGCGGTTCCGGAATGGCGGCGTTGCGATACCAGCGGACTGGATCTCGAAGATGCATTGATTTGCTGCCCGGAAGCATCGCTGGCGAAACTGGATCAACCCCTCGAGGAACGGCTACGACTCGGGCGAAACGAGCTCGTTCCCTCCGCCCGCCGGCCCAGACAGGACGTGGTACGGAGCCTTGTCCACGCTTTTCGCGACCGCTGTTCGGCGACAGGCGAAGTCGAGAAGCTAGCGCTCTCGCGGGAAGATCATGCTTGTAGCTACCTCGACGATTTTTACGCATTCGGGTACGCCGTTCTCCAGATCCAGTGCATGGCGAGAAAGCTTCGCTACTCCTTCAATCTCGACTGGATGGCGGTGGGAGAGCAGATCCTATCCGCCGCGAAAGCATCCGTAATCCAAGACGAGACAGAAACGGACCGCTGGTTGTCCGCTGCTTTCGACTCCCTGTCTCAAGAGCGCGACCGTTATTGCTCCCAACAAGGCAACCTATTGGATTTGCTTCTCGTCGCGCCGACGACTCTCGGCAACTCCCTCACCCACATGCTCGAAATCGACCGGCCTTTGACGATCTATGCCACAACAGGCGTTTTGCGGGCGTGGCAACAGGTCAACCCACAGGCATGGAACCAGCTGGTGCAGCGATTGCAGGACAAGTCGGCCTGTCTCGCAGGCGGCCTTCGGGACGAGTTGCCGCATGTCTGGCTGCCCGAGGACGCATTGATTCGCGAGTTGAGCCTCGCGAGAAAGGATTGCGAGGGCTTCGGAATAGCACCCACGCAGGTTTGGATGCGATTTGCCCCATCGATTCCGATGAACCTGGCAACCATTGCTCGACAGTTCGGCTTCCAAGGAGCCATTCTCGCCCCGCTCGGAGGAGGTTCCGTCCCGAAGAAAGACCATGCAAAAATCCGATGGCAAGGGACTGGGGATCGCGGCGGCCTCGACTGCATTCTCGGGCATGTCTTGGATGTCGCAGATGCGGAGACGATCCTCCATCTAGGGAACGAAATGGCTCAGCAGCTCGATTACCATCAAGTACCGACGCTGGTCCTCGGGCATTGGCCAGGCCCAACCAGTCTTGCGTTCCAAGATCTCGTCAAGGCGTCGCGACGCACCCCAGTGCTGGGCAAGTGGATCCACGCAGAATCCTATTTTGCTTCGACATCGCAACCTTACTGGACCGACCCATTCACGTCGCTCGATTTCCATCATCCACTTCCGCACGAACCTGCCGAAATTCATGAACGACATCTCAGCCTGCAGCGCAGACTGCGGCACGCGTACCGGTTGGAGCAGTTGGAATCCTTGTGCAGATTATGGTCTTGGACCCCTCGCATCGCACCGCGCTCGTCCCGTTCCGACCACGACTTGGGAGAGTGCCTTTCCCGGATCGAAGAACTGAAGAATGCACTCTACGCAGACGCCGGAGCGACGAACGAGGTTGCCGAGCAGATCGACGCGACCACCGCAGTCGTCGTCGAGCAACTGCGTGCCCGCGTTCCTTGCGACGGAGAGGACATCCTCTTCAATGCGACAAGCCGTCCGAAACGAGTGTTTATCGCCGATTATCCCAGGAGGATCGATTCGCAGTCTTCGACCCGTATCATCACCTGCGCTCAAGACGATCACAAAAGCCAATGCGTTGCCGAAGTCCCAGCTTTTGGTTTCGCAAAAGTATTGAGCCAGCCACCTGTTGGTGAGACCAGCGACCAGACGTCTCGCGCGGCCAGTGCTCCGAGCAGGCGTTCCTCGTTGCTGGGCCGGGTTTTCGGGAGTCGTCCCACGGTGGCTCAAGAAGACGGCTCGATGGCGAATGAGTTTATGGAGATACAAATCGATCCCATCAAAGGACACCTGCGTTCGTTGTATGTGGTCAACAAGCGAGGAAATCGTCTCAGCGGTCAATTGTCTTGGGTTCCGGAACCCATCCAGTTGCGACACCCGTTTCAAAACGCGTCGTTCCAGGGATTGAGCGACACCCGAATGATCCTGACCCACAGTTCAAAAGCTCGGGGCACCATCGAAGTTACGGGACGTCTCGGTGGCGGCAGCTGCATGATCCGCTACACGTTGTGGCATGGAGCTCAGTGGGTGGATATCGAAGTCCAAGGTTCGGGCATGGATCGCAACGCGGGGTTCCCGGTTTGGCGGATGGTTTGGCCAAGCGAAGCGGCCACCATCGCGGCGTGGAGCCAGGGAGCCAAGGGGAAATTGCCTGCCCCCCTGCAATGCGCGGTCGAATTGATCGAGATCGATGACGCCGAGCATCGGGTTCATTTTGCAACCTGCGGCTTGAGTATCCATCGCAGGGCTCCGCAAAACGGATTGGTCTCGGTGGTTCCACTCGACGGAATCGGATCGTGTGGAGCGACATTTTCACTCGGTATCGACTGGAACAACCCCTGGGAAACCGCCGTAGATCGCATGATGCCCGAATGGATCTCGGCCTCCCGAGGCACCCCACAGCCCTCGACAGGCAAGGCGCCTGACGCCGGTGCGTGGCTCGCTCGATGCAACCTGTCCAATCTGCGGTTTCGCTGGATCGATCCAGCTCCCGCGCTCGGGCTCTCGGATCCCGCTGAACCCAGCGGAGAGGGACACGACGCGATTGACGCCGATGGATGCCTATGGGTCACCGAAACCGCAGGAAAAACCGGGGTCGCAAAAATCGGTTGTGTCCGCCCGATCCATAGGGCATGGCGAGTCGATTTTCGAGGATTCGAGTATGATACTCTCAAGGTCGAGAACGGCGAGGTTCTCGTGCCCTTTCAGGGATGGGAGCGTTCCCGCATCGCTCTTTGCTTCGAGAGGTAGGCGTGTCACAAGGATTAGGAATGAGCCGATCAGGCGACGCGAATGATCTGACGAATCAAACCATTGCGGGTTACTCGATCCTGCACCGCTTGGGTGTGGGTGGCATGTCGGAAGTTTATCTTGCATTCCAACAGTCGCTGCACCGCCACGTTGCATTGAAAGTGCTGCGCTCGGATTTCGTGGGCTCCGATGAGCATGAACAACGGTTCCTTCAGGAAGCTCGCGCTGCTGCGTCGCTGATTCACCCCAACATTGTCCAAGTCTACGACGTCGGAACATTTGAATCGATTCATTATATCGCGCAGGAATATGTTCCTGGCAGCAACTTGAGTTCCTTCATCCAACGTCGAGGGGCGTTGCCGCTCAATGAGGCGGTATCGATTCTGTGGCAAGCCACCGCCGCATTGCAGAAGTCGGCTTCGATTGGTCTGGTACATCGCGACATCAAACCCGACAATCTGCTTCTCACTCCGGATGGAGAGGTCAAGGTTGCGGATTTCGGACTGGCGCGGGCGCGGGGCCAGAACCAGAACCTGACGGCAGTCGGAGTCGCACTCGGTACTCCTTTGTACATGAGCCCGGAGCAGATCCAAGGATTGACGGTCGATTCCCGGAGCGATCTGTATTCGCTCGGTGCTACCGCCTATCACATGCTCTCTGGGCGGCCTCCGTTTTCGGGAGAAACCCCCATCGCCCTTGCGATGCAGCATGTACAAGCCGAGCCCGTGTCTCTCAAGCAATTGAGGCCGGATCTGCCCGACGAACTCGCGGACATCGTCCATCGACTGTTAAGAAAAAGCCCAGATGAGAGATACGCCTCGGCGGTCGAACTTGCGCGCGATCTGCGTCGACTGCTCGACACACAGCTGGAAGGTATCGGGGACAAGATGATCCCTTTTTCCGGACTTGTGATCGAACATCAAGTGGTGGTCGCCAACACCTCGACCCAGGAGCTGCAGCGTTGGATGAAACGGACCGACGCGGATACCCAGGCCAATGATCGAGCTCGAAAAGCCGACTGGACCAAGGCCGCCATCCTTATTCTGCCGTTGCTTGGCGCGATGGCCGCGAGCTTCGCCCTGCTCCGCGTCGATCTGTTTGCCACCCAGCAATCAACCACGGCCGGAGTCGTGCGGGAGTCGTCCATCCAACGCCAGTATGCCAAGGCGCTTCTGGAAAACGATGTCAAGCACTGGAACGCTGTGTCGGAATATTTTCCGCCGACCGATGCGATCAGCCGAAACTACCAGCTCAAAACGGAGCTTCAAATCAGCAGATTGCGGATCGAGGGGGAGGACTTCACGGGGGCCGAACTCGCCTTGAGACGAGTCCTGAATTCACCTCACTCGGATGATGTGCTCAATACGATCGCGAGAATTGAACTCGGATGGATCGTGAATCGAGAACGCAGGGACTCCGCGATGAACGAACATTACGAACGAGCGTTGAGGGACTGGTCGCTAATGGTCGCGGACAAACAACGAATGATCCGCGACGCTCTTCCGGCCAAGGTCCGCACGGAGTGGGAGAATATCGACTACCTCCGCAAACAATCCTCCCCCGACGAGGCAGGTCCATAATCGTGCTGGCCCTTCGTGTTGTTTCAGCAATCCTGCTGCTTGTATTTCTTGTCGGTTCGGCGTGGTTGGATGTCGCTTATCCGCTCAATGGAGTGGTTGGCCTGTGGATGCTGCCCGTCTTCTTGATCATGACTCTAGGCACATTATGGGAGATGGCATCCCTCGTTGCCAAACGCCTGCCCGTCGATCCACGGCGTACCCTGCTGTTTGCAATCTTGGCAATTCTCGTTGCCTTAGTGCCGCTCTGGAGTCGAACCTTTCCTTTCCTCCAATGGACGGCAAAAATGGACTTGCGCTGGGAAGGATGGATCGCAGTGGCTCTACTCCTTGTCACCTTCGGGATGTCGGCCGATGCGATCCTCCGCTACGCACGCGAAGAGCGACATCATGGGCACGATGCCGCCGCGCAGGTGACCCTGGCATGGTTCAGTTCGCTCGCCATGCTTCTGTACGTGGTCGGCCCGATGCTGATGTGGTGGCCCATTCGAATGATGGGGGAAAATGCGACCGGAATGATCCACATGGTGGGGATCATCGTCGTCACCAAAATGGCGGATATCGGCGCGTATTTTTCCGGAAAAAGATTCGGCCGAAACCGACTGTGCCCCTCGATCAGCCCCGGCAAAACCGTGGAAGGCCTCGCGGGCGGATTCGCCGTGAGCATCGCGAGTGCGTATATTTGGTTTAGACTGATATTTCCAACGCCTGAGCCTCTGGAAAGTGGTACACTTTGGCGTCCTGCGTTGTTGGCGGTGCTATTGACCGCAGGGGGACTTGTAGGAGATCTAACGGAATCGATGGTGAAACGCACCGTAGGGGAAAAAGATAGCGGAAAATCCCTCCCGGGAATGGGAGGCGTTTGGGATGTCACCGATGCCCTCCTCCCAGCCACCGTCTTGGGGTATCTCGGGCTAAGCGCGTGGCTTTCCTTACCCATGTCTGAATCGACTCTGACGCTCGGGGATCCCCAGCTGGCACTTCAACTGTTCGGACCGCAAGACACGAACTTGCGACGCGTCCGAAACCAACTCGGTGTCGCCATCACCCACCGGAATGGCCAGATCCGCATCGCAGGTCCCTCGGACTCCGTCCGTATCGCCACGGAAATTTTGGAGCAGTTAAGAGACAAAGTCATGCATCACGGGACTGTCGGTCCAGACGAAGTGGCCGATATCATGCAGCATTTGATCGCCGGACGCGTCTCGCTGTCAGGCGATCGGATCGATTCGCCGAAGTACGAGATGAAAGAGGTGGCAATCGGTAACGTCGGTCGACGAGTCAAGCCGCGTACGCAAGGCCAAGCCCAATACATTGAAGCCATCCGCTCGCATGACATGACATTCTGCATCGGTCCCGCAGGATGCGGCAAAACGTATCTCGCGGTCGCAACTGCCGTCGAAGCGTACCGATCCAAGCAAGTCCGAAAAATTGTCCTGGTCCGTCCCGCGGTCGAGGCTGGGGAAAGCCTGGGATATTTGCCCGGCGACCTGAGCGAAAAGTTGAACCCCTACCTGCGACCGCTGCTCGACGCCATCAACGAGATGGTCGACTTCGATCAGGTGAAATTCCTGATGGAACAGGACGTCATCGAGGTCATCCCCCTGGCCTACATGCGCGGACGAACACTCAATTCCGCGTTTGTCATTTTGGATGAAGCCCAGAATGCAACCGTCGCCCAGATGAAAATGTTCCTGACTCGGATGGGTGAAGGATCCAAGGTCGTGGTCTCCGGAGATATTTCCCAAGTCGATCTGCCGGCGGGAGTCACCAGCGGATTGCGCGATGCCGCTCAGCGGCTACAAGGAATCGAAGGAATCGCCATGGTTCGACTCCATGAAGTCGACATTGTTCGACACCCCCTCGTACAGCGCATCGTCGCAGCCTACGAAAACAACGGCGCATTCCCGCCCAAGCAACGCATCCCGGGTCAGGATCGATAGAAGGATTCGCAGAAGCGAACTTGGACCATGTCGACCAACCCTACCTCGAAAACACGCAGCGAACGAGTTGCGAATCTCAAGCTCGACAAACTCGTCTGGCAGGTTTGGCTCGAACGACTCACTCGCCTCGATTCCCTTTTGCGACTTGGAATCTCGCTTGTTGCGGCGGTTATCATCACCGTCTTTCTGAAAGGTTGGGAGCCGCCGTTCGAATATCGGGAAGGTTTCGTTCCGCAACGCGCCATCCTCGCCCGAGTTCCGTTCAAGTTTGAAGATACGCTGAAGACCAACGCGCTTCGGATTCAAGCTGCACGCGAAACATTGTGCATCTATCAAAATCGAAAAGAACCCTTGGTGCAACTTCGAGATGCTGTCAAGGATGCGATTATCGCGCTGCGCAACGTGCCGTCGACACTCGAGCTGACCAAAGCTCAAAACCAAGCGCTGGACAGCTTCGGCGCAACCGTTCTCGATACCGATCAGGCTCCTGTCAGCTACGAAACCGCCCTCCTCGCCATCCAGAAAACGCTCTCATCCGAAGCGGATTTGTCCAAATACGACGCGGCCATGCGGGAAATCCTCGATCCCCTCGAGGAATTCGGACTCCTCAAATCGCTGGAGCACGACAGCGACAAAGG
Source organism: Planctomycetota bacterium (assembly GCA_046342615.1). Classification (GTDB taxonomy): domain Bacteria; phylum Planctomycetota; class Planctomycetia; order Pirellulales; family Pirellulaceae; genus JBKCUI01. The sequence goes on along the minus strand of JBKDPB010000062.1, from coordinate 888 downwards.
CAACCAGCGATTCATTCGCGTATTCCAAATAGGAAATGAATCCAGCATGATCGAGGTGGATGTTCCTCGTGTCCGGATCTCGGAAGTCGTCACTTCCTTGCGAAGCTCGCTGGAACGAGCGTTTCGCAACCAATTTGGAACCCCGGAGTCCATCCAACTCGCTCGCATGGTTCATTTCTACCTGTCAACCCGCTTGCCGGTGACACTGACACTTCAAGAAGATTTGAGCAACACCGCTCGATCGGAAGCGAGCAATAGCGTCAAACCCGCAATGATATCTTACGACCCAGCGTCCGGAGCGCTGGCTCCGCTTGGCAAACCGCTGGGCACCAAGGAACTTGAATTGCTTCGGACCGAGCACGCAAAATATATCGAGGAAATGCCCTGGTTCATTCGGGCTCAACGACTGACTGCTTTTCTGGGGATGATCACAGCTCTGTATCTTCTTTGCGGTGCTTTCATTCACCAGTCCAATAGTCGCCATCTCATTTCCGACAGCAAGGAATTCGTGCGGCTCATGGCCTTGTGCGTTGGCTGTACGCTCGCAGCGGTGCTGATGGCCCAGGATCGCTTCCGCGCCGAACTCATGCCCGCGATCCTTTGCGCGATCATCGCCACGATTGCCTATGGACGCCCCATCGCCCTGATGTTGATGGCGGCACTTTCGTTGGTCATCACGTTCGGTGCTCGTGTCGACCTGTCGGAATTCATTCTTCTGGCCAGCGCTTCGTCCGCTGCGATTTTGCTTTGTGGGCGCATTCGGAATCGCACTCGCCTTATCTATGTGGGCCTCGGTGTTTCCGTCGTCGTTTTCGCCACGTATATCGGCTTGAATATCATGACGGGGCAAGATCTGGGTGGCGTTGGGAACGAGACCCCGTCCAATGG
>JBKDPB010000061.1:0-26634 GCA_046342615.1 Planctomycetota bacterium | reverse complement strand
CCGAGGAATCGTCCAGACCGTATTACCACTTTGCCTTCAACATCCCCGAGAACAAATTCATAGAAGCGAAGGCGTGGTTAACTAAGCGGTGTGCTTTGCTGAGAGATCCGACAGGAGCGGATGAACTCTTTTTCTCTAAGTGGAACGCGCATGCCGTTTACTTTGCCGACCCTGCGGGGAATATCGGAGAACTGATCGCGCGGCATACGTTAGCCAATGCCTCAGCAGGAGCCTTTGACGAACGCGATATTCTGTATGCAAGCGAGATTGGGCTGGTTTCTCACGATCCCAAAACGTTTGGGACCGAGATCGGTTCCCACTTCGGATTGCCAGGTGGCGGATCGATGTTCGTCGGGGATCCGTCCGGCTATTTTGTGTTGCCACCGGTCGATCGCTTGTGGATCCCCGAGGAGAAACAAAAAGCAGCCATCTTTCCCGCCGAGGTAACGCTGGCGAGCGAAACGCCGATTATGGAATACCGAGCCAGAGATCTTCCCTACGTCATTCGCGCTGAGTGAAGAAAAAGCAAGGGCAGGCATTTCAGGCCCGTGGGCGAAGCCTGTCCTTGTTTCCGTGTTTGTTTCCGTGAGGCACGAGGCGCATGCCTGATATAGGATGGTTGGCAAAAAATGCGGGGCAAAAAATTTCAGCGGCGATGGCTTCGTGCCGATCGATGTTTTCGTAGCTAGCGTCGTCAGACGGTAGTCGATCCTGTGGTACTACGTTCGTTCCTGGCAACGCGTTTTTGGCCGGGCTGAAGAAGGACGGTCCCTGACGCTTCTCCACCGCTTGGCAGCGGTAGCTACGAAACAGCCACCACCGTCTGGCGACGGTAGCTACCCTTGCCTCGCTTACCAGACTCGCGCCAGATCGACGCTGGCGTGTGGCGGGACTTTCATGGTGATACTCGCTGTCTCGATGGACTCGGAGTAGCGGCCTTCGTGGAGGACCAACTGCAACACTTGGTGCTCATCAGGGATCGCGATCCAGTATTCCGGGATCGCAGCGTCTTCGTACAGCTTGCGCTTGGTCTTGAGATCATGATCCGCGTTCGACGGTGACAGGATCTCCACCACCAAATCAGGAACCCCCTTGATTTTGGTCGGCGTCATGATCTGTTTTCTCGCGAGCGTAATAATCACCAAGTCCGGTTGCACGATATCGTGGTTGGACAACTGCAAATCGATCGGGGCATTGATCACTTTCCCCAATCCCGCCAGTTCGATCTGCGTGTACAGTTGGAACTGGATATGCCGAGAGACTTCTTGATGATACAGATTCGGAGAGGGGTTCACGAAATGTTCTCCATCGATGATTTCATGCCGCTTGCCGTCGGGTGGAATCGCGGCATAAGCTGCATAGTCCCACTTGATTTTCGGGTCTTTTTCGACAATCGACATGACTGCGGTCTCACATGAAGGAAGCACTATCGCCTTTGTTAGGCATTGTAGCCCACGGTCTTTCCAGAGGCAATTTGGACGCGCTGGCTTGGGGCGTGTTGCCAGGCTGGGAACTTAGGACTTAGCAAAGCTTGCTGGATTTTGCTATGATTTGACGGTAAGTTCTCAATCGATTGTTGAGTGCATGAAATGGATATTTCCAAGTGGATTGGTCAAGCGAAAGACTTGGGATACTCCGCGTTGTCCATGGCTTCGGGGGCCGTGGGAGCGGGGTTGGGCTATGTCAAAACTGCGATCGGGAGCGCATGGTTATTTGGTTCGACGGAGACATCCTCTTCCTACGACCACGATCGATTCGACGAAAAGCATTACTTCCTGATCCCTGACCGGTTGTCCGAGGTTGGGTATTCTCTTTATGTGATGCGTTGTTTGCCCGAAGGCGTGCCACCGATCAACGACCTTCCCAAGCGTCGCCTTTTTCATCTGCCCAACAAGAATGCTCTACCGACGCTGGAACATATCCTGGTCTCCGATGCCAAAAAGGCTGCGGAACGAGAATCCACCACCGCCAATTCCTTCGGCGCGCGGCTGCACGAGATCGCTGACCAGATCGATCGGCTCGATGGCAAGGTGTTTCAAGGGGTCTTGCTCATCGGAGGACTAGTCGCTTTGATTAATCCGATCGCGGGCGCTGCCGTGGCGGCCAAGGCGTTGGTCCCCTCGATCGGGTTGCTTCTCTCAAAGTATGGGCTGCAGTATGTCGGCGATACGGCAAACGCTCGCGAATTAGGAAACCGCATTCGAGCCGCAGAAAAGGGGGTGCTGCAGCAATTCCAGGACTCCGGCACCGACTCGATCGTCAATCCTCTTCTATGCCAACTGGATCGCGCTCTCGAAACCACCGATGAGGTGTATGACCCGATCCTGGAATTCCAAGTCGAGGAGCTTCATTTCGGAGAGCGGGACAAGAACCGCATGTTGCGATTGACCTGTCGCGCGATTTCCAACGCTTACAAAGAACTTCTCAGCGATCCTTCTGCTTGGGAGCGAGCCCGATTGGGGCCGGAGGATATTCGCTACCTGAAAATGATTTTGCAAATCGCGGAGACTTAGTTGGAAGTATTGGACTGATCGATCCAGAGTCCATATCCGGGTTGCGCTATCGTCTTATTGAATTCCCACTTGAATACAACTCCCGTTCCTAAAGTCTGATTCGGTGAATTCTGATTCGGTGCGTAGCTTCGCCCGGTGAGCTGAAGTGGGCATGCAAAACGGTCCGGCGCTTGCGGCCAACTCCAGGAGCCCGCTCCTGACCATCCATGAGGCATCCAATCGCGCCCCATCGTTTTTTCGATGACGAGTTTCCCATCGAGGTACACGGCATACCGAAAATCGCTGCTTACGGAATCTCCCGAATAGAGCGTTACCCGATGCTGTCCCTCAGGAATCCGCACGTTTCCAACGATCGGCGGAATACCATCGGGGGGAATATTTCCGATGCCGAGGCGCAATTCGAAATCCTTTCCGGAGAGAACATAGACTTGCCATGAGTAGTAATCCCTCGCGACGTCTGGCATCGCCGCTGCGCATAACGCGCTTAAGTCAGCGATTCTTAATCGTCCCGACAGAGTTTGCAATTGATTGCGTTGTCGCGTTAATGCACGATTTTTCTGGTAGGCGAACGTTAGTGCCAATCCGACTGCAACGAATGTGGTGATCGCCAACAACTGGCGTACCGAAAAAACCCAGTGAGAATTCGGTCCGGAACTCCTTTCACTCATTTCCCACTCCCGACGCAATCCATCCTGGTTCGAATCCCTCAGGTACCTCGCCGTTTCGTAATTGTTCCACTTTCGCCTCAAGCGATTTCGGGCAGATCAGAATCAGGCCACCCCTATAGGTCGTCAGTGGCTTGCCGGCAACCTGCTCGTCCTTTGCGGTCGCCGGATTATAGATTCTTAGCAATGGCAGGATGGTTTGTTGGTCGAAAGAACGCGAGCCTCGGTTGGGTTGCACCAACGTGTCCACGACCAAGTCCTCGATTCGGTCCGAACTGAAGTCCGGCCAACTTGTGACGAATGAACGCAATCCGCGAATGGATGAAAACACTACGATTCGATCGCCACTTTTCTTGACGCTCACCATAAGAAGTGTCTCGATCGGTTTTGCAGGAGGTGGTGTCCAACTTCCACTGTAACCGCCACTAAGATAAGCTCCCTCCTTCGCGATCCGGCCGGTCCCGATCTTGTCCATCGAATCATAACCCGCTGGCAGGTAGCATCGGAATTGCCATACGCGATCGACTCCAGATGCGACCTCGGGTGGAACTTCTGGATCTTCAATCGCAACCATGTAGATTCGATCCGGATCCTGGATCGTCATTCGACCCAGTTCCGCTTCCAATCGATTCACATCAGCGGCAAGTCGACTGTTGATATAGCTCAGGTAAATGAGACCAATGCAGCCGAATAGCAAGAATTCCAGAAGCAGCCATTGGAGTGCTCGTCTCATTGTCTAACCCGTCGATCCTAACTTTCATATTCACCTTGGTATACGATGTCTGCTCGAAAAATTATGGCATGAATCCATGTGGCTTGCCACTCGCGGTTCATCAATGATGCGATGAAGTCGACGGAATGACGCCACGGCATCAACCTTGGAAATGTGTTATAAACAGGGATTCGGAAACTTTTCTAGCACTCGCATATTCCCTAGGATTAAACCATGCCATGGTTTTCAAAACACAAATCTACCTCGGGTTTTGTCGAAGATGGCTACACACGCGCAATCGAGGGTTTGGAAGCCGAGATCCGGGTCACTGTTGAGGCGAAGTACGCTTCGCAATTGGAGCAATGCGGCTTCTTCCAGCGATCGAGTCTCCGAAGCGAGATCGACAAGGAGATTGCAGGGCTCGTTGCCGAGCGCGCGAAATCCATCTCGCCAGACGCTCTCTTCTAAGGCTTATCGTGGTGACCAACATCAACCGACGCGAATAGCTAAATCGGACCGCAGCGATCACTTCGCTCATTGCATGGCACTCGGCGAACCTCGCATTCGGAAGGAGTGCTCTCGCCATGGACGAAGTATCTAGCGACCAAGATGCTTGCCTTCGGGTTAATCGAATGGATTGATCAGCTTCACTCCCGCATAGGTAAAGTCTTTGTTGTTTCTGGTTGCTACTGGCAAACGATACTGCCTGGCGGTTGACGCGATCACGCTATCCTTGATTGGCATCGCGTGACCTCGCCGACGCAGTTCCCCCAAGAGCCTTGCCCAATGCTGCGACGTCTCTGCGTCAATATCCAACATGTGCAAATAGGGAATCCCCGACTCCAGCCACTCAAGTAGGTTCTGTTGCCGCTTGCTCTTGGGCAGCAGCAGAATCCCGAACCGCAACTCACCCAGAATAATAGGGTTGATTGCCAGTTCCGTTTCGTGAGCAGCCAACCATGCGATCACGTTAGGATTCGGGTTTGGCTTGGTCGCTTCGCTGAGCACGTTTGCATCAACCAAGAACTTCATCGCAAGGAATCCGTTGATTCAGACTCCACCTCGCGAAACCAATCGGGAGACGGACAGTCTCTGAGCCACTGCACTAGCCCCGGTTTCCCTGGCTCGCGAACCCGTTTCAGCAAATACTCCCCTGCCGCGGGATAAAAAGTTACTTTACGCGCGAAAGCGAGCGTTTTTTTTCAGTTCTGTAATCCGAACAGACCGTGGCTCGTTGAACCACGGCAATCACTCTGCCAACCCTTCGGGCTGAAGCAGCGCATTTCGGTCCGAACGGGCCCACCGATGCATTCAGGCCCGAACGGACCGACAACATGGATTGAGGCCCGAAGGGACCGACATTCTGCATGCCGGGGCGACGAAGTCCCCCGGTCGCCGAGTCACCTAGGTTCAGAAGGCCCGGAGGGCCGACACCATAAAGTCCACCGCTTGGCAGCGGTAGCTTCGGGAGGATGGCACGCACTTCCCAGATGGATCCGGCAAGGCTAGCGTATAATCAATCTCTTTCCAGGTTGGATGATTGAATGAAACAAGAGGATATCGTATGCCTACCCTGATCGATCGAGTCTCAGCTTGGTATCGATCGATCTTCGTCGCGATCTCCCTCGCGTGGGGATCAACCCTCGGTTGTTGGGTTGGGGCTCAGGAGTGGAGCGACACGATTCTTCCCGTCTCGCTCAACGTGGGGTATGCGGTGCGACTGGTGGATCTCAGTAAGGATAACCGGCTGGATATCGCGATCGTCGACAGTAAACGGATCGTATGGCTGGAGAACCCGACGTGGCAAACCCATGTGATTTGGGAAACACCCAACGCCCCTGCGGACAATGTATGTTTCGCTCCCCATGATATCGACGGCGATGGCGACATCGATTTCGCAGTCGGATACGACTGGCAACCGAACAACACCGAATCCGGAGGCGCGGTGGGCTGGCTGGAATGCCCCGTCGATCCGCGTACCGAGTGGCAACACCATCCGCTAACCAACAACGAACCGACTACCCATCGCATGCAGTGGGCGGATATCGATGGAGACCAACGCAAGGAACTCATCGTCGCGCCGCTCAAAGGGAAAAACGCGGCAGCTCCCGGCTGGGATCAAGTCGGTGTTCGATTATCGCGCTGGGATGTGCCAACCAATCCTCAAGCCGAATGGCCAAACACAACTATCGAAAATACGCTTCCCGTCATGCATAACTTCCAGGTTCTCGATTTTGATCGGGATGGCCGAGACGATCTGCTTCTCGCCAGTTTTGAAGGGGCGCACCTTTGGTCGCGAACAGGAAAGGAGTCCGAAAGGACGCTGCTGCACCTGGGGTCGGGACACGAGGGCCCAGCGCCTGAGAGGGGAGCAAGCGAGATACGGCTGGGGCGCATCGATTCCCAGCGAAGATTCATCGCCACGGTGGAACCCTGGCACGGAAACTTCATTGTGGTCTACGAAGAGCCAACCTCCTCGTTGACCGGGACTTTATGGCCCAGGCAGGTGATCGATGATCAGCTCAAGTGGGGGCATGCGGTCGCATGCGCGAATTTGGATGACGACCAAGCTGACGAATTGATCATCGGCGTCCGAGACGAATCGACACCGCATCGGTGCGGCGTGCGAATGTACGATCGCCAGCCGGATGGATCGTGGCAACGCACCTTGATCCATCCCGGGCAAGTCGCGGTGGAGGATCTCGCGGTCGGCGACCTGGACGGGGACGGCCGCAACGAGATCGTCGCCGTCGGCCGCGCGACCAAAAACGCGGTGGTTTATCGCGCGAGATAACATGGGGGCGCAGACCTCCTCGAAAACATCCCTGGCCGCCTTACGAATCCAGCGCTGCGGGCGTTAACGCCCGAAGGTTTTCGGAGACGGGAAGTCAACTCCAGTCACAACCCTGTAGTTTCCAATACGCTTGCGGCCAGGATTTGGCGACGCGGATCGGATTTTGGTATGAAGATTGGCCGAATGCTCGTGCCAAATGGAGATTGAATTGCGGCGCGATCATCGACAATCAACCTTGGGGGAGATCGACGGATGGATCGTCTACTAAGGCTATCCAACGGAACGATCGGAACTAAGCGGCGCGAACGCCTCGGCATTTCTGCGCCCACAGAATCCACTGCGCGGTTTTCTCCGCATCCGGCGGGTTGCCCCCGCGAAGATATCGCTGTCCGGAACGCGAACTGGCAAACTGCGTTACGGCCTGGTGCAGGGAATCGGCGTCGGCACTTGCGACCAACTCTGCCGTCGTGTAGCCACAGGCGACGAGCAACTGCGCATCTTGGCCTCGCAGATTCGGAATGCGGCATACCAACATCGCTTGCTGTTGCCATGTCACGACCGTATCGACGGTCACGCTCTTCTCCTTGAGCGCCGCAGCGATCGCCGACGCATCGGCGGCGATCAAGTCTCCGACCGACACCACATTAACGGCGTTCAATCGTTCCGCCATGCGTGCTCCGATCGTCGGAGCGCTCGCAACAGGACTCGCCAACTCCAAATGGAATCGACGTTCCACCACGGGCACAGCCACTTGTCGTTCGGCTCGGTTTCGTTTCCGTTTCTTGGCAGTCCGTATCTTTTTGCGTCGCTGGCTCAGGACCTCTTCCTCGAGGGTGCTTCGATCCAGCGAACGAGCGGCTACGATACCGTAGAGCCATTTCCTCAATCGAACGCGTTCGGCCTCGGTGCCGGTTCGCATGAGCGACTGCCCGGAATTGCTTGCCAAGAACGCTTCGACACGACTGGCCAAATCGCGCGGATCGACTGCACGCAACTCTTTTGCAGAATCGATTCCGCAGGATACCAGGACCTTGGCATCGAACGCTCGCAACTGCGGCGTACGGCACATCAGGTCGATGATGCTGCGGACCCTGCGAAGCGTTGAAGGTTCCCAACCGGCGATCGCTGCGGCTCTCGAGCGGTCAGCCTCGAGCAGATCCACCGCCCGATGAATCCCGATCCCCAGAAACCTTCTCGCCACATCGGCCGAAACCCCTGGCACATGACCAATCGGACTTTCCAGCGATAGAAAATACTTCTTGCCATTGACCGTATAAACCACTGGCTGCAGCGAAGCCCCCAAAGGCGCTGCAACGGGCTGCCACCAGGAATCTTGTTGGTATTCGTCGGACAATCCGGCCAATTGTCGATTGATTTCCTGTAATGGGCTGGCTGCGCCGCCGATTTCCGCGTCGCTGTATTGAACGACAGGAGCGCGATCGAGGATCGGGAGGATTCCCAAATCGGTATCGCTATCGATGACGTACTGCGGCTTGGCATAGCGGAGGTTCTCGTGCACCCGGGCGACCGAACCGCCGTGTGCAACACATCGACGTGCGACGAATTCGTCTTGTGTGGCCAACAGGATCTGTCGACCGTCGCGCGCGACACCCGCCAGAACGTGCAGCAATTGCTCCAGTGGCTCTCCGCGGAACCCCTCAAGGGAGTTTTCTAAAACCATCGGGATACGGCCGATACGAGGCGATGCCGCGGTGGCAATCGCCAACCGGATCGCCAGATCAACCAGACGCCGTTGTCGCGTTGCCGCCCCAGGAACTTCGCGTTCCGCCCATGGATTGACGGATGCCTGTTCACGATTCGCGACGGAGTGCGCCATCGGCACGTAGGATTCGCCCGCGTCGGTCGACAAGTACGAAGCCTCCACGGCCCAGGGTGGCAGTTGACGCACTGCTCCTGCGGTTAGTTCCTTGAGAAATCTCTCGGCGACCGGGATCAACGAACCTTCCGCACTGCGGCGATAAGGAGAACGGGTTTTCAGATGCGATTGGACTTCAGCCAATCGGCGATGCCACTGGTTGCGACGATCCCACCGTCGGATCATTTCCTCGGCGTGAGCGAGTTGTTGCCGAAGCTGGGAATCATCCCACGCTGGCGCAGGTGGATTGGACGAAGAGGACAGTGCCTGCTGTCGTGCGACATGGGCCAATTCCGCGAGCAAGCGTTCGCGTTCGATCGTCCACCACGTGCGGTCGTGATCAACACTCTCGCCCTCCCGAAGCCGATCGAGCAATTGACGTTCTTCGTTCTTGAGTTGTTGGTATCCTTCGTCGGGCTGAGTGCCTGCCGTCGTGTGAACACCAAGCCGACTAGCAGCCCACCACAATTTCTCGGGAGACACTTGGCCGAGCGGAGAGCAAAAGACCATGGCGAGAATATCGCTGCGGAGATCATCCCATCGACCGTCCTCTTCGTCTCCCTCCCAAAACAGGTTGCCGATCCCGCGAATCCGATCGACGTCATCTTGGTAGATCGGTCGATCCGAAGGATGCAACGGAGAATGAACATAACGCGAGGGGATGATCGGTGCGCCACCGGAACAAGCAATCATCCGGAGGTGCCCCGAGGCGTCGACCCACGTCATCGAACCGTCGATCGCTTCGAACTCGGAATCCTCCAAGTCGGTGAACGACTGCCCTCGAAAAAGGACATTCCGAACAAATCGAGAGAGAATCGAATTCGCCGTCGCGAGCGGAGAGTAAACTGCATTCAAGCCACCACCCAAGGGGCCAACTTGATATTGGGATGCAGAATTCTTCTTGTCGATATCCAATCGAACCAAATGCATTGCCAGGGTTCCTCCCTCTCCGATACGTTCTACATCCGGCGAGCGATCCTATGCTCGACCGTGGGTCAGGCAAGACCCTAGCACACCAAGGTAGTCTGGGTAAATAGCAGAAACGAGTCGATTCACATAGGATAAGTGCGTTGCTAGCAATAATAGGCGGGGCTGATTCGCGGAAGGACGATGTTTCGCTGGCGGTCCCTCGCTCACGCGTCGCGTGGGATGATGCCAACACTTTGCGGTACAATCCAATCGGTGAACTCCTTATCCTTATTACTTCTTTTTTTGGCCATGGGTCGTTATCGCAGAGGGGCACATGCTCGAAGGGCAATCATCACTGAAACCGCTATTTGATCGGGACGGCTACGCGATGTGCCGTTCGCTGTTTGATACCGAGGAAATGAAAGCTTTATTGGCATTTGCTCGCGGCGACCGGCAACTGGCGGCGGAGGCCTATGTTCGGCGCGATGCGACCGGAGGAGAAAGTCGCCTGGCGGTTCGCAACGATTTGGACGACGCCTCACCCTACACGGCGGTTGTTCGATCGCATCGCGTGGCGAATACGATGGCCCAACTCCTGGGTGATGAGATCTACCACTACCATCACAAGATGATGCTCAAGGAGCCTCGGGTAGGAGGTGCGTGGGAGTGGCATCAAGACTACGGTTATTGGTATGGCAACGGTTGCTTGTACCCGGATATGGCGAGTTGCTTGATCGCAGTGGATCGGGCTACGAAGGAGAATGGTTGCTTGCAGGTGCTCCGAGGGACGCATCGCATGGGGCGGATCGATCACACCACGACGGGAGACCAAAAAGGAGCCGATCCGGTCCGAGTCGCCGAAGCGATGAAGCGGCACGAACTCATTTATTGCGAGATGGAACCCGGCGATGCGTTGTTCTTTCACGGCAACTTGCTCCATTGCTCCAGTCGAAACGACAGTGAGAATCCGAGGTGGTCGTTGATCTGTTGCTACAACACACGGCACAACGATCCGTATCTCGTCCATGGTCGCCATCCGAATTATTCACCGCTGGAATTGTGGCCGGACCAGCAAGTCCGCAGCCTTTTGCTCCAACACGCATAACCCTGTTTCCTGGATCGTGAACGCGTATGGTCAAGATTGCCTTGCTGGGATGTGGATTGATTGGTCAGTTCTATGCTCGAGCGCTGATGGGAAACCGCCGCCGCGATTCCATTTGCATTGCGTATTCACGCACGCAAGAGCGGGCATCGGCGTTGGCGGCGCAGTGGGGCATCCCTCGGACCACGACATCGATGCGGGAAGCGATCCAGGATACCGAAGCGGAGTTGGTGGTCGTGGCGGTCCCCAATCACATGCACGAGGAAGCGGTCGCAACCGCGGCGGCCGCATCCAAGGGCATACTGTGCACCAAGCCGCTAGGCAGAACGGCCGCCGAAGCATGGCGAATGCTGCAAGCCGTGGAGAAGGCTGGCGTTTTCCACGGCTATCTTGAGGATCTGGTCTATCCACCCAAAACCCTCAAGGCGCTCGAGACCGTGCAGGCGGGAGCGCTGGGCAAGATTCTGTGGGTCCGCTCTCGCGAGACGCATCCCGGTCCGCACAGCGCTTGGTTCTGGGAACGCGATTTAGCCGGAGGCGGGGCGATCGTTGACATGGGATGCCATTGCATCGAGATCGCCAGAAACTTTATCGGCAAACGGGTTCGTCCCATCGAAGTGGTGTGTTGGGGGGCGACCCAGGTCCATCCGATCGACAGCGAAGACCATGCCGTCGGGCTCGTCCGCTATGAAAGCGGTGCACTGGGTCAGTTCGAGGTCAGTTGGACCTTTCGCGGCGGCATGGACCTGCGCGATGAAATTTCCGGAACCGAGGGAACGATCTGGCTAAACCATTGGTTGCGGACCGGCATCGAGGTATTCACTGCGGCGGGAAGCTCCAAATATGTCGCCGAGAAATCCGAGAGTTCTACGGGCTGGTTGTTTCCCGTGGGGGACGAGGCCAGTGCGCTCGGGTACACGGAGATGTTTGACGACATGCTGACCGCGTATGAATCCCGCGCCACGCCTCGAGAGACCTTTTACGATGGCTACGTCGTCAATGCGATTGTTGATGCGGCTTACCGTTCCATCCAGACCAAGCGATGGGAGCCGATCGCACTCACGGAGTGGCGCGGCGATGAGCATTCCCAGACGCGCGTCGATGCCGAGTCCTTCGATGCGAACCATGAGGTGATCAAGAAAGAGGTCCTGCCTGACGGCACGACCCGATGGATCGTTCGAGATCGCACGACGGGTGAGATCAGGAATGTCGCACCCCCGCGCTAACGCTACCTGGATTGCGATCCAGCGTCAATCATCATCGGCAAGGACCTTGATCGCGCTGGAAATCAAATAGTGATCGGATAGTTTTCGTCGAAACTGCTTGATTTCTTCGTCGGTGCCGTTGGTCGTTCGATGGACCGTCAATTGGCTGCCCGCAAACTCGGCTTGATCCTTGGGAACGAAGATACGGTCGAAAGGGGCGGTTCGGTAGCCGGTGCTGCCGTCTCCCCAGACGGCGGTGGTTCCTTGTTCATCCTGGTTTAGATCGACAAACCCGCGTTGGGTCAGAATCGTGCCGGTGTCTTGGCCATCGAGAATATTGGTGTCGCCCAGCAGCACGATATCCTCATCGTGGAATTGGTCGCGAAGTTGGGGCAGGAACTGGACGAAAGCTTCGAGTTCCGCCTCGCGCTGACGCATCGTGAAGGTGGGGTCTTGATTATCGTCATCGCGACGATTGGATTTGAGATGCACCGGGATGAACACGGCATCGGTCTTGCCTTCGCCGAACGACAATTTCACGGCATTGGCTCGGCGTTCGAAGAATTTCAATCCGAACTCGGGATGGGAGCCGACGGGAATGCTCCATGGTTCGCCGACCATCGTTGCGCGGTCGGTTCGCCATGCCAAGCCGACATGTTGACCTCGGCGCATGTAATCGTCGGCTTCATCGGGATACTCCGTCTTCGGAAAAAGGACGTATTCCCAGGATTCTTGGTGGCGATCTTGGAGAACTTGAACGACCATATCGAACGGTTTGCTTCGGAAGGGAGGCGATTCCGATTCGATTCCGATTTCTGCGAGGGCGAGGACATCGACACCGGCGGCGTGGATGTAGTCCGCGAGATCTTCAGGGGATTGCGGATTGTCCTTGCCAGGCCGACCTCGGCGATCGGGGAATCCGAGCCACTCGATATTCCAAGAGCCGACGCGTATCTGTTCGGCTGTTTCGACCGCGACGGCAGGGGGATCAGCTGTTTCGACCGCGGCGACAGGGGCCTCGTTCGGCGGGGGAGTGCAGGATGCGAGAAAGCAGAGCAGCATCCAGCCTGGGGCTATCTTCTTCGGTGGCATTATTGAGACTTTCACGTCTTGGGATCGGTAGCATCGACAGCGCCGAAGCGGCGATTGCGATTGGCGAAATCGATGACGGCTTCGACAAAATCCTCGCGACTGAACTCAGGCCAGAGTTTCTCGGTGACCCAAAGTTCGCTGTAGCTGATTTGCCACAAGAGAAAATTGCTCAGCCGCAATTCGCCGCTAGTCCGGATCACTAAATCCGGATCTGGGATGCCATGCGTATAGAGAGCTTGTCCGATGGTTGCTTCATCGATCTCATCGGTTCTGAGTGTTCCGTCCTGAACTCGATTTGCCAAAGAGCGAATGGCGTCGACCAACTCCTGCCTCGATCCGTAATTGATCGCCAGGCACAGCGTGAACTGGTCAGCGAGCGCAGAGATTGCAACCGCCTGGTCCATGATTTCGAGGACATCGGCAGGCAGTCCATCGCGACGTCCGATGACTTTGAGGCGGATACCTTGAGCAACCAGCGTTTCCGATTGCTGCATCAGATAGGTTTTGAGCAATCCCATGAGGAAATCGAGCTCCGCCTTGGGCCGTTTCCAGTTCTCGTTTGAAAAACAGTACAGCGTGAGGTAGGGGATGCCGAGTTCCTTGCAGGCGTTCAGCGTTCTCTCGACGGTCTTGGCCCCTTGACGATGTCCTTCGATACGAGGGAGGCCGCGGGCTTGAGCCCATCGCCCGTTGCCGTCCATGATGATGGCGACATGGCGCGGCATTCGCTCCCGAGGAGGCAGTTCGGAATTGGCTACCTTGCGACGAAAGAGAGCCATAGGCGGACCAGCGAACCCGTGCGTTAGATGAGGAAAATGGTTTGTTCGCGATCAGGCCCCACGGACAGGACTCCGATCGGCACAGAGATCAATTCGGAAATACGATCGATGTAGCGCCGAGCATTTTTCGGAAAAGCGTCTAGAGATCGCACATGGGAAACGTCTTGCATCCAGCCATCGAGCGTTTCGTAGACCGGTTTGCAGCGACGGATTACCTCGGCTTCGCTGGGAAGTCGATCGGTTCGCTCGCCATCCAATTCATAGGCAACGCAAACGTTGATTTTTTCAAAGTGACTGAGCACATCGAGCATCATCAGCGACAGGTAGTGCACGCCGCTCAATCGAGCCGTGTATCGAACGGCGACGGCATCGAACCAACCGCAGCGTCGCGGACGCCCCGTAGTGGTCCCATATTCCCGTCCGATCTCGCGGATCTTCTGTCCTGTTTCATCGATCAACTCGGTGGGAAATGGGCCGCCACCAACGCGAGTCGAGTAGGCTTTGGCGACCCCGATCACCCGTTCGATCCAGCGAGCGGGAACTCCTGATCCACTGCTGACGCCTACCCCGGACGCGTTGCTGCTGGTCACAAACGGATAGGTACCGTGATCGATATCGAGCAGCGATCCCTGGGCACCCTCCATGAGCAGCTTGCTCCCCGCATCCAGGCTGTCGAGGAGAAAATAGGTCGTGTCAGCGAGCATCGAACCTAGGCTATCTGCCCATCGTCGGCACTGGTCCGCAATTCGATCGGCGTTCAGTTCGTCCATGTCTTCCTTGGACGCGATCGACGAGAGCAGCACGCGTTTCGCGTCGACGATTTCGGCAATTCGGGCGGTCAAGTCGGGGCGGACCAAATCGGCCATCCGAACCGCGTGCGTTCGCCCGACTTTGTCGCGGTAGCAGGGGCCGATCCCCCGATTGGTCGTACCGATACTTTCACCGCTGACGACGGTCTTGTTGATGGCACGATCTTCCAAGATGTGCCACGGCATGACGACGTGGGCACGCTGGCTGATCATCAGATTCCTTCGGGGCTGGACGCCTCGTCCTTCGAGGTTGGTCAGCTCCTGGATGAGCATGTTTGGCTCGATGACCACGCCGGGGGCGATGACATTTTTGATCTGAGGTGAAAGGATGCCCGAGGGAACGTGATGCAGTTTGTAGACTTCCTGTCCGCAGACAACCGTATGGCCTGCGTTGGCACCCCCTTGATAACGGACCACGACATCGTGGCGAGGAGCGAGGAGATCGACCAGTTTGCCTTTGGCCTCATCGCCCCATTGAAGACCGATCACGCAGGTAGCAGGCACAAGTACACTCTCATTCCAATTTGCCCGGCACGCCAATCAACCGGAACGCCAACAAGCCCGTGACAGTGGTCCGTGTCGCGGAACCAACTGTTCGCGTGGGGCGAAAACCGTAGAGTCTAGGTGGTAGTTGCGGAAGCAGTCAAGGCTTAACCAGGGCCCCCTTCGCAGCAAGTCTCGCAGATGCGATGGCAACGGCTACATTGAAATTTCGCGCGAATCTCGACAAGTTTCCCTCCGCAAGCCGGGCACGCTCCACGTGCCCAAGAACATGCGGCGGGTTCGGACGGTTGCGGTGCGGGTTGCAGGGGGGGAGAATGCGGTTCCATTTTGCGTTTTGCAATGGTTTCTGCGAACTGGATCGTGGATCGGCGCGACAGCTCTGTCGCAAACAGATCCCTAGAGTACCATATTCGATTCCGAGGTGTGCGCCGATCGGCATCGACGAGGTGATCGATCACCGGCGGATTCCCGGAACCCTCGAACTCCATTCGTCTTTCCATGAATTCCAACAGCCCCTTACGAACCCGTCAACAAGGCGACGCGCCGCATTCGTGGTCACTGGCGGTCCGCATTGGGATCAGCGTCATTCTCGCCGCGCATTTCGCCATGGTGGCACTCAACTACGCATCCAACAACAGTTTGCGTCGTTCTGAGTTTGCCGACCAGACCCTGGTGATGTTGCAACCGTACCTGATGACGCTGGGTTGGTACACGGAATTCGCACCGGTTGCATTGGCGACCGGCGAGACGTTCGATCAGGCCATGACCATCGAATACAAAACCAATCGTCGCGATACCAATTGGAAAATGTGGATCGACTCGAGACGTTCGGATGCCAAGTGGCGACGGTTGACGGCACTCGCTGGCGCGCTGGCGGAACACGACGATTCCGACGGGCTCGGACTGATCGCCCATGCCCTGGTGACGCGAGCCGCGAAGGAAGGAATCGCGATCGATCGCATCCGCTTTGCCATGGAGATTCCGACGCTCAGCGACTCACCGTCGGCAATTTATGAAGCCTCCGTGATTCCGCTGAACGAATCCGATGTCACCTTGATTCCGCAGATCGAAGCGACCCGTTCGGTTCCTGCATCACCCGTAGCCGAAGGGGCAGGAAGTTGATTCTGAGCGAATTATCGAAGTCGTTTTTCCAAGTGCCGATGGCTTGGGACCGCTTTTGGTTCTCCCCAGCATCGACGCGCGGCGCAGCTCTGTTCCGGTTTGCCCTTGCTGCGGTAGCGGTTGTTCACTTTGCCGTCTTCGCGTCGTGGGTCCCCCAGTGGTTGTCCGGGGACGGATGGTTTGATCTCGAATCGGCTCGCTACATCATCGGGGAGGGGCTACCGGATACCGGCAGCCAATACCGCTGGTCGATTTTGTTCCGAGCTACGCAGCCATGGGTGGGTTTCGCAGTTTGTAGCGTTGGCATGCTGGCAAGCGTGGCTGCGCTCCTCGGCCTCGGAAATCGCATCCCGCTCATGGTCGCGTGGATTTGCATGCTGACAATCCATCATCGCGCTCCATGGCTTTCGATGCCCGGCGAGATTCTTTTGACCGCTGGGTTGTTCTACGCCATGATCGATCCGGGCCGGACTGCGTGGACGCTGCGTCCCGGGTTCGACGACGGGACGGAACGCATCTCCGCGAACCTCCTGTTGCGGTGCGGGCAGATTCATCTTTTGTTGTGGCTGGTCTTTAGCGTTGCCAGCATGCTTCAGTACAGTATCTGGTGGAACGGCAACGCGGTTCCACTCTTATCCCGTCAAACCGCGAGCCTTGTCGGCGCCTTGCCCGATTCCAGCTATCTCGGCCAAGCCTGGACTCTCGCGATCCTCGCTTTGCAGATCGGGGCTGCGTTCCTTCTGACCCAGCGAAGCACTGTGGCGGTGGGTATGCTGTGCCTCGCCGGTTTTGCACTGCTGGTTGCTGCCGTCGCGGGCGATTGGCTCTACGGATTGACCCTGCTCGCGATGGGCACCTGTTTCGTTCCAATTCCTCGTTCGTCCACACCTTCGAATCAACTTCCATGACTGACGCATCCAATTCACCCTCGGCGGGAATGGTCCGACGATCCTTCCTCGCTCGCAGTTCGACCGCAGCCATCGGCGCTGCAATGATTCCCATGGCAAACACAACCCATGGCCAACCCGCATCAACTCATTGCATTCCAGGAGCATCGACCTTGAAATACTGCCTGAACACCAGCACCATCCACGGTGAAGCGGTACCTCTTTTGGAGCAGATCGAGGTGGCCCGCCAAGCCGGCTACGATTCGATGGAATTGTGGCTGCGCGACATCGACAAGTATCTCAGCGGCGGAGGATCGCTGGCAGATCTCAAAAAGAGGATCGCAGATGCTGGCCTCACGATCGAAAGCTCGATCGCGTTCGCTCCTTGGATTGTCGCTGACGATGCAACGCACAAGAAAGCGCTCGACCAAGCCAAGAAGGAGATGGAAACCATCGTGGCGATCGGAGGTACCCGGATCGCTGCACCACCCGCTGGCGCCGTGGACGGAGACCGACTCGATCTCGATCTGGCGGGCCAGCGCTACCGCGCTCTGCTCGAAGCCGGCCGGCAGGTCGGGTGCCTCCCGCAGCTGGAAGTCTGGGGCTTCTCAAAAAATCTATCAAAACTCTCCGAAGTACTCTACGTGGCTGCCGCAGCACAGCATCCCGATGCCTGCGTTTTGCCCGATGTGTACCACCTCTACAAGGGAGGATCCCATTTCGATGATTTGGGACTCCTCGCCGGCACCAAGATTCATGTCTTTCACGTGAACGATTACCCTGACATCCCGCGCGACAAGATTTCGGATGCGGATCGCGTCTATCCGGGCGATGGGATCGCACCGATCACGAAGGTCTTCAAGACGGTGATGGCTAGCGGTTTCCAAGGAGTCGTGTCGCTGGAGCTGTTTAACCGCAAGTATTGGGAGACGCCACCTTTGGAGAATGCAACCCTGGGCTTGCGCAAGATGCGAGCGGCCATCGATCGGGCAATCTCCGGCTAGTCACCGAAATGGCTCGGGCCCCAGCGGCGATGACCACTGAGGCCCGGTACGTGTCGAGGGTGCTCGCAAGCTCCGGCAACGCATCATTTTCCCAAGCCTGCGGCCTCGGTGATGCGATTGAACGCGGCTCGATACGCCGTGTAGTTGATCGTCTGCGTCACCGCTTTCGGCCCTGCGAGTTTTATCGCATCGGCGACATCCTTGTCGGTCAGTACAATCGGCGAAGCGCTCAGTTTCTGCGCCACATTCAAGAGGGCTCGATCCCGATCCTGCATTCCGGGGATCGAGGAGCCGAAATCCTGATCGAGGCTTTCGATCTGGGCGTCAGTCACGCCATGCACCCGCATGGCATCCATCGCCAGAGCCGCTGCATACCATGCGCGATCTTGCCGAGCGACAACCCAATCGATTTGGGACTGAAGAGACGGGTCAAGCATATCGGAGGTCGACGCAGCCCGCATTCCGTCGGCGAAGCGTTTGCCCGCGACAGGGAAGTGGGCGAGAAGGCGATGCCATTGTTCGACGCGACCGCCGGTAATCGTATCCCCCATGACTTCGGCAGCGCGGTCCGCGTCTACCAAAGGCAATCGCGATTTGCGATTTTGCACTTCCTTTAATTTCATCGCCACCGCTTCCTTGGATTCCAAGGCAGCGCGTTGGAACTTCGTCCGAGAGATCTGGACCAGGGATGCATCCGACGGGTCGACAGAAACGATCTTGCTACGACGCTTGGCGAACGCATCGGACGTGGCCGTAAGATAGGAATGTTCCTCGTTGGTGCTGCTGGAACTGCCCGGTGCACTGCCGAATCCGCCGCCATTGGTGGACTGTGGAATTCCCGCCCCTTCCTTCCATCGATTGATCGCGTTATTCCCCGCGATCGAGCCGATCATCTCAATCATTTGGGCATCGCTATAAAAGGGTCGGCAGCGGTCGATGTCCTCATCCGAAATCCGATGGGGCTCGAGCGTCAATCGCTTGGCCAAGGCAAAGGCGGCTTGCTCGTTTTCCGGAAACAGCTCCCATTCCGAGTCCAAGGCGGCGATTTCGTCCTCGTTCATCCCGGCTGCCAAAAGCTTGGATTCCTGGTGTCCCAAGCAATACTGGCAGTTGTTGGCTCGCGCGGCAATCCAAAACAATCGAACCTTGAACGCATAGTCCAGAGTCAACAGCGGCTCGGGAGGCCCCATGCGACTCGCAGCCTGACGATTGTTGCTTGAAGTACCGCTGAAGGGCAGGTAGCTCGAAGTGGGGCTCTCAGGCAGATACAACTTGCGCAATCGGCCTTCGTAGGTACCCGCCCTGGGGTCTTCCAACGCAGCCTTCTTCTCTTCTTCGGATATCTCCGGAAGAGGAATACGAGGCACGCGTTGCTTCAAATCCTCCAAATATTGCTTCATGACCGAGCGAGTGATGGGGGTCGCGCGCGGTTCATCGGCGGCATTTCGAGTGACATCCGGCAACGATTCACTGGTCGCTTTCCCGCTGGAATCCTGGGCAGTGCTGAGGGATTGCAGCCCTACCGCAGCAAAAAACAGGCCGGCCAGAGGAATCGCTCGTCGCGGCACACGTGAGGTAATGATCGATCGCATAAAGACGTTTCCATCCGATGATTGAAAGGACTCAAGATGACACAGGAATGAAAAAGGGCAGCGAGAGAATCGCTCCTCTCGCTGCCGCCGATCGAGGATCTCTATTCCAAAATCTTGGAGGAGCCGGTTGTTTCTGCCCCTTCACGAGTACCGATTGCACGCCAGACGAGAAGATCGACGCTGCCAGCTACGGTGTGGGTCGACCCATCGCAGAAAGCAAGATTGACGTTTCCGCCGTGTTGCGAATTCGCTGTGGTCATGATGCGTCCCGGAGGGAACATGCACGAGCGTCCATTCGGAGGAGCAATGTGATAGTACTCCGAAGTGGAGTGGTAACCGCGAATCCACGGAGTACCTACATCGGAAAAACCTTGCTTGGAAAGATCGGCCAGATTGGTTGCATAACAATCCGCATACGCTTGATCCATGGTGAACGGCTGGGTACCGGGCTGGAACGTGTCGGTCAGCGGGGTTGATCTGTTCTGGTTGTAATCCCCTGTGAGACGTTCGGACATCCCAGCCGTATTGCTCAATCCATCCGTGATCGCAGCGAGCTTCAAGAAAGAATCGCGATAGAAGACACCGTCGTTCACCGGCACTTGTGGCATCGGGTTTGCCACGGTTCGGGACCAGAGAGGCACGGTTCCCGAATTGACATAGTAATTGTTGATGCCGCCGACATTGGGGGGGACGCTTGTCGATGGATCCGAAGGGCAACGGAACGTCGGGACATTGGTCAGCCGAGCCGCGTCATTGAGAGGATCGTTCCACTCCACACCAAAGTTGACCAGTTGGTAGATTTGGTTTTGCTCCATGTACGGGAGCAGTCTTGCATGAACCGAGATGGAGCTGGTGGGCCCCAGCAGATTGCTGGTGCGGGATACGCGGGAAGCCGGTAGGCGTTTGAAGGCCGACTCGTAGTTGAGGGCGGCCAACATGACTTGACGCATGTTGTTCGTGCATTGCATGCGCCGGGCTGCCTCTCGGGCCGCTTGGACCGCGGGGAGCAGCAATCCGACGAGAATGCCAATGATCGCGATGACCACCAGAAGTTCGACCAGGGTAAACGCACGACGATGAGTACGAAATGATTGCATGGTATTGATAAGCTCGAAGAAAGGATCTTGAATTGCAGAGATCGATCACAAGGTTGGAATCGGATGCCCCGTTGGGTCGACCTTGTGGATTCGATCCGCGGGAGGAACGGAATCCAAGGCAAGGCGAGTCGAGTCAAACGAGGCGTATTCTTGCCTGGATGTTTTGGGTCACGTTCGGGGAGAAAAGCGAACCCAGGACAAGCAAGTCGATCGAGCAGACCGCGCAAAGCATGCGCGGTGGTTTAGAGAGAATATTTTGGCGGGCGTTTGGCGACTTCCAACGTGCGTCCCGCCAAAAAATGGTCGGAAGGCACGAGCGTCGCTTTGGGGAGAGTTGCCAGATCATGAAGACCCAACTTCTCGTTGAGGACGATCATCGGACCGACGCCCCGTGTCGGAACGTTCGTCGGGGGAGCAGATCGATGGTCGGACGGCCTGCCTCCACAGCGTGAGCAAGGCTTCGAATCCGCATCGAAGTGCGTATCCTCCTGCATGACCGCAGAAGAGGGTTCGCTGGACCACCAACGACCATCCCATTGGATAAGATCGGCGGTGCTCCCGTATTTCCAAGCTGCCGCATCCGAGGCGGAACCGCACTTCGCAAACCCATTTTCCGTTCCGAAGCCCAGAAGCAGAGCGATGGCGGCGATCCACAACACCAGACGACGTCGGCTGCAAAGAACACCGGTTTCGGACAGGGTGTTTTGAAGCATTGGAATGGAAAGGAGACAGCAGACAAGAAAAGTTCGGAAAAACCGATATTTCAGTATAGCGCGGTCCGATTTGAAGTCAACGAAAAATTCGGGCCGGGGGGCTCGCCCTCGGCGAAGCCGAGGACGTCCAGAAAATCACCTCTCGAAGCGTCAGAACGTCCGCAAGGGCATGGAGTTTCGCCGCTGGGACGGTTTCCCGCGTCTGCGCCTCGCCGATTCGTTGGACGAGTCGAACTTACTTGGACCTAGGCATCCGCTGGCAAGTGGGGCAGAAAAAAGTGCTGCGTTGAGCCTGGACAATTCGGCGAATGGTCCCTTTTCCACACGTGGGACACTTTTCCTCGTCCCTGGCGTAGACGCAGTGGTGATGCTGATAGCCACCTTCTCCGTTGATGGCGTTGCGGTAGGTGCCATCGCCGAGGGTTGAGCCTTCGGCGTCGATAGCCTGCAGCAGGATTTCTCGCATCGCTTGAAAGATTCGGAGCCAGCGGGCTCGAGAGATTTGACAGCATCGCTGTGTCGGATGGATCCGAGCGCGATGGAGGATCTCGGACGCGTAGAGGTTTCCGACCCCCGCAACGCGTTTTTGGTCGAGGAGAGCGGGCTTCACCGGTCGATCCAGGAATACGAACCGTTCGATGAAATCTTGGGGGTCGATAACCAGCGCATCGGGCCCCAGGTTTTCCGGTCCGAGATAGGCCGAGCATTCCTCGGCAGTCCAAAGATGAATCGTCCCCAGTCCGCGGCGATCCCAGTAGATCAAGCGGTCGGCAGGCGCGTTTCGAACATGAGCCACCAATCGCACATGTTGAGGACTGGGCGGGTCTGCGATCAGTGCCAGTCCGGCCATCTTGGGTTGCATCACGATTGAATCACCACTGTCCAGCCGGACCAATACCCGTTTTGCGATCCGGTCGATCCCCACGATGGTTCGCCCGCAGGCTCGCGCGCGGAACGATCCCTGGCTAGGTGTTTGCTGGATAGGTCGATACGGGCTGTCCGGAAATTCGACCCGTTCGATCACTCCGCCTATCAACGGCAGCAGGCCGCGGCGCATGGTTTCGACTTCGGGAAGCTCAGGCACGACAAACTAGGTCGATTGGGAGGAAGGGTAAACACTCGCGGGATCGATCAATCGCGATTGATTTTCGACGAATCCTTCGTCGGTGCAAGAGCGGAAGAAGCAGGACGCATAGCCTTCATGGCAAGCGGCGCCGAGTTGTTCGACGAGCAGCAGGATCGCATCCGCGTCGCAATCGACTCGGATTTCGGAAACGCTTTGCCGGTGTCCGCTCTCCTCTCCTTTTCGCCACAACTTGCCGCGCGAACGGCTGTAGTAGGTTGCTTGTCCGGTGCGTCGCGTCTCTTGGTAGGCTTCGCGATTCATCCAAGCCAGCATGAGAACTTGTCCGGTACGAACATCCTGGGCGATTGCGGGCAGAAGGCCGTCGGCCCCGCGCGAGAAATCGGGCTCGCTCCCTGGTTCGGCAGACGGGTTCACGAGTAGGGTCGCTTCAGGACTTCTTGGGCGAGGATAGCAAGCCGCAAGGTTTGCGGATTGCGAAGCTGGACTTTCAGGTCGCCCGATGTGATGAGGTTTTGCTCAGGCCGGGGACCGGTGGAGCCGGGAGCTGGCTCGCTTTGACGCAGCATGCGAATCCCTTCCGGGGAGCGAATCTCGCTGGTGAACGCTTCCTTGAGATGCGTCTCCATGCGTTCGTCGGCGTATTGCAGATTGCTTTCTACATGCCGATCCGAAAGGCTGGGTTCCAAATGACCGACGGTCGGTCGGACGTCCGACAGTCGAGGGGTGGGAGCCGGCGGTTTTGGCGAGGGCTTGGGTGGCTGATTGGCGGGTGTGGTGGGGGACTGGAAGACTTGGCGAGTTCCTCTGGCAGGGGCGGAGGGCTGGGAGGAGGCCTGCGGAATGCCGGTCGTGCGAGGGGGGGAAGGTTCGGGGCGACCGGAATGGGTTCCCGACGCGGAAGGATGGCCGCTGCTTTTTTGCTGTTGGCGTTTGGCCCGCCTCTCGGCGGCTTGGCGAAGGAAATCGTCGAGGTTGTCGCTCATGAAAAAGTCCTTGGTCTCGATTACGGTCCTTGTCGCGGCGTGGAGCTTGGCCCGGTCGTGCTCGTGCCAGCGATGCTCTGCCGCATCTCGGTATCGGCGGTGATGTTTCTGAGCTTATAGTAATCCATAATTTGTATTTTGCCTTGCTTGAGCGCCTCGGCAATTGCGACGGGCACATTGGCTTCCGCGGCCACGACCTCGGCCCGGCTCTCCTCAATCTTCGCGATCATTTCTTGCTCGATCGCGACCGCTTCGGCGCGGCGGCTTTCGGCTTTGGCCCGCGCGACGCGCGTGTCTGCCTCCGCGCGATCGGCTTGCAACCGTGCTCCGATATTTTCGCCCACATCGATGTCGGCGATATCGATCGAGACGATTTCGAATGCGGTTTGGTCATCGAGTCGGCTCTTGAGAACTTCTTTCGAGATCAAATCCGGGTTTTCAAGAACGACTTTGTGGCTGTCGGCCGACCCGATCGCCGAGACGATACCTTGTCCGACACGAGCGATGATCGTCTCTTCCGTGGCGCCCCCGATCAGGCGTTGGAGGTTTGCTCGCACGGTGACTCGAGCTTTGACTTTGAGTTGGATGCCATCTTTGGCGATCGCATCCAGGAAGGGGGACGATGCGTTGCGGGGGGGGCAGTCGATGACTTTGGGGTAGACGCTCGTCTGAACGGCATCGAGCACATCGCGACCGGCCAGATCGATTGCCGCTGCTTCGCGGAACGAGAGGGTGATTTGGCGGCTTTTGCGAGCGGCGACCAGCGCGCGGATGACTTGGGGGACGTTACCGCGGGCCAAGTAATGCGCTTCGAGAGCTTTGGAGGTCAGATCCTCGTCTTGGATGCCGGCTTGGACCGCCATGATCTTGCTGCGCACGATCGTTCTTGCATCGACCCTTCGAAACAGCATGCCGATCAAGTCGAAGATGCCGACGCGGGCGCCTGTCATCACCGATTGAATCCACAACCAAAAATAGCGGTGGAAGATGGCTAGAAAAACAAGAAAGAAAACGGCAGCGAGAACCGCAACGACAACGGAGATAACGGACAGAAACGTGTTCATGGTGATCGTGCAAGGGTTGGGGACTCACGACGCGGACCGAGTGTCGATTGTGACGATTGTATCGTACCTCGGCCGTTGACCGGTGGGTACTCCCTGCCCTTGCAGAAGGCATTCCCTGCCCTTGCAAAGGGGTGCGACCGCCGACATTCCGGGGCCGGCACGGACCGGGAGACGGCATTACAAGCGTCATAACCCCGAAACTTTGAGCAATTCTCCGGTCGCTCTCAGGAACTTACCCGCGAAGGAGGGCAGTTTGGCAGCATCCGGGATTTTTTCAAGCAAGCCTTGCAAAAAGCGTCAAACCTGGATCTGCAGTCGCCCGCTCGATCCGCTCCATCTATAAGTGGTACAGCATGACAACGGCAGTCGAATCTTTTCTACCCGACCGCAATGGGAATCTCGGAACACCCCGCTCGGTATCACCAACGAAGTTGGATACCGCGCTGATCCATTTGCAGACGGCTTCTGCCTTGCATGTTGCGTTACGAGCCAAGCACAGTCCGTCGGCAGCCCACTCGTTGCGCGTTGGGATGTACGCCACCGCATGGGGATACGGATATGGCTTGCGCGACTACCACATCCAGCTTTTTGGGATCACTGGACTGATGCATGAAATCGGGAAGATTGTGATTCCCGATCATGTTTTGCAGAAACCCGATGCACTGAGCAACCAGGAACGCGCGCTGATGGAATTGCAGCCTCAAGTAGGGGTGGAGATTCTCAAAGCGGCTGGAGCGTCGCAGATGCTGCTCAACGCCATCGATTTGGCGAGTCGGGATTTCTCGCGGCTGCCCAATCCGCAGGCCTCCGAATCCTGGTCGATGGCCGCCAGGTTGATCCGCATTATCGACGCTTACGATTCGATGACATCGCGTTCACCCTACCGGGACCCGAGGAGTTGCGAGCAGGCCCTTAGCGAACTGCAACAGCGATCGGGCGAACAGTTCGATCCAAAACTAGCGCGTTCGTTTGCACAGCTGGTCCTCAAGCCACCCAAGGGAGTCGAAGACTTGGTGCAGTCGCACTGGGACAACGTATTTCCAAGCCTCACGTCGAAATTCCAGTTCCGATTCGACCTTCAGGACATGCAGTCTTCCTTCGATGCATTTCCGATCGTGAACTTCATGAGCGAGACATTTTATCGACACATGCTCAACAACGTCCATCAGGGCCTCGTCTTTGTGGACAGCGAATTCCGCGTCTTGCAATGGAATGACGCAACCGTGCAGTTGACGGGTCGCTCGAGCCAATCGGTCTTGCACCACTATTGGAAACCCTCGTTGATCGGACTGTGCGATCGGGAAGGAAACCTGCTGCCGGATCATGATTGTCCATTTCTCGCGATGTTATCGTCCGGCGGACGCGTGCATCAGAAAATGAAGATCAAATGCCTCGATGCGGAGTTTATCGACGTGGATGTCGAGGTCGTTCCTTTCGCCAATGATCGCGGCAAGATCACGGGCGGAGCGATCATCCTCAATGATTTGCGCCAACAACGCGACCTGGAACAGACTATCATCCAACTCAACCGCAAAGCGTCGCTGGACGAGTTGACGAAAGTCGCCAATCGAGGCGAGCTGAACAGGCAGCTCCCGAATTTCATCGAGAATCATGTGGGTGGAAGTCCCCCCGGATCGATCATCATCTGCGACATCGACTATTTCAAACGAATCAACGATCATTTTTCACATCAGGCAGGAGACGAGGCGCTCCGGTGCTTCGCCGCTCTTCTCCGCGAATCGTGTCGCTCGACCGATATCGTCGCTCGCTACGGTGGAGAGGAGTTCGTGATCCTTTGCCCGCAGTGCGATTTGCCGCAAGCCGTGGAACTCGCCGAAGCGATCCGTCGGAAACTGCAGCGACTGCCCATCCCCGCCTTGCGAGGAGCTTGCATGACCGCCAGCTTCGGCGTTACCGTTGTTCAGCCCGAGGATTCCGAACAGACCGCGATGGGCCGCGCCGACCAGGGATTGCTAAAGGCCAAGGAGGACGGAAGAGACCGCGTCATCAGCGTGCAGGACGATGGAGATTCCATCAGCCACGCCGAACCGCCACCAAAATCCGACGAGGACGCCACCGAGGATGAGGAATCAAAGTGCAAAACACATGTCGAGCTGGTGACTTT